>NZ_JAAKZW010000084.1 GCF_011044995.1 Streptomyces mesophilus | reverse complement strand
CGCCCACCCCCGCCCCCGGCTGATCGCCACGGACCTGGACGGCACGCTGCTGCGGGACGACAAGTCCGTCTCCCCGCGTACGGTCGCTGCGCTCGCCGCCGCCGAGGAGGCCGGGATCGAGGTCTTCTTCGTCACGGGCCGCCCGGCCCGCTGGATGGATGTCGTCAGCGACCATGTGCACGGCCACGGCCTGGCGATCTGCGGAAACGGCGCCGCGGTGGTCGATCTGCACGGCGGCCCCGGGCAGCACCGCTTCGTGAAGCTGCGATCGATGCAGCGCGAGAGCGCCCTGGACGTCATCCAGGTGCTGCGCGCGGCGGTCCCCGGCACGTCGTTCGCCATCGAGCGCACCGGTGGCATCTGCCATGAACTCGCCTATCCGCCGCTGCACATGGACCCGATCATCACCATCGCCCCGGTCGAGAAGCTGCTCGCCGAGGACTTCGACCTGGCCGACCAGCCGGTGCTCAAGCTCCTGGCCCACCACGGCGAGCTGACCCCCGACGAGTTCCTCACCCTCGCGCGTACCGCCGTCGGACCGCGCGCCGAGGTCACCCGCTCCAGCCCCACCGCGCTGCTCGAGATCAGCGCCGCGGGTGTCTCCAAGGCCAGCACGCTCGCGCTGTGCTGCGCGGAGCGCGGCATCAGCGCCGAGGAGGTCGTGGCCTTCGGCGATATGCCGAACGACGTCGAGATGCTGAGCTGGGCCGGCCGCGGCTATGCGATGGGCAACGCCCACCCGGATGTCATCGCCGCCGCCTGGGGCCGTACGGTCGCCAACAACGACGACGGCGTGGCCGTGATCATCGAGCAGCTCATCGCCGAAGCCCGCGGCTGACAGCTCACCGCCGAGGCCCGCGCCTGACCTTCATTGAGGTCAGAGCTTCACACCCCGCTCGGCCAGCCACTTCCTGGGATCGACCCCCGATCCCAGATACGGAGTGAGCCGCACCTCGAAGTGCAGATGCGGTCCGGTCGAGTTGCCCGTCGTGCCCGCCTGCCCGAGCCACTGACCCGTGCGGACCTTGTCGCCCTGGTCGACGGCGGCGGAGGCGAGATGGGCGTACTGCGAGTAGTAGCCGCCGGGGTGCTGGACCAGGACCTCCATCCCGAAGCCGCCCCCGCAGGACACCTTCACCACCCGCCCGGCGCCGATCGCCCGCACCGGCTCCCCGATGCCGACGGCGAAGTCCTGCCCGGTGTGCCGGTGGGCCCACCGGTCGCCGCTGCCGCCGAAGCCGGCGGAGAGTTCATACGTCTCGACCGGCGCGACCCACCTGCGGCCCTGCGGCAGCGAGGGCTGGTCGAGCCGTACCGCACCACGGCACGCACCCGCCGCGACCTGGGCGTCCGCCTCGCCCTGCAGCGTCCACCGGGCGTCCTCGAGCTGCTTCTCGAGCCCGTTCTTCAACGCGGCGAGCCGGACCCGGCGTGCATCGAGGGAGTGCCAGGCGCCCGCCGCCCGCTGCCGGTCCTCGTCGACCCTGCGGGCGGCCCGCTGGGTCTTGTCGATCAGATGGTTCATGGCCAGATTGGCCTGCAGGGCGAGCCGCTGACCGCGCATCAGCTCGTCCGGATCGTCGGCGAGCAGCAGCTGTGCGGTGTACGGGATGCCGCCGCCGCTGCGGTACTGGCCCCGCGCGATCCGCCCCAATTCGGCGTTCAGCCGCTTCAGTTCCAGACGCTGCCGGGTGAGCACGCCCTCCAGGCGCTCGGCTTTCCTGCGCTGGGTCTCGGCGGCCCGCCGCCCCTTCTCGTACTCCTGTGTCGCCTTCGCCGCGTTCTCGAGCAGCCGGGCCACCTTGCCGCTCGTACCGGGGCCGTGGCCGTGCCCGCCCGGCTCGTCCTTCGCCGAGTCGGAGGAGGCCGTGGGCGCGGCGAGCGCGAGCAGCAGCGTCGCGACAAGGAGTACGGGCGGAAGGCGACGCGACATCAGGAACATGCACGGATCGTCACCCGCCGGTTGACGCCACGCCCGTACGAACAGGGCACAGGGGTGACCCTTGCCCCATATGGGGTCAGGCAGTTGAGCCGAACAGTGGCCGGGCGTGGAGAGCGGTCCGTGGCCGGGCGTGAGCGCCGACCCATGACCCCCACGCATGTTTCACGTGAAACCAAAGCCGCCTCAGTGCGGCGCCTGCCTCAGTGCGTCCGCACTTCAGTGCGGCGCCTGCCACACCACCGTGGTCCCGGCCCCGTCGTCCCCGATCCCCGGCCCGTACCAGCTGTCGCCACCGAGGGACTCGGCCCGCCGCTTGAGGTTCTTCAGCCCGCTGCGCCGGCCGCCCTCCGGAATCCCGACCCCGTCGTCGGCCACCGTCAGGCGTACGCCTTCCCGGCCGTCCGGCAGCTGGGCTCCCGCATCGACCACGACCTCGATCTGCCCGGCCTGCGCATGCCGGAAGGCATTGGACAGCGCCTCGCGCAGCGCGGCGATCAGGTTCTTGCCGGTCAGCTCGCCGACCACGGTGTCCATCGGCCCGAGGAAGCGGTGCGAGGGCTTGAACCCCAGCGGCACCGCAGCCATGTTGATCTCCCGGAGCACCCGGGTCCGCAGGCCGGACGGCGCCTCCGCGGGCCCCTGCTGCAGCGCGAAGATCGCGGTACGGATCTCCTGGATGGTGACGTCGAGCTCGTCGATCGCCTTGCCGACGCCGGTCCGCACCTCGGGCACCACCGATCTGCGCTGCGCGCTCTCCAGCATCATCCCGGTGGCGAACAGCCGCTGGATCACCAGATCGTGCAGGTCACGGGCGATACGGTCGCGGTCCTCGAAGACGGCGAGCCGTTCCCGGTCGCGCTGTGCCTCCGCCATCATCAGCGCGAGCGCGGCCTGCGCGGCGAACTGCACCGCGAGGGTCTTCTCGGCCTCGGTGTACGGCTGCGCACCTCCCACCCGCGGCGCGGCGAGCACGCCGAGCACCCGGCCGCCGCTCTCCAGCGGAAGGAACATGGTGGGGCCGTAGGCCCGGGCCAGCTCGGTGATCAGCCGGTCGTCGCTGGCGGCGTCGTCGATGAAGACCGGTTCGCCCGCGAGCACCAGATCGACGACGGGCGATTCGGGCGGCACGAGCAGACCGAGTGCGGACGACGGCCCGCTCTCGGTGGACTCGGCCACGATCTCCAGGCCGCCTTCCTCGGCGGTGAGCAGCACGAACGCGGCCGAGGCATTGGCGAGCTTGCGCGCCTGCTCGGCGACGACGGTCAGCGATTCATCGGCGTCGGCGCCGGACAGGAGTGCGGTGGTGACCGCCACCGATCCGTCGATCCACCGCTCGCGCTGCCGGGTCGCCTCGTAGAGCCGCGCGTTGCCGATCTGGATCCCGGCCTCGGTCGCGAGCACTTTGACCATGTGCAGGTCGTAGATGCTGAAGCTGCCGCCGCCCCGCTTCTCGGTCAGATAGAGGTTGCCGAAGACCTCGCCGCCCACCCGGATCGGTACACCGAGGAAGGTCCGCATCGGGGGGTGGTGCGGCGGGAAGCCCATGGAGCGCGGGTCCTGGGTCAGGTCGTCGAGCCGTACCGTCGCCGGATCCTTGATCAGCGCGCCGAGCAGCCCGCTCCTGCCGTCCGGCAGGGCGCCGATCAGCTCCCGGTGCTCCTGCGGAATGCCGTACGTGATGAAGTCGGCGAGCCCGTCGCCCTTGTCGTTGATCACGCCGATCGCCGCGTACTTGGCGCCGGTCAGGCTGGCCGCCGTCTCCGCGATGCGGTCGAGCGTGGAGTGCAGATCGAGCCCGCTGCCCACGGACACCATGGCCTCGAGCAGCTGCGGCAGCCGGGCCGCGAGCTCCTCGGGGAGCGACTGCAGACTGCGCGCGGCCTGCTCCGCGGCGGCGGTGCCGGTGACGTCCCGCTCCGGGAAGGGAGGGGGATCTTCGGGCAGCTCTTCGGGTACGACGGGGGCTTGCATGCCCTTGATCCTAGTTAGTCCGAATTTCAGAGGAAAGCCAGGTAGTCCCCGACGTGCCCGTTCCTGAGGCGCTAGCCGACCAGCACCTCGGCCTCCCGCTCCCTCTCCGCCATCCGCCGCAGCGGCCCCTCCACCTCGACCAGCTCGGCGTACGCCCCCCGCTGCACCACCCGCCCATGCTCGAGCACCAGGACCTCGTCCACGGCGTCGAGCCCGGCCAGCCTGTGCGTGATCAGCACGGTCGCCGTGCCCTCCGTCGCCGCGAGCAGATCGGCGGTCAGCGCGTCGGCGGTCGGCAGATCGAGGTGCTCGGCCGGCTCGTCCAGGACGAGTACGGGGAACCGCGCAAGGAGCGCCCGCGCCAGCGCGAGCCGCTGCCGCTGGCCGCCCGAGAGCCGGGCCCCGTGCTCGCCGACGAGCGTGTCCAGACCGTCGGGCAGCGAGTCCACCCACTCCAGGAGCCGCGCCCGCGCCAGCGCGTCCCTCAGCTCACGGTCCGAGGCGTCCGGCCGGGCAAGCCGCAGGTTCTCCCGTACGGAGCTGTCGAAGAGGTGCGCATCCTGCGCACACAGCCCGACCAGCCGCCGCACCCCGTCGCTCTCCAGGCCGTACGCATCCACCCCGCCCAGCGTGTACGCGCCCTCCCGTGCGTCGAGGAACCGCAGCAGCACCTGGGCCAGCGTCGTCTTGCCGGACCCGGACGGTCCGACGACCGCGATCCGCCGCCCTTGCCGCAGGGTCAGGTCGACCCCGGCGAGCGCATCCCGGTCCTGGCCCGCGTGCCGGGCCGAGATCCCGCGCAGCTCCAGCGGGAAGGGCCCGGCGGGCACGGCGCCGGGCGACGCCGGCTCCCGTACGGGCGCGGGCGCGTCGAGCACCTCGAAGACCCGCTCCGCACTGCGCCGCACCCGCTGCCGGTACTGCACGGCGAGCGGCAGCCCGGTCACGGCCTCGAACGCGGCCAGTGGAGTGAGCACGACGACGGCGAGCGAGACCCCGCTCAGGCGCCCGTCACCGACCGCCGCCACTCCCACGGCCCCGGCAGCGACCACGGTGAGCCCGCAGATCAGCGCGCTGAGCCCGGCCCCGAGCGCGGTGGCCCAGGCGCCCCGCGAGGCGATCCGGGTCAGCTCGGCGTCGGCGGCGCGGGCCTTGTCCGTACGGGAAGGAAGCGCGCCCGCGACGGTCAACTCGGCCGTCCCGGTGAGCAGATCGGCCACCCGCGTCGACATCTCCCCGCGCGCGGGCGCGAGGCGCCGCTCGGCCCGACGGGCCACAAGCCCGCTCAGCCACGGCACCCCGACGCCGGCGAGCAGCAGGCCCCCGGCCAGCAGCGCCCCGGCCTCGGGCAGCAGCCACGCGGTGAACCCGGCCGCGCCCAGACCCACCACCAGCGCCGCACCCGCCGGAAGCAGCCACCGCAGCCAGTAGTCCTGCAGCGCGTCCACATCGCCGACGAGCCGGGCGAGCAGATCACCGCGCCGGGTCTTCCTGAGCCCGGCGGGCGCGAGCCGTTCGAGCCGCCGGTAGACGGCGACCCGGGTGTCGGCCAGCATCCGAAGGACCGCGTCATGGGTGACCAGGCGCTCGGCGTACCGGAAGACCGCGCGGCCGATGCCGAAGGCGCGGGTGGCGGTGACCGCCACCATCAGATGCAGTACGGGCGGCTGCAGCGAGGCCTTGGAGATCAGCCAGCCGGACGTGGCCATCAGGCCCACTGCACTGCCCAGCGCGAGCGAACCGAGGAAGAGACCGAGCAGCAGCCGACCGCGCCGCGCACCGGCCATCTTCCGTACGCGGGCGAGCACTCCATGCTCGGGGACGGTCTCCAAAGGATCCGCGACCGTCGCGGCGACCAGCCCCTCACCCCCGGCGGCCGCCTCGGCGACCCCTTCCCTGACAGCCATCGGCACGGCAGGTGCCGCCAACTCCCCGGCCGGCGCGCCCCCTTCGATCCGCACCACCCGGTCCGCCACCGCGAGCAGCGCCGGCCGGTGCACGACGAGGAGCACGGTGCGACCGCGAGCCAGCCGCCGTACCGCGTCCACGATCTGCGCCTCGGTGGCCCCGTCGAGCGCGGCCGTCGGCTCGTCGAGCAGCAGCACCGGGCGGTCCGCGAGGAACGCCCGGGCCAGCGCGAGCCGTTGCTTCTGCCCGGCCGAGAGCCCGGCCCCGTCCTCACCGAGCAGCGTGCCGAGGCCCTCGGGCAGCGCGTCCACGAAGTCCAGCGCGCCCGCGTCCCGCAGCGCCGTGCGCACCTGCTCGTCGTCGGCGTCCGGCCGCGCGAGCCGTACGTTCTCCTCCAGCGTCCCGGCGAACACCTGCGGCCGCTGCGGCACCCACGCCACCTGCTCGTGCCACGCACCGGGCGCCACGGACGCGAGATCCGTCCCGCCGGCGCGGATACGCCCCTCGTCGGGCCGTACGAACCCGAGCACCGCATGCAGCAAGGTGCTCTTGCCCGCGCCGCTCGGCCCGACGAGCGCGACGGTCTCGCCCTCGCCGACCGTGAACGACACGTTCTCGACGGCCGCCGTGTCCCGCCCGGGATAGCGCACGGTCACGCCCTCGACGCTCAACTCCCCGCGCGGCGCGGGCCCGTCGCCGGTCGCCGGCAGCGGCGTCTCCAGTACTTCGAAGATCTCCTCGGCGGCCGCGAGGCCCTCCGCCGCCGCGTGGTATTGCGCCCCGACCTGCCGCAGCGGCAGATACGCCTCCGGTGCGAGCACCAGGACGACGAGGCCGATGTAGAGGTCCAACTCCCCGTGCACGAGCCGCATCCCGATGGTGACCGCGACCAGCGCGACCGACAGGGTGGCGAGGAGTTCCAGGGCGAAGGACGAGATGAAGGCGATACGGAGGGTCCGCATCGTGGCCTGCCGGTACTCGCCGGTGATCTTCCGGATCGACTCGGCCTGCGCCTTGGCCCGCCCGAACACCTTGAGCGTCGGCAGCCCGGCGACCACATCGAGGAAGTGCCCGGAAAGCCGCGAGAGCAGCTTCCACTGGCGGTCCATCCGGGCCTGTGTCGCCCAGCCGATCAGGACCATGAACAGCGGGATCAGCGGCAGCGTGACCACGATGATCGCCGCGGACACCCAGTCCTCGGTCACGATCCGCGCGAGCACCGCCACGGGCACGACGATCGCGAGCCCCAACTGGGGCAGATAGCGGGCGAAGTAGTCGTCGAGCGCGTCCACCCCACGGGTGGCGAGGGCGACCAGCGAACCGGTCCGCTGACCGCTCAGCCAGCCAGGGCCCAGTGCGGTCGCCTGCCCGAGCAGCCTCCCCCTCAGCTCGGACTTCACCGCCGCACTCGCCCGGTGCGCGGCCAGCTCCGTGAGCCAGCCGACGAGCCCACGGCCCACGGCGACCGCCGCGAGCCACAGCAGCGGAGTGCCCAATTCCCCTGTGGAGAGCCCCTTCTCGAAGCCCCCCACCACCACGTCGGCGATCAGCATCGCCTGGGCGATGACCAGACCGGCCCCGGCAAGACCGAGCACCACGATCGCGATGAGGAAGCGGCGGGTGGCCCCTGCGTAGCGGATGAGGCGAGGGTCGACCGGTTTCACGTGAAACAGCCTCCAGTACGAGAAAGGGGTGCGCCAACAGCCCGTATCAGAGCAGTTGTTGGCGCACCCCTGGACATCACACGCTCAGAGCGCGCTCAGTGCGTGTCGGCCGCGATGTGCCGCGTACCGATCCGCTTGCGGAACACCCAGTACGTCCAGGACTGGTAGAGCAGCACGATCGGAGTGGCGATCGCCGCGCACCAGGTCATGATCTTCAGGGTGTACGGGCTGGACGAGGCGTTGGTGACCGTGAGGTTCCACTCCTCGTTCAGCGAGGAGGGCATGACGTTCGGGAAGAGCGTCAGGAACAGCATCGCCACCGCGGCCGCGATGGTGATCCCGGACAGCGCGAACGACCAGCCCTCGCGCCCCACCTTGATGGCCCCGAGCGCACCGACCAGGGCGAGCACCGCCACGATCATCGCGACCAGGGACTTGCCGTCTCCCTTGTCGATCTGGGTCCAGATCAGGAAGGCGAGCGCGAGCACGGCCGTGACGAGCCCGAGCGTGAGCGCCAACTTCCGTGCCCGTACCCGGATATCGCCCTCGGTCTTGAGCGCCACGAACACCGCACCGTGGAAGGTGAAGAGCGTGAGCGTGACAAGCCCGCCGAGGATCGCGTACGGGTTGAGCAGATCCCAGAAGTTGCCGACGTACTCGAAGTCCTTGTCGATCTTCACGCCCCGCACGATGTTGGCGAAGGCCACACCCCACAGAAGCGCCGGAACCAGCGAGGTCCAGAAGATCGCGTGCTCCCAGTTGGTCTGCCACTTGTCCTCGGGCCGCTTGTGCCGGTACTCGAAGGCGACACCGCGGATGATCAGGCAGATCAGAATGAACAGCAGCGGCAGATAGAAGCCGGAGAACAGCGTCGCGTACCACTCGGGGAACGCGGCGAAGGTGGCACCGCCGGCCGTGAGCAGCCAGACCTCGTTGCCGTCCCAGACCGGGCCGATCGTGTTGATCAGGACCCGGCGTTCGGTGCGGTCGCGGGCGAGCAGCTTGGTGAGGATGCCGACCCCGAAGTCGAAGCCCTCGAGGAAGAAGTAGCCGATCCACAGAACGGCGATCAGCACGAACCAGACGTCGTGGAGTTCCATATCCCTCTTCCTCCCTCAGTACGAGAAGGCCATCGGCCGGTCGGAGCCATTGGAGTCCCCGCCGATCTTCGTCGGCGGGTTGAGGTCGTCCTCCGTGAGCTCCGGCGGTCCGGCCTTGGCGTACTTGGCGATCAGCTTGACCTCGATCACGGCGAGCGCCGCGTAGAGCAGCGTGTAGATGCTCATCGAGGTGATGACCTCGCCCTGCGAGACGTTGGGGGAGACGGCGGCCGAGGTCTTCATGACGCCGAACACCACCCACGGCTGGCGGCCCATCTCGGTGAAGATCCAGCCCCAGGAGTTGGCGATCAGCGGGAAGAGCATGGTCCACAGCAGGAGCAGCCAGTACCACTTGCCCCACTTGGCGCTCAGCGGCTTCTTCCAGACCACCAGATGCGGCACTTCGTCCTCACCGACCCGCAGCGCCTGCGGCAGCATGAACTTCTTCCGCGTCAGCCACAGCCCGAGCAGTCCGATGCCGAGCGAGGCCATCCCGAACCCGATCATCCAGCGGAAGCCCCAGTAGGCGACCGGGATGTTCGGCCGGTAGTCACCGGGTCCGTACTTCTCCTGCATCTCCTTCTGGAGGTCGTTGATGCCGGGGACGTACGAGTTGAAGTCGTTGTCCGCGAGGAAGGAAAGGAGGCCCGGAATCTCTATGGCGACCTTGTTGTGGCCCTCGTCGACATCGCCGTACGCGAAGATCGAGAACGGCGCGCCCTCCTCGCCGTCCCACAGTGCCTCGGCCGCGGCCATCTTCATCGGCTGCTGCTCGAACATGATCTTCGCGAGATGGTCGCCGCTGACCGCGGAGAGCACCCCGCTGATGGCGAGCGTGACCAGACCGAGCCGCAGCGAGGTCTTCATGGTCTCGATGTGCTTCTTGCGCATCAGGTGGTACGCGGCGATGCCGGCCATGAACGCACCGCCGACCATGAACGCACCGGTCATGGTGTGGAACATCTGCGCAATGGCGGTGTTCTGGGTCAGGACGTGCCAGAAGTCGGTGAGTTCGGCCCGTCCCTTCTCCTCATTGATCTTGTAACCGACCGGGTGCTGCATCCAGGAGTTGGCCGCCAGGATGAAGTACGCGGAGAGGATGGTGCCGATCGAGACCATCCACATGCAGGCCAGGTGGATCTTCTTGGGCAGTTTGTCCCAGCCGAAGATCCACAGACCGATGAAGGTCGACTCGAAGAAGAAGGCGATCAGCGCCTCGAACGCGAGGGGTGCGCCGAAGATGTCACCCACGAAGCGCGAGTAGTCGGACCAGTTCATGCCGAACTGGAACTCCTGCAGGATGCCGGTCACGACACCCATCGCGATATTGATCAAGAACAGCTTTCCCCAGAACTTGGTCGCCCTGAGGTACTTCTCCTTCTCTGTCCGAACCCACGCGGTCTGCAGGCCGGCCACGAGAGCCGCGAGCGAGATCGTGATGGGGACGAAAAGGAAGTGGTAGACGGTGGTAATGCCGAACTGCCATCGCGCCAGGGTCTCCGGCGCCAGAGCCAAGTCCACGTCGTCAGTCTCCTTACGTCGCCGTGGTCACAGCGGCAGTTTGCCCGCTTGATCCCGGCCATCACGGGACCAATCAGGACACGCTTGTGAACGCGTTCACATTCACAAGCATTATGTCGTACCGGTTGTCGGCAACTTCGAGGGGGTCCCCTTCTTGGCCCCCTCCCTTATGACGTGCACGGGGCCCGAGTTGTGACATGGCGGCCTCATCGACTTCTCATGCGCGGAACCGGCCGATCAAACATGACTCAAATGCCGCCACTCCTAGCGTTATGCGCACAAGGTTCGAAACAACCGAACCTCTACGAAAGGGACGCATCATGAAGCACGCACAGCGCATCGCCCTCGCCGCCTCAGCCGTTCTTCTCGGCTCGCTCGCCACGGCGGGCGCGGCCCAGGCAGCCACCGGCCATGACGTCAAGGGGAGTGACACGCAGGTCGGCACGGTCGAGCGCCCGGCCGGGACGGACGCCACGAAGGCTCAGAAGATCAAGCCGGCGGACCCGTCCAACAAGTACAGCCAGACCGTCGAGCGCTCCGCGGGCACCGATTCCATACCGGCCATGCGCGTCAACTAGCGGCTGATCGCCGTCCGTCCCGACGGCGTGGTGGGGCCTCTCGGTTGCATCGAGGGGCCCCGCTCTGCGGGAAGAGCCGTCCCCTTGGCGAGACGGCTCTTCCCAAGAACTTCAACATCTTGTTGAATCCGCGGCATGCAGATACGCATCTCCTGGCCCGCAGACCATCTGACCGCGACGCTCGAGGACACCCCGACCAGCCGTGCGCTGGCCGAGGCGCTCCCGATCACCGCCTCGGCGAACACATGGGGCGAGGAGGTGTACTTCGACACCGGTGTCAGCGTGGAGCGCGAGGCCGGCGCCGAGCAGGTCGTCGACCCCGGCACGGTCGCGTTCTGGACCGACGGCGACGCACTCGCGCTGCCGTACGGCCCGACGCCGATCTCACGCGGCGAGGAGTGCCGCCTCGCGAGCCCCTGCAATCTGCTGGGTGCGCTCGACGGCGACCCCCGTCGCCTCGCCACCGTCCGCAACGGTGACCCGATCCGCGTGGAACTGGTCACCGACTAGCCGGACCGCCGGAGTCACAGCTCCTTGCGGAAGGCCTCCGCGGCCCCGAGGAAGAGGTCATTGGCCTCGTCCTCGCCGATCGTGACCCGCACACCCTCACCGGGGAACGGACGCACCACGACACCGGCCTTCTCGCACGCAGCCGCGAAGTCGACCGTGCGCTCCCCGAGCCGCAGCCAGACGAAGTTGGCCTGCGTCTCGGGGACGGTCCAGCCCTGGCCCCTGAGCGTCTCCAGGACCCGGGTGCGCTCGGTGACCAACGAGCCGACGCGGCCGAGCAGTTTGTCCTCGGCCCGCAGCGAGGCCACCGCGGCGTCCTGCGCGAGCTGGCTCACGCCGAAGGGGACCGCCGTCTTGCGCAGCGCGGCCGCGACCGGCTCATGCGCCACCGCGAAACCGACGCGCAGACCCGCGAGACCGTACGCCTTGGAGAAAGTGCGAAGGACACAGACGTTGGGCCGGTCCCGGTAGATCTCGATGCCGTCCGGCACCTCGGTGTCGCGGATGAACTCGCGGTACGCCTCGTCGAGCACCACGAGCACATCGCTCGGCACCCGGTCGAGGAAGCGCTCCAGCTCGGCCCGGCGCACCACCGTGCCCGTCGGGTTGTTGGGGTTGCAGACGAAGATCAGACGGGTGCGGTCGGTGATCGCGGCCGCCATGGCGTCGAGGTCGTGCACCTCCCCCGCGGTCAGCGGCACCTTCACCGAGGTCGCACCGCTGATCTGCGTGATGATCGGGTACGCCTCGAAGGAGCGCCACGCGTACATCACCTCGTCGCCCGGACCGCTCGTCGCCTGGATCAGGGACTGGGCGACACCGACCGAGCCCGTGCCGGTCGCGAGATGCGTGAGCGGGACGCCGAAGCGGTCCGACAGCTCGTTCATCAGGCCCGTGCACGCCATGTCCGGGTAGCGGTTGAAGCTGCCCGCGGCCGCCGTCACCTGCTCCATCACACCGGGGAGCGGGGGATACGGGTTCTCGTTGGAGGACAGCTTGTACGCCACCGGACCGCCGGCCGCGGCAGGCTTGCCCGGCTTGTACGTCGGGATGCCGTCCAGCTCGGCGCGCAGCTTCGGGCCGCTGTTCTCGCTCACCGCAGGTCCTCCTCGTACGACTCAAGTGCGAATACTGCTCACTCTATGAGGATTCCGTCCGCCTGCGAATGGCCTGTGGACAACGAGAGAGCTACGGAGAAGTGCGGCGCGGAACAGAGGGGGGAGCGCCCTGCGCGATGCCGCGCGCCGGTGGCTCGCGCCGTGGCGCGCATCACCCGTGAAGGTGAGTTGAGACCAGTTCGAAACATGTGCCACTTGCCAGGCGCATGTACCCACACGGCCTGGCGATGGAGCAGTAAGCCCTTAACTACCTTGGTATCAATGGGAATTGAGGGTAGTGGACCTTGCAGAAACGTGCCTGTCAACGGGTGAATATGCGCCCCCGTCGACCACCCCCATGAGCCCTACTATCGGCTCGCCATGACAGCAGCAGGGAAGCACCAGGTGAGCCGAGCGGGCACCCCCCGCGGAGGCGGCAGCCGGCAGGGTCGGGCGGGCATCCGGGACGTGGCCGCCGCTGCCGGTGTCTCCATCACGACCGTCTCCGACGCGCTCAACGGCAAGGGCCGGCTCCCCGACGCCACCCGCCGCCATGTCCGCGAGGTCGCCGACCGGTTGGGCTACCGCCCGTCCGCAGCGGCCCGCACGCTCCGTACCGGAAAGTCGGGCCTCATCGGCCTGACCGTGACGACCTACGGGGATGAACCTTTCACCTTCACCGAGTTCGCGTACTTCGCGGAGATGGCAAGAGCCGCCACCTCCGCCGCGCTCGCCCGCGGCTATGCGCTGGTCATCCTGCCCGCGACCTCGCGCCATGACGTGTGGTCCAACGTCGCGCTCGACGGCACCGTCGTGATCGACCCCTCGGACCAGGACCCCGTCGTGAGCGAACTGGTCCGCCAGGGCTTACCCGTGGTCTCCGACGGCCGCCCGGCGGGCTCGCTCCCGGTGACCGCCTGGGTCGACAACGACCACGAGGCCGCCGTGATGGAGATCCTCGAGCATCTCGCCGCGGCCGGCGCCCGCCGGATCGGCCTGCTCACCGGCACCACCACGGACACGTACACCCATCTCTCCACCACCGCGTATCTGCGCTGGTGCAAGCGCGTGGGCCAGGACCCGGTGTACGAGGCCTACCCGGCGCACGACCCGTGCGCGGGCGCCGTCGCAGCCGACCGGCTGCTCGCGCGGCCCGACCGGCCCGACGCGGTGTACGGGCTCTTCGACCCCAACGGGACCGATCTGCTCGCCGCCGCCCGGCGCTACGGACTGCGCGTCCCCGACGATCTGCTGCTCGTCTGCTGCAGCGAGTCCGCGGTGTACGCCACCACCGAGCCGCCCATCACCACGCTCTCGCTCAAACCGCGCCGTATCGGCACGGCCGTGGTGCAGTTGCTCATCGATGCCATCGAGGGGGTCGATTCGGCGGCTCCGCTCGAGCAGGTGATACCGACCGAACTGATCGTCCGCACCTCCTCGCAGCGCCGCCGCCCCCGTACGACGGTGAGTCCGCCACGTACACCCGAGCAGTGAGCGGGGCCGCCGGGCGCCGCACGTCGCCCGGCGGTCGCTCCGAAACGGTGGACGGGACGTCCCGAAACGGTGGCCGCGGTGTCCCGAAACAGTCGACGGGCCATCCGAAGCGGCCGCAAGGTGCTCGCAATTCGGGAGAAATCCCCTTCGCCCCCGAGTCCTGCCACGATTCACCACCCCTGGTGCATCACAGAGCGCCAGGCGCATTCCTATGATGGGCGCACGACACCACGGGCAGCCGCGACCAGGCCGTCCGATCCGGTGGCGGAATGCGGCGCGACGGTGGTGGAGGGGTCGATGACTCAGGGGGCCGGTCAGGGACCCGTGGTGCGTACGGACACGGTCCGCGACTTCCGCGTACCCGCGTATGTGCAGCAGACCGCCGGCTTCGGCGAGGCGCCCGAGCGCTTCGGTGACGCCGCCGAGCACTTCGGTGACGCCGCCGACCGCTTCGGCGACACCGGCGAGCCCGAGGGCTATACGCCGACCCAGCGCGACCTTCCGGTGATCAACCGCGGGGACACCCTGCAGGTCCCGGTGCCGGACCAGGCGCCGGCGCCCGAGCCGTCCGGCGACGAGCTCGGTCCGCTGTACGTGGTCGGCGATGTGCACGGCTACCTCGACGAACTGCTCGCCGCGCTGCGCGAACAGGGCCTCGTCGACGCCGACGGCGACTGGTGCGCGGGCCATGCGCGCCTGTGGTTCCTCGGCGACTTCACCGACCGCGGGCCCGACGGCATCGGCGTCATCGACCTGGTGATGCGGCTCTCCGCGCAGGCCGCGGCGGCCGGCGGCTACTGCAAGGCGCTCATGGGCAACCACGAGCTGCTGCTCATCGGCGCCAAGCGCTTCGGCGACACCCCGGTCAACTCCGGTGCGGGCACCGCCACCTTCCAGGCGGCCTGGCTGCTCAACGGCGGCCAGAAGTCCGATATGGACCGCCTGCAGGACGTCCATCTGCAGTGGATGTCCCGGCTCGACGCGATCGAGTTGGAGGACGACCATCTGCTGATGCACTCGGACACCACGGCGTATCTCGACTACGGCGACTCGATCACCTCGGTCAATGACACGATCCGAGAGGCCCTCACGCGCAATGACGCGGACGAGTGCTGGGATCTCTTCCGCAAGTTCACCAAGCGCTTCGCGTTCCGCGATCAGTCGGGACCCGAGGCCGTACGGGAGTTGCTCGGGGCGTTCGGCGGCAGCAGGGTCGTCCATGGCCACAGCCCGATCCCGTATCTGCTCGGCGAGGTGGGCTCGGAGGACGGCGCGGACGGTGGCGGACCGCAGGTCGAAGGCCCGCATGTGTACGCGGACGGTCTTGCCGTCGCGATGGACGGCGGAGTGACCATGGCCGGAAAGCTCCTTGTCCGCCGACTGCCCTTGGATAGCTGAGCGATTCCGGGGCAGGCGCACAGGACCACTCCCTGGTCGGCCCCCGGGCCAATTTCCGGAAACCCCCTGTCACCGCGTGCCTGAGCCGCTCTACCATCGGCTTATCCGTAGCAGGCTCTCCTCCGTTTCCGCCCCACTGCCCGAGATCGAGCGGGAGTCACGGCCCTACGGAGCATCGGGGGATGCACATGAACAGCGCTCCGCACCTGCTGAACGAGGACCGCCAGGACTATGAGCGGATCCTCGATGAAGCGCTGCGCTCCGCGCCGCACCGCCCTGATCTGGCCGCCGTGGGCGACCGTCTGAACCCGGAACAACTGCGCACGATGGCGCTCAACGCGACCGCGCTCATCACCGCCGCCGCCGCGGCCGAGTACGACCACTACGTCAAGGTCCGCGAGGAGCTGCGCGAACCCGCACGCACCGAGACCACGGTCTCCGAATCCGGCCCGTCCGAGCCGTCCGCGTCCTCATCGGGGCCGATGGGCCTGGCCACGAGCATGGGCGAGGTCGCGGAGGGCGCGGGTCTGGTCGCCGTGGTCGCGGTCCTGGCTCCGGTCCTGGCCGGCACGGCGGCCGCGATCTTCCTGCTCATCGGCTACATCCTGCAGATGCTCACCCCTGAACCCGCCTTCGCCGACACCCTGTTGACGGCCGGCTGGTTCTTCGGGGCCCTCACCGCGGCGGGCATCCTGATCGCGGCGGTCGGACTCCTGATGACCGCGCTGCGCAACGGTTCCAACTCGCTGACCGCCGCCGGAAGCGGTGAACTGACCGAGGAGGTCTCCCGCGCCAGGGAAGCCTGGCGGGACGCGCTCCTGGAGCGGGGCGTGCTCCCCTTCCTCCGCGAGGCACTGGCCGACCCCGGCGCCGTCAGGCACCCCACCGCGAGCCCGCCGTCCAGCCGGATGCCCCAACTCGGCTACCACCGCCCCGGCTTCAGCAGCCCGGACGGCGGCCCTCCTGCGGGCCCCAAGCCCAGCTACTCGAGCCCGGACTTCTCCAGCCCGGACTTCGGGGGGCCGGAGCATCAGCCGGACTGAGGCGTGGGCGATGAGTCGGCCAGCTCCGCCTCCGGCCTGGTCCCGCCCCGCAGCCGCAACAGCCGTTCCCCGGTCGCGTACAGCGTGACCAGGAGCGGGCGCAGGGCCAGACCCGCCTCCGTGAGCTCATAGCGCGTACGGACGGGAAAGCCGCGCCGTCGCTCGACCGAGACCAGTCCGCTCTCCTGCAGGGTCCGCAGCCGCTCGCTGAGGACCTTCGCGGAGAGCTCGGGCAACCGCGTCCGCAGCTCCGTGAAGCCACGGGGACCGCTCATCAGCTCCCGCAGCACCAGCGTGGTCCAGCGGCCCGAGACGGCGGCCAGCGCGGCCTCCACCGGGCAGTCCGGCTCGGGGCGCCGGGTCCGGCCGGCCTCGCCGGGCACCAACTCCGGGTCCCAGGCGTGGATTTCCGTTTGGTGACCCACTTCGCCGGACTGTTCACTCGCCGTATGACGCATCGTCCCAGTGTGCCGCTGTCGACCACCGCCGCCGAGCATCCGTACGCCTTCGCCCGGGCCTTCAACACCTTCGATCCGGTGGCCCTGGACCAGCTCTACGAACCCGGCGCGGTCTTCGTGCCCGCCCCGGGCCGCGAGGCCACCGGGGCGGAGCGGATACGGGCGAACGCGGCCTTCCTCGGGCTGCGCGTGCCCATCCGTGTGACACCGCGCCACACCTACGTGGCCGGCGATCTGGCGCTGCTGATCGTCGACTTCGTGATCGACGGAGTCGGCGCCCACGGCAGCCCCGTCCACATCGAGGGCACCGCCACCGACGTGGCCCGCCGGGGCCCGGACGGCTACTGGCGCTACGCCATCGACAACCCCTTCGGAACCGCACACGATGCGGGCCGGCCCGAGTAGACGGACCGTCCCGCATCGGCCGAACCTCGGAACTCAGTCGGCGATCGGCAGATAAACCCGGTTGCCGGCGGCGGCGAACTCCTTGGACTTCTCCGCCATCCCCGCCTCGACCTCCGCCTGCGAACTCCCGTGCTCGCGCCGGATGTCGTGCGAGATCTTCATCGAGCAGAACTTCGGCCCGCACATCGAGCAGAAGTGCGCCGTCTTCGCGGGCTCCGCCGGCAGCGTCTCGTCGTGGAACTCGCGGGCCGTGTCCGGGTCGAGGGCCAGGTTGAACTGGTCCTCCCAGCGGAACTCGAAGCGCGCGTCCGAGAGCGCGTCGTCCCAGTCCTGGGCGCCCGGGTGCCCCTTGGCCAGGTCCGCCGCGTGCGCCGCGATCTTGTACGTGATCACGCCGGTCTTCACGTCGTCACGGTTGGGCAGGCCCAGGTGCTCCTTGGGCGTGACGTAGCAGAGCATCGCCGTGCCCCACCAGCCGATCATCGCGGCGCCGATGCCCGAGGTGATGTGGTCGTACGCCGGCGCGATGTCCGTGGTCAGCGGGCCCAGCGTGTAGAACGGGGCCTCCTCGCAGATCTCCTGCTGGAGGTCGATGTTCTCCTTGATCTTGTGCATCGGGACATGGCCCGGACCCTCGATCATCGTCTGGACGTTGTGCGCCTTGGCGATCTTGTTCAGCTCGCCCAGGGTCTCCAACTCCGCGAACTGCGCCCGGTCGTTGGCGTCCGCGATCGAGCCGGGCCGCAGGCCGTCACCGAGGGAGTACGTGACGTCGTACGCGGCGAGGATCTCGCAGAGCTCCTCGAAGCGCTCGTACAGGAAGGACTCCTTGTGGTGCGCGAGGCACCACGCCGCCATGATCGAGCCACCGCGCGAGACGATGCCCGTCTTGCGGTTCGCCGTCAGCGGGACGTACGGCAGGCGCACGCCGGCGTGCACCGTCATGTAGTCCACGCCCTGCTCGGCCTGCTCGATGACCGTGTCCTTGTAGACCTCCCAGGTGAGCTCCTCGGCGCGGCCGTCGACCTTCTCGAGCGCCTGGTAGAGCGGCACCGTGCCGATCGGGACCGGGGAGTTGCGCAGCACCCACTCGCGGGTGGTGTGGATGTTGCGGCCGGTCGAGAGGTCCATGACCGTGTCGGCGCCCCACTTGGTGGCCCAGGTCATCTTGTCGACCTCCTCCTCGATGGAGGAAGTGACGGCCGAGTTGCCGATATTGGCGTTCACCTTCACCAGGAACCGCTTGCCGATGATCATCGGCTCGATCTCCGGGTGGTTGATGTTCGCCGGAAGCACGGCACGGCCCGCGGCGATCTCGTCCCGTACGACCTCGGGCGCGACGTTCTCGCGGATCGCCACGTACTCCATCTCCGGCGTGATCTCCCCGCGCCGGGCATACGCGAGCTGTGTGACGGCCTCGCCGCCACGGCCCCGGCGGGGCAGCCGCGGCCGGCCCGGGAACACCGCGTCGAGGTTGCGCAGATTGCCGCCGCGCGGCGAGGTGTGCTTGATGCCGTCGTCCTCGGGGCGGACCGGCCGGCCCGCGTACTCCTCGGTGTCGCCGCGGGCGATGATCCAGTTCTCCCGCAGCGGCGCGAGGCCGCGCCGTACGTCGGTGTCGGCGTTCGGATCCGTATACGGGCCCGAAGTGTCGTACAGCGTGACCGACTTGCCGTTGGTGAGGTGCACCTGGCGCACCGGCACCTGCATGTCAGGGCGCGAGCCCTGGACGTATGCCTTGTGCCAGCCGATGGACTTCCCGGCCTCGTCGTCTTCAACGGAGGCAGGCGTGCGTACGTCCTGTGTGGTCATGAGACCGATCTCCCTACGCCGGCATTACCCGGTAACAGGTTCGGCGGTCGACGCAGCCATGTCCGTACGTCTCGTACGGAGATCAGCGCCCTCTCAGCCCGGTGCTCCGAGCTCCCGCGTGTGCAAAGGTGCCCCCACGCTAGCGTCATGTCGGCCACGCTGAACAGAGGGCCCCTGTCGTTCTTGCGATGATCGGTCGGTGACCACCACGCCTCAGCCACCTCAGCAGCCGCCTCAGCCCCCGCGTCCCCCGCAGGAACCACCGGGCGGCCACGGTCATGGGCACAGCCATAGCCACGGCCCGGCCGCGCCGGTCTCCAAGCATCTGCGCAAGGTGATCGCGGCCGTCCTGATCCCGTTCGCCACGGCGGTCCTCGTCGGGCTCGCGATCCTGTGGCCCGGCGGTACCCCCGAGCACAAGCGCACCGGCGTCGGCTTCGACCGGCAGACGTACGCGGCGAAGGTCACCGAGGTGCAGCAGGTCGACTGCAAGGACGTGAACGCCTCCCAGGTCCCGCCGACCGGCGACACCTCCACGGCCGAGGGCAACTCGGCGCAGCAGCAGGCGACCGGGGAGTGCAAGAAGGCGACGGTCGAGGTGACGGCCGGTCCCGACAAGGGCCGCAAGTTCACCGAGATCGTCCAGCCGGACGCGCCACGGCAGTTGGAGGAGGGGCAGGAGGTGGTGGTCGCCTACGCCCCCGACGCACCCGAGGAACTCCAGTACTCGGTGACGGATGTGAACCGCGGCACCCCGATGTGGCTGCTCGCCGCGATCTTCGCGGTGGCGGTGGTCGTGGTGGGCCGGATGCGCGGGGTGATGGCGCTCGTCGCGCTCGCCGTGAGCTTCGCGGTCCTGACGCTCTTCATCCTGCCGGCGATTCTGCAGGGCTCGAATCCGCTGGTGGTGGCGGTGGTCGGGGCCAGCGCGATCATGCTGCTCGCGCTGTACATGTGCCATGGACTCACCGCCCGTACGTCGGTGGCGGTGCTCGGCACGCTGATCTCGCTGCTTCTGATCGGGCTGCTCGGCTCGCTGTTCATCGGCTGGGCCTCGCTGACCGGCAACACCGACGACAACACCGGTCTGATCCACGGTCTCTACCCCGAGATCGACATGAGCGGTCTGCTGCTCGCGGGCGTCATCATCGGTTCGCTCGGTGTGCTCGACGACGTGACGGTCACGCAGACCTCCGCCGTCTGGGAGCTGCACCAGGCCGATCCGTCCATGACCGCGCGGCAGTTGTACCGCGCGGGCATCCGGATCGGCCGCGATCACATCGCGTCGGTGGTCAACACCCTGGTCCTGGCGTACGCGGGCGCCGCGCTGCCCCTGCTGCTGCTCTTCTCGATCGCCCAGTCCAGCGTGGGGACGGTGGCCAACAGCGAGCTGGTGGCGGAGGAGATCGTACGGACCCTCGTCGGCTCGATCGGCCTGGTGGCGTCCGTACCCGTGACGACGGCGCTGGCGGCGCTGGTGGTGGCGAAGGACAAGGGGCCGGGCGTGGCGGGCGTGCCGGGCGTGGCGGCAACCGATCCGGGGTCCCTGACCTCCACGGGCCGGATGAAGGCGGTCAAGCTGGGCGGGGGCAGTGGGCGGCGGCGCAAGAAGTAGGCGCGTACGACGGGCTCCGATCCCGTACGAAAGGGACCTCAGCCCGTGCTGTCCGCCAGGATCCGCCCCAGCGCCTCGTCGAGATGCGTGTCGAAGTCGGCGAGCGCGCGCTCCTGGCCGAGCGGGACGAGCCGGTCCGTACGGTCGAGGAAGGCGATCAGCGGCGCGATGGAGACCTTGAACAGGGCCTGATCGGTCCCCACTTGGAGCCGGATCAGCGCGTCGCTCAGCGGGTCGCTGCCGTGCGGTGCGATGTGCACATCGCCCTCGCCGCAGGGCCCGTTGACTCCGTCGACCAGCAGCTCGCGGCTGAACGCCCAGGTCACCGGGGCGTCTCCGGGCAGATGGAAAGTCAGGCGCACGGCATAGGGGTCACGCGTCTCGTACCGGAGCTCCACCGGGATGCGAAAAGAGAGCTCCTCGGAGACGAGAAAGCTCATCATGACCTCTGCGTGTACGGACTCGCGCATCGCCTACCCCGTCGTCTGCCGCGTCTTGAGTTGGGCCCGGAACCGTGTACCAAGTTTCACGTCCAGGAATCATCTTCCTGATGCTCCTGGCAGTTTGCTGAACGTACTCATCGGATCACAAGGAGTGAGTTTTCAGATACTGATACGCCACGCGCCGCACCCGTACAAGCACTCGCCAGGGCACTTCGGAGGGTGACACGGGCGGTGGTTCCGTAAACCGTGCGGGCATCGTGGGCCGGACCCGGAGCCTCACAGGCTGATCGAGAACGCCAGCGACCCCAGCTTGCGCCCCACCTCCGCCTGCAACTGCCGTGCCGCGGGCAGCAGCCGGCCCGCCTGGTGCGCGGGAAGGGAGATCGCGATGGTGGCGGCGGTCGAACCGGCCGTGATCGGGATGGCGGCGCAGACCTGGCCGAGCGCGTACTCCTGCCGCTCGACCACCGGCTGCATCCGGGGCAGCGCGGCGAGCCGGCGCAGCAGGGTGCGCTCGTCGCGCACGGAGTACGGGGTGACCGGCTGGACGGGATGGCGCGCGAGATGGTCGCGCCGTGCCTCCTCGTCCAGCTGGGAGAGCAGACACTGGCCGATCGCATGGGCGTGCGCGGTCTGCCGGAAGGCGGCCCACTCCTCGACGGCTCTGTTGCCCGGGCTGTCGGCGACGGCCTCGATCTCGACCTCGCCGTCGCGGTAGACCGCGAAATAGACCGGCACACCGATCACATCGCGCCAGTGCTCCATGACCTCACCGATCATGGCGCGACGTTTCTCCTTCGCCCCGTTGCTGGCAAGGCGCTCGGCCGCGTCGCCGAAGACGAAGACGCCCTTCTCGCGGCGCAGATAGCCCTCGTGGGCCAAGGTGCGAAGAAGGTGGTACGCGGTGGGCAGGGGCAGTCCGGCCTCGCGGGCCAGTTGCTTCGCCGGGGCGCCGCCGGCATGCGCCGCGACCGCCTCGAGCAGGCGCATCGCCCGCTGTACGGACCCGATCAGGGTCGGCGCGGGCGAGGCGGTCGAGGCGGCGTGGGTCGGGGCGGTGACGGATTCTGCCGAGGCCACGGTGCACTCCCCAGGCGCGAGGGATCCCCCGCCTGTGGGGTGCGGGGGTGGGCGGTCCGATCGCGCGGGGCCAGGGCCTGTCGCCCCGCGTAGGTTTCCGGACTTTAACGGCAGCGGACCTGATGTGCAGGCCATGGCCGGAAACTTCCCCCGGGCGAGGGAACCGGAAGCCGGTTCACCCCTCCGTGAACGTCACCACTCGCTACGCGAAGACGCGCTCGAGTCCTTGAACTTCCGTACGAGATAGATGAGTCCACCGACCAGGGCGGCGAAGACCAGGACCTTGAAGAGCAGGCCGACGACGAAGCTGACGAGCGTCCACAGGACGCTGCCGAACACCACGAGGGCGATCACCGGGATCGCGATCCACTTCACCCACCACGGCATCCCCGCGAGTATCTCCTTCATGGCGTCCTGCCTTTCTGCCCCGGCCGATCTCCGGCCCGGATTCCTGGGACCTCCCTGTGAGCTCCTGCCTCGATGCTAGGCGGACGGGGGTGCCCGGCGGGGCCCTCGCAGCCCTTGTCCTTCCCTGAAGCACCCCCTAGGGGCGGGCCTGGTCCGGCCTCAGCCTTCGGGCGGCGAGAAGACCACGAGAACCCGCAGATCCTCGCTGATGTGATGGAACTTGTGCGGCACTCCGGCGGGCACATAGACCACGCTCCCGCGCGCCACGGTCGTCGTCTCCATGCCCACGGTGAGCGAGGCCCGGCCGCTCACCACGAGGTACACCTCGTCCTGCTGATGCGGCTGCTGCGGATCGGCCTGCCCGGCGTCCAGGGCGTACAGCCCGACGGACATGTTCCGCTCGCGCAGAAACTGCAGGTAGGCCCCGTCATTGGCGGCCCGTTCCGCATCGAGCTCATCCAGTCGGAACGCCTTCATACCTGTCTGCTCCCCTGCCCGCCGTACACCTGGTGCCGCACGCCGGTGCCCGGCCGCGATCACGTCTGCCACGATCAGACACATGAAGAATTTCGTAGTCAAGACGATCGCCAACTCGGCCGCCCTCGCTGTGGCCATCTGGCTGATCGACGACATCACGCTCCCCGGCAACAGCACGCCCCGCAAGGTGCTCACGCTGATCCTGGTCGCGCTGGTCTTCGGCCTGGTCAACTTCCTGGTCAAGCCGATCGTCAAGCTGCTGACGCTCCCGCTGTTCATCCTGACGCTCGGCCTGATCACCCTCGTGGTCAACGCACTGATGCTGCTGCTCACCTCGTGGCTCGCCGACAAGCTGAATCTCAGCTTCCATGTCGAGGGCTTCTGGACGGCCGTCGTCGGCGGCCTGATCATCAGCATCGTGTCCTGGGCGATGCACATGGTCCTGCCGGACAAGGACTGAAGGATGGCGACGTATCCGGAGGGCACCTTCCGCGTCTGCTTCGTCTGCACCGGCAACATCTGCCGCTCGCCGATGGCCGAGCAGGTCTTCCGCGCGTACGTGACGGAGGCCGGCCTCGACTCTCTGGTCGAGGTGGACAGCGCGGGCACGGGCGGCTGGCACGAAGGGGACGGCGCGGATCCGCGTACGGTCGCGGTCCTCGAGGAGAACGGTTACGGCAGCGAGCACGCCGCCCGGCAGTTCCGGGCCGGCTGGTTCGCGCGCCTCGACCTGGTGATCGCCCTGGACGAGGGCCATCTGCGCGAACTACGCCGCCTCGCCCCGACCCCGGCGGACGCCGCCAAGGTACGGCTGCTGCGCGCGTACGACCCGGGCGCGGAGGGCGACTTGGACGTCCCCGATCCGTACTACGGCGGGCGGGACGGCTTCGACGCCTGCCTGGAGCTGGTCGAGGCGGCCTGCCCGGGGTTGCTCTCGGCTGTGCAGGGCGCGCTCGGCGAGAAGGGGGCCGCGTGAGCAGGAGTGTGGGTCCTGAGGGCATAGGGGACGTGGGTCCTGAGGGCTCAGGAGACGTGGGCCCTGAGGGCATAGGTGACGTGAATCCTGACGGCATACGTGAGCCGAAGGGCGGGCTCGGGGAGAGCACACGGGCGCTGCGCGCCGGTCTCCCCGAGCCCGTTCAGTTTCAACCGCCGTTTCCCGGGCCGGTCTTCACCTCGCACTACCACCTGGCCGGCGACCCGACCGGCCCGTACACCTACGGCCGCGACGAGAACCCCACCTGGAGCCTGCTCGAGCGGGCGACAGCCGAGCTCGAATCCCCCGCGGATCCCGGGGCGCAGGCGCTGGTCTTCGGCTCCGGGATGGCCGCGGTCAGTGCCGTCCTGTTCTCGCAGCTGCGCGCCGGCGACGCCGTGGTGCTGCCGTCGGACGGCTATCAGGCACTTCCTCTCGTACGGGACCAGCTCACCGCGTACGGCATCGAGGTCCGCACCGCCCCGACCGGCGGCTGCGGTGACGCTCAGCGTGCGCTGCTCGACGGCGCCCGGCTGCTCTGGCTGGAGACCCCGTCGAACCCCGGGCTCGACGTATGCGACATCCGCGCCCTGGCCGAGGCGGCGCACGCGCAAGGTGTGCGGGTCGCCGTCGACAACACCCTGGCCACTCCGCTCGGCCAGCGCCCGCTCGACCTCGGCGCGGACTTCTCCGTGGCCGCCGCGACCAAGGGCCTCACCGGGCACGGCGATCTGCTGCTCGGCTATGTGACCTCGCGCGATGCGGCACTGCTCGAGCCGGTACGGCGGTGGCGGAAGATCGTCGGGGCGATTCCCGGGCCGATGGAGGCCTGGCTCGCCCACCGCTCCCTGGCCACGCTCGAGCTGCGGCACGCGCGGCAGTGCGCGAACGCCCTCGCTCTGGCCGAGGCGTTGAGCGCCCGGGCCGAGGTGTCGGGGCTGCGCTATCCGGGGCTGCCCGGCGACCCCTCGTATGCGATCGCGGTCCGGCAGATGCGGCGCTTCGGCAGCGTCGTGTCCTTCACGCTCGACTCGCGGGCACGGGCCGAACGCTTTCTTGCGGCGCTCCGGCTGGTCGACGAGGCCACCAGTTTCGGGGGCGTACGGTCCACCGCCGAGCGCCGTGGACGGTGGGGCGGTGATGCCGTTGCGGAGGGCTTCATCCGCTTCTCGGTGGGCGCGGAGGACCCGCAAGACCTGGTGAGGGATGTGCTGCGCGCGCTGGAAGTGTCGTCCGCCTAGTACGCCGGCCGCTGCCACGCAGTACCGCGGCTACGTACAACGAACGGCCCGAGCCTCCCCCCTCGTGGCTCGGACCGTCCCGGTTCTGCGCGCGAAGAACCGCCCCACAAAGGCTAGTTGACTCTGTGTCAGTGTCCAATCACGGTAGCGACAGCGACCTATCGACTTATTTATAGTTGGGCGGGTCCGGGCGCCGCGCGAGAGCGGTCCGCCCGGCCGTGAGGGGGAGGGGACGCATGGATCTGGCCCTGCTGCGGACGTTCGTCACGGTGCACCGGGCCGGTTCCTTCACCCGCGCCGCCGCACTCCTCGGGCTCTCGCAGCCGGCGGTCACCTCGCAGATCCGCACCCTGGAGCGGCAGTTGGGCCGCCCGCTGTTCTTACGGCAAGCACGGGGCGTGACCCCCACGTCGATCGGCGACGAGCTCGCGCACAAGGCCGCGCCCCATCTGGACGCGCTGGTCGAGATAGCCGAGAGCGGGATCGCCGAGGAGTCCTCCGTACGCACGCTCCATCTGGCCGGACCGCCCGAGTTCACCGCCGAGCGCGCCCTGCCCGCGCTCACCGCCCTGACCGGCGAGGACGGTCAGGGCTTCACTCTGCGGGCCTCCTTCGGCACGGCCGAGGAGACCTTGGAGGGTCTGGCCGCCGGTCATCACGATCTCGCCATCTCCGCGGCCCGGCCACGCGGCGGGCTGCTGACCGCCACCGCGCTCTGCGACGAGGAGCATGTCCTGGTCGCGGCGCCTTCCTGGCAGCAGAAGCTCGGTGCCGGCGCGATACGCCGCCATGGCGCGCTGGCCCTGGAGGGCCTGCCGGTCGTCGAGGTGCATGAATCACTGCCGCTGGTCGCGCGCTACTGGGCGGCCGTCTTCGACACCCGGCCCGCCGCCGCGGGCACCGTGGTCGTCCCCGATCTGCGGGCCGTGCTCGCCTGCGCCACCGCGGGCGCCGGGTTCGCGGTGCTGCCGCGCTATCTGTGCCAAGGCGCCCTGGAACGCGGCGACGTGGTGGCGCTCCTCGAACCGCAGGTGCCTCCGCTGCGCACGTACTTCCTGGTCGTCCGCACCGGCACCCTCGCCATGCCGCATATCGCGCGGGCGCACGAGTGGCTTCTGGGGGCGGCAACCGACTGGTGCTGAGCGCCGGTCGGACCGGCGTCGAGCCCCGACTCGGGACGCTTCAGAACTTCCACCGTGTTTCACGTGGAACATGACGGGCCACATTCCCTCCATGACCGTCCGACCCGTGGTCAAGCGCACCGCACGAGCCGTCCTGCTCGACGGCGACGACCTGATCCTGATCAAGCGCACCAAGCCCGGCATCGATCCCTACTGGGTCACACCCGGCGGGGGAGTCGAGCCCGGGGACGCGACCGTGGTCGACGCCCTGCACCGCGAGGTGTACGAGGAACTGGGCGCCAAGATCACCGATGTCGTGCCCTGCTTCGTGGACACCGTCGAACACATCGGGGCCGACGGTGGGGCCACCGGCGTGAAGGTGCAGCACTTCTTCGTCTGCCACCTCGAGTCCATGGACCCCTCGCTGCGGCACGGCCCGGAGATGGAGGAGGGCATCGGCGAGTACGAGATCGTCAAGATCCCGTTCACCCGCGTCGGGATCGCCTCGGTCCATCTCGTACCGCTGTCGCTGCGGCACTATCTCGACGGCAACATCGAGGGCGTACGGGCGATGCACGCACCCGACCTGGGCTGAGCACTCCGCACATCACGGGAGGTCAGTGCGCCGCGGCGACCAGTTCCTCGAACTCGTCATGCCGTATGCGCTCGGACGGTATCCCCGCGCCGAGCAGCGCGTCGATGCCGTTGCGGATCATGCCGGGCGGTCCGGACAGATAGGCGTCGTACTCGTTCCACGGCCCGTAGTCGCGTACGGCGTCCGGCAGTTGGACGTGGTGGCGGTCCAGGCGGTCCACGACGGGGCGCACGGCCAGCCACGGGTGGGACTGCTGCAGCCGGAGCATGGTGTCGATGTCATAGAGGTCGTGATCGCTGCGGGCGCCGTAGAAGACCTCGACGGGCCGGCGCTCGCCGTGCTCTGCGACATCCTCGATCAGCGCCTTGATGGGCGCGATGCCGGTGCCGCCGCCGAGACAGAGCATCCCGTTCTCGGTGGTGTGGTCGACCGTCATGGTGCCGGCGGGCGGCCCCAGACGCAGGGTGTCCCCGGGCCGGGCGCGGTGCACCAGGGCGTTGGAGACCCAGCCGGCCGGGACGGCCTTCACATGGAAGGAGAGCAGTCCGTCGGTCCGCGGCGCGGAGGCGAAGGAGTAGTGCCGCCATATGCGCGGCCACCAGGGGGTCTCGAGGCTGGTGTACTGCCCGGCGAGGAAGGGGTACGGCTGGTCGGGCCGGACCGTCACCACCGCTATGTCGGGGGTGCGTTGATCGTGCGAGACCACCTCGGCGTACCACCAGGGCGGCGACTTCCGCTCGTCCTCGGCCGCGGCGTCGATCATCACCTGCGAGATGGTGGTGTACGCGCGGACCCAGGCGGCCTCGGTCTCCGCGTTCCAGCTGTCGGTCGCGTAGTGGCTCAGGGCGCCGAGCAGAGCCTCGCCCACGGCCGGGTAGTGCTCGGCATGCGTGCCGTACTTGCGGTGGCCGCGGCCGAGGTGCTGGAGATACGTGACCAGGACCTGCTTGTTGTCGATGTGCTCGGCGGCGGTGAGCAGCGCCTTGAGCAGCCGGTCGCGCTGGGTGTCCATCGACGCGGGGAACATGCTGCGCAGATGGGGGTGGCGCACGAAGAGCAGCGCGTAGAAGTACGAGGTGACCTTGTCGGCGACGGGGCCGATCTCGGCCATGGTGCGCTGGATGAGCTGGGCGTCCGGCGAGGGAGCGGGCCGGGGCGCTCTGGGCTCGGCGGTCTCGGGCTCAGGGTTCGACGGGCTGACCGGCTTGTGCGGGGTGAACCAGCCGCCGTCCTCACCTGAAATCCCGTTATCGGCCGACGTGGTGGTCGGAGCGTCCATGTTGTGCCTCGCCTCGAACATCTTTCGGTCGGTCTGTGCACTTCCCTGTCGGAAGTTGCGCGATATTCCCCGCTCTGCATCACATGTGCTGTGTCACACGTCGCTCTGCAGCAATGCGGCCGCCGCATTCACCTCCGGACATACCGTCATTACCGACGCACCGGAGAAAGTGATATAGGCCGCAGTCCCGCCACGGCAGCGTGGCATGCATTGCGTGGACATCGGACAAATAGCGGGAAGTCCGGGTAACCGATCCCTCCATGACGTTAGGCTGCATGACCTGCGTGCCGGGAACCACAAGGGCCCCGGCACGAACCGGAGTCGACCATACCGGCCGCGCTCCCCCGCACAAGCCCCTTCCCCTGTTCGCGAAATTCAGCTACTACTCGCCGGTAATTTCACTTACCGAACCGGCTTCACGATTTCGCAAGCCTCACGCAGATCACGGCCCGTATAGGCGTGAGTGGCCAGTTGAGCCACGTGATGATCCGCATTCACGGCCACCGAGACAGGCACCGCGGCGAACAGTTCGGCATCCGAGCGTGAGTCGCCGTACGCGACGCAGTCGGTTCTGGCCAGCCCGAATGATTCACAGAGCGCGTCCGCGATCTTCACTTTTCCTCCAGCATCGAGAATGCCGGCGGGATCGATAGGTGAGGCGAACGGCACATGGGGAAAGACCGAGCCGTGCGCCGCATGTGCTCCCCAGCCGAGCAGGCGCTCCACGAAGAACGAGGGCGACAGCGACACCACCGCCACGTACTCCCCGCGCGCCCTGATCGTGGCCCAGGCCTCCTCGATACCCGTCAGCCAAGGCGCCCCCTCGAAGGCGGCCGTCACATCGGCGACGGTCAGCTGCGCCCAGAGTTCGCGCACACGGACCGCGTACTCCACCGGGCTGAGCCGCCCGGCGACGAAGGTCCGTTCGATCTCGGCGATCTCGGCACCCAAGCCGAGCTGCCGGGAGATCTCCACGGGGGCCGCGCTGCCGTGGAGCAGGGTCCCGTCCAAGTCGAAGAGGTGAAGGCGTGACATACGCCGACGCTAGTACGCGCGGTTACTCCCGCTGTCAGACGACCCGGGGCCGTCCTCGGCGGCACTGTGTTTCACGTGAAACTAAGCCGCCCCGCTCGCCGGGCCACCCTCGTCGTCCATGTCGCCGCCGCTGCCGGCTGGCTCGGGCTCACGCTCGGGCTGCTCGCCCTGGCCACCGCGGCGATCACCACCGATTCCGCGGCCACCACCGAGGCCGCGGTCCGCTCGATGAAGATCTTCGCGGACTGGCTGGTGCTTCCGCTGGCGCTGCTCACGCTGCTCAGCGGAGTCCTGCTCTCGCTCGGCACCCCTTGGGGTCTTGCGCGGCACCGCTGGGTCTACACCAAGTTCTGGCTGACCCTGGCCACGACCGCGGCCTCCACCTTCGCGCTGCGCCCCGGAGTGACCCACAACGCCCAGGTCGTCGCCGCGGGCGGAGCGCTTCCCGACCCCACGGACCTGATCATGGGCCCGATCGTCTCCCTCTCCGCGTATCTCTTCATGACCGTGATCTCGGTGCTCAAGCCCTGGGGTCTGACGAAGCGCGGCCGCAGGCAGCGCGCCGGCTCGGCGGAGCGTGGCCGAAAGCACGGCCCCGGCTCCCGGAAAGCACTGGACGCGAAGGCCGTCCGTCAGCCAGCCTGACCTGCGTGCCGACACCTTCCCTTGCTGACCTGCCCGTACGCCGCCTCACCCCCCGCGATATGCCTCTCTGTGCGGACCTCTCCGAGGACCGTGGATGGCCGCGTGAAGAACACAAGTGGGGCCTGCTTCTCTCCGCCGGACAGGGCTACGGCATCGACGACCCTGCGGGTGGCCTGGTGGCCGCCTGCACGGTCACGTCGTACGGCACGTCGGATCAGCCCGAACTGGCCGCGATCGGCATGGTGTTGGTGGCCCAGCGGCACGCCCGTCAGGGTGTGGGACGGCGGCTGATGAAGGAGGTGCTGGCGCTCCTGGAGGGCTCTCCGATCACGCTGCACGCGACGCCGAACGGTCAACCGCTGTACGAGGAGCTCGGTTTCAAGACAATCGGCCGGGCCGAGATGGTGCGCGGCCACTTCCGCGCCTTTGGCCCGGCGCCGGCCGTCCCCACGCGCGCGGCCACGGCGGAGGACCTCCCGGCGCTGCTCCGCCTGGACGCCGAGGTCTTCGGCCCGGACCGCACCCATGTGCTCACGCGCCTGCCGGCCTTCGCCGACCAGCTGCGGGTGGCGGAGTCGTCCGCCGGCGAACTCCTGGGCTACGCGGCCGCCTGGCCCAATATGCAGACCCACGTCATCGGCCCGCTGATCGCCCGCGACACGGAGACGGCGAAGTCCCTCGTCGCCTCACTGGCGGCGCACACCGACCGCCCGCTGCGCACGGACATCGACGTCCGCCACGAGGAACTTCTGACCTGGATCAAGTCCCAGGGCGTCGAGCCGGTGGCCTTCAACGCGGTAATGGCATACGGCACCCCAGAACTCCCCGGCGACTGGCCCCGCCGCTTCGCCCCACTGACGGTGGCAGCGGGCTGAGCCCGGGGCTCGGCGGCGGGCTGAGTCCGGGGACCTGCCATCGGAGCCGCGCCCCGGCCCGCCACGGCGCTTCCCGAGGCCCGCTGTCCGGGTTCTGCTGCGTCTACTTCTTACCGCCTCTTACCGCCGGTGCGTTCGGCGCGTGCGGTTTCGTCGTGGGTCGGGGCCGGGGTGGGGTGCTTGCTCATTCGGGCAATGGCACCGTTCCCGCGAAGGGTTGCCGCCAACGTCGGGGGTGCCCGAATGACAATGCACCCCACCCCGTCCCCTCACGCCGTCGCGCGGCTACCGGCCGGTGGGGTGTTCCGCCCTACACCCC
>NZ_JAAKZW010000083.1 GCF_011044995.1 Streptomyces mesophilus | reverse complement strand
GGACGGGCCGGGGTCGGCGAGGTCGTCGGACGGTTTGCGGAAGCGGCGCCGCGTGCCGCGTGGTGCGCTTGACATGGAAATCGAACATCCATTCTCATGGATGGTCTGGCCTCTCTACAGGCCCGTGATTCCGGGGTTGTCGCGGGATCGCTCCGGGATTCGCGCGGAGTTATCCACAGGCTGGACGGGCGTCGAGGCGGATTGTCAGTGGCAGGCGATAGCGTCTTTGACGTGAAGCGATCGACTCAAGCAAATCGGGTGGAACCCATGGCAGGTACGGACCGCGAGAAGGCGCTGGAAACAGCCCTCGCACAGATTGAACGCCAATTCGGCAAGGGCGCAGTGATGCGCATGGGCGAGCGGCCGAACGAGCCCATCGAGGTCATCCCCACCGGGTCGACCGCACTCGACGTCGCGCTCGGCGTCGGCGGCATCCCGCGCGGCCGTGTCGTGGAGGTGTACGGACCGGAGTCCTCCGGTAAGACGACCCTCACGCTGCACGCGGTGGCCAACGCCCAGCGGGCCGGCGGCCAGGTCGCGTTCATCGACGCGGAGCACGCGCTCGACCCGGAGTACGCCAAGAAGCTCGGCGTCGACATCGACAACCTCATCCTGTCCCAGCCGGACAACGGTGAGCAGGCCCTCGAGATCGTCGACATGCTGGTCCGCTCCGGCGCCCTCGACCTCATCGTCATCGACTCCGTCGCCGCGCTCGTGCCGCGTGCGGAGATCGAGGGCGAGATGGGCGACAGCCACGTGGGTCTGCAGGCCCGTCTGATGTCCCAGGCGCTGCGGAAGATCACCTCGGCGCTCAACCAGTCCAAGACCACGGCGATCTTCATCAACCAGCTGCGCGAGAAGATCGGCGTGATGTTCGGCTCGCCGGAGACCACGACCGGTGGCCGCGCGCTCAAGTTCTACGCTTCGGTGCGGCTCGACATCCGCCGTATCGAGACCCTCAAGGACGGCACGGACGCGGTCGGCAACCGCACCCGCGTCAAGGTCGTCAAGAACAAGGTCGCGCCGCCGTTCAAGCAGGCCGAGTTCGACATCCTCTACGGGCATGGCATCAGCCGCGAGGGCGGCCTGATCGACATGGGCGTGGAGAACGGCTTCGTACGCAAGGCCGGCGCCTGGTACACGTACGAGGGCGACCAGCTCGGCCAGGGCAAGGAGAACGCCCGTAACTTCCTGAAGGACAACCCCGATCTCGCCAATGAGATCGAGAAGAAGATCAAGGAGAAGCTCGGCGTCGGTGTGAAGCCGGCCCCGGAGGTTGCGCCCGGTGCGGACGCCGCCGGTCCGGCCGCGGCCGATGCCGACAAGGACGCCGCTGCCAAGACGGTGCCGGCTCCGGCCACCAAGGCCAAGGCGACCAAGGCCGCGGCGGCCAAGAGCTGATCCGTGGTACGACGCACCGACTGGCCCGGGGAGTCGGGGGACTCCGACCTCGGGCCGTCCGAGCCGCAAAGGCGTGGGCGCCGTGGGGGCGGCGGACGCCGGCGCGGGTTCGGCGAACAGGACAGCGGTTCCCCTGAACCGTCGAGGGCCGGGGAGGGGGAGCCGCGTGCGCAGGGGCGCCCGGAGCGGGAGTCGCGCCGGGAAGGCCGGCCGGAGCGGGAGACCGATCCGGCCGAGCGCGCGCGCAACATCTGCCTGCGCCTGCTCACCGGCACCCCGCGCACGCGTCAGCAGCTCGCCGATGCCCTGCGCAAGAAGGAGATCCCCGACGAGGTGGCGGAGGAAGTCCTCTCCCGCTTCGAAGAGGTCGGGCTGATCAACGACGCGGCGTTCGCCGACGCCTGGGTCGAGTCACGGCATCACGGCCGGGGGCTCGCCCGGCGTGCCCTGGCACGGGAGTTGCGGACGAAGGGGGTCGACTCGGCCACCATCGACGAGGCCGTGGGTCAGCTCGACTCCGACCAGGAGGAGGAGACGGCCCGCGAACTGGTCGCCCGCAAGCTGCGCACGACCCGCGGCCTCGACCGCGACAAGCGCCTGCGCCGGCTCGCGGGGATGCTGGCGCGCAAGGGATACCCGGAGGGGATGGCGCTGCGGGTGGTGCGACAGGCGCTCGAGGAAGAAGGCGAGGACGTCGAGGAGTTGGGGTTCCCGACCGAGTGAGCCGGGGGCCCTCGGTCCGGGGAGTGCGGCGCCCGGGAAAGCCGTAGCGGCAACGGTGGGGATAGCCCCCGCAAGGGACGGCAGACGGCTCCAGTGTGCCGGGCGGGGTGTGCGCAGCACTGTGGAGGCGCACACCACAAGGGCTTCGGGCCCCGTCCCCGACAACCGAAAAGAGACCGTGCGTCATGCTGCTGCGCTACGCCTTCAGGACCGTCCGGCACCGCAAAGGCGGCTTCGTCGGAGCGTTTCTCGCGCTGATGTGTGCCGCAGCGCTGATCGCCGCCTGCGGCTCGCTGCTCGAAACCGGGCTGCGGGGAAAGATCGCCACCGAACGCTATGCCGGCGCCCCGATCATCGTCTCCGCCGACCAGAACGTGCATCGGACCACGGTCAAGGAGAAGAAGGGCAAGACCAAGGTCAAACACAAGGCCAAGCCCCTCGCCGAGCGGGCCTGGCTGCCCCGCACCACGGCCGACGAGGTACGGGCCGTCGACGGGGTCGAGCAGGTGATCCCCGAACTCTCCTTCCTCGCCCAGCCGTTGGGCACACCGCACACCGGCCGGTCCCTCGGCCACGCCTGGTCCTCCGCCGCCCTCACCCCCTTCCGTCTCACCGACGGCACGGCACCCAAGGGCGCCGGTGATCTGGTCGTCGACCGGGGATTCGCCCAGCGCGCCGGTCTCGCCACGGGCGACCGGCTCACCGTGCAGTCCACACAGGCCCCGCGTACGTATCGCATCACCGGGATCGCCGCCCCCGCCGAGGGACAGGACCTCAAGCACCAAAGCGCCCTGTTCTTCAGCGACGCGGAGGCCGAGCGTCTCGCCGCACACCCCGGCCAGGTCACGGCTCTCGCGGTGATCCCCGAAGACGGCGTCTCCGCAAGCGCGTTGAGCGAGCGGCTGCGCGAGGCGCTCCCCGCACCGCAGGTCCAGGTCAGTACGGGTGAGGCCAAGGGCGCCGTCGAATTCCTCGACGCCGCGGGGGCCCGCGTCAAGCTCGTCTCTATGGGCGGTGCGATGGGCGGCACCTCCCTGCTCGTCGCCGTCCTCGTGGTCGTCGGCACCTTCGCGCTCACCGTGCAGCAGCGCCACCGCGAGCTCGCCCTGCTGAGGGCGATCGCCACGACCTCGAAGCAGATCCGTCAACTGCTCGCCCGTGAAGCCCTGGTGGTCGGCGCGGTGGCCGGCCTCGCCGGAGCGCTGCTCGGTCTCCCGCTCGGCTCCTGGCTGCAGCACCGTTTCGTCGAGGCCGGCGCGATCCCCGCCTCCCTCGACCACACGGTCAGCGTCTTCCCGCTCTTCGCCGCCTTCGGCGCGACCCTGTTCGGAGCCTGGGCCGCCGCCCGGATCTCCGGCCGCCGTATCGCCCGTATCCGCCCCGCGCAGGCCCTGTCGGAGGCGGCCCTGCAACCCGCGCGCCCCGCGTGGACCCGTATCGCGGCGGGATGCGTCACCCTCGCCGGCGGCATCACCCTCGTCGCGGTGCTCAGCACGCTGCGCACCGAACCCGCGTCGACTCCCGTGACCTTCCTGGCCGTTGTGGTCCTCGCCATCGCCGTGGCGCTGCTCGGACCGCTCCTCGTCAAGGCCACCGCGTTCTTCCTGAAGCTCCCGCTGCGGCTCACCGGACACGGCGGAAAGCTCGCCACCGCCAATCTGCGCGGCAACTCCGTCCGGATGGCCTCCGTCGTCACCCCGCTCGTCCTCCTGATCGGCATGACCTGCACGGTCCTGTTCGTCCAGTCCACGCTCGGCGACGCCTCCCGAGCCCAGGCCCGCGAAGGCGTACGGGCCGACTGGGTGCTCTCCGCGCAGGGCCCGGGTGTCCCGGCCGGGGCCGCCGGGAAGATCCGGGACTCGGGCGCCACCGCCACCGAGGTCGTACGGACCACCGTGCGTGTCGGCCTCGACAAATACCAGACCCAGGGCGTCACCCCCGAGGGCCTCACCCGCACCTGGGACCCCGAGGTCACGGCCGGCACGCTCACGGGATTCGGCCCGCGGAGCGCGGCGGTCAGCGAACTCGCCGCCGACCAGCTCGGGTTGAAGCCCGGCAGCACCCTGAAGCTCACCCTCGGCGACGGCACCCCCGCCACCGTCGAAGTCACCGCCGTCTACGCCCGCGGCCTCGGCTTCGGCGACCTCACCCTCGCCCACGACCTGGTCGCCGCCCATGTCGACAACCCCCTGGCCGCCGCCGTCCTCGTCGCCTCCGATGCCCCGCGCCACCAACTGGCCGACGCGCTCCGGGACTTCCCCGGCACCCAGATCCTCGCCCCCGGTGAGGCCGACCGGCTGCAGGCGGAACGTCAGCAGGCCAACGCCGAGGTCAACCTGCTCGCCATGGCCCTCGTTCTCGCCTTCACCGCGATCGCCGTGGTCAACACCCTGGTGATGTCCGTCTCGGCACGTGTCCGCGAGTTCGCCCAGCTGCGTCTCGTCGGCGCGACGCGCCACCAGGTGCTGCGCATGCTGCGGATCGAGGCCGTCTCGGTCGTGCTGCTCGCCACGGCGCTCGGCAGCGGTATCGCGCTGGCCGTCCTCACGGCCTTCAGCGTCGGCATGACGGGCGCCGCCGCGCCTTCGATGGCTCCGCTCCTGTACGTCACGGTGATCGCCGCGGCCGCCGCGCTCGCCCTCGTCGCGACCTCCCTGCCCGGCCGTTCGGCCCTGCGGGCCCGCCCGGTGGAGGCGGCGCTGGCCAGGGAGTAGCGGCCGCCACGGTGCGGGGCTCCTTCGATACGGGGCCGACTCGTCCTCGTATCGAAGGAGCCCTCATCCGCCGAGATGAGGGCCCTCGTCCGCCGAGATGAGGGCCCTCGTCCGTGCTCAGTGCGCGATCGGCCTGGTCACCGGATCCGGCACCGAAGCCGCGGCCACCACCGGAAGTCCTGCCCGGCGCCAGGCCTGGAAGCCGCCGATCAGATCGGTGGCGCCGTGCAGGCCGAGCCGGCGCAGGGAGTGGACGGCGAGGCTGGAGGCGTAGCCCTCGTTGCAGAAGATCACCAGGTGCTGGTCGTGCCGGGTGACCGCGGCGGCGCGGTGGCTGCCCAGCGGGTCGAGGCGCCATTCGAGCTCATTGCGTTCGACCACGAGCGCGCCGGGGACCAGACCGTCGCGCTCGCGCAGCTCTGCGTAACGGGTGTCCACGAGCAGCAACTCGCCCGCCAGGAAGCCCTCGTGGGCCTCCTGCGGAGTGATCCGGTCGAGACCCGCACGTACCCGTTCCAGGTACTCGTCGATCGACACCGGGGGAGTGCTCACTGCCAGTCCTCCGGCTGCTCGACGTCTTCCAGGCGCAGGATCGGGCCGGTCCGGCTGTAGCGCCGGATCAACGGGAGCGGCGGGTAGTAGGCGTGCACCGAGACCGCGTGCTGCTCGATGGACTCGTTGAGCACCTCGTGCACGTGGTGCTGCCCGAACGCCCGGCCCTCGCCGGTCGCCAACACCCGTTCCCTGTCGAGGTCTTCGGCCAGTTCAAGGGACTTCCAGGCGGAGGTGGGGATCCGGACGGCGAGGGAGTTCTCCTTGAGCGTGCCCGCCGCCGTGGCGAACGCGCCGACGGACTCGGCGTGGTCGTGCCAGCCGGTACCGGTGCCCGGTGGCCAGCCGATCAGCCAGGCCTCGCTGCCGCCGGGCCCTTCGAGCCGCAGCCAGGTGCGGCCCTCGGGGTCGAGCGGGAGCGACGCGATGAGCTCGGCGTCGGCGGCGCTGCGGGTGACGAAGTCGAGGAGTTGAGCCGGAGTGGGGGCCGCGGTGGCAGGGGTCGCCGAGGCGGCGGAAGGTGCGGACACGGATACCGTCCTGAAGGTTCGCTGGGGACGCGCGTCGAACCCGCCTTCAGGCGGGGAGCGCGAGGGAAGGGCGAATCAGCAGGGTTCGGTACAGACGCAGCCTGCGTAGCGGACCAGGTCCAGATGGACCCTCCGCCACATATGCACGCCACGTTCCGTCATGGGCGGAGTACACCATGACGGAACGTGGCGGTCAATCGGCGTCCGCGGCTCGGATGGCGGGGTGCGCCGTGGTGGATCCGGACGCGCTCCGGTCACCTGCCGTCGCGCCTTCTTCGTCCGCCGTCGCACGTCGTGCGCCTGCCGGGGGAGCGGGTTTCCCGCCGCGCGCCGTATCGGCCGCCGCGTACAACTCGGCAGGTCGTACGCCGCTCAGCGCCGTCACCAGATGGCCGTCGGGGCGGATCAGCAGCACCGTGTGGGCGACCGCGCCGGGATAGCCCTCCGCGACGAGGAGTTCGGCCGGCAAGGGCAGCGCGGTGACCGCCGCCGCGAGCCGTGGCATCACCCCGGCCTTCAGCCAGTGCCGCCGGTCCCACACGCCCGTGCCCGGGGCGACCAGGACGACAAGGAGACGCCCGCGCCCGAGCCGGTCCCGCAGCCGGACCTCGGCGCCGTCCGGTGCGGTCACCGGTACGTCGGCGATCGGCGCGCCCGGCGCCGTACCGACCGTGACCTGGGACTCCGAGGGTTCATCGAGCGCGAGAGGCGACCGGTCGTACGCCGGCAGCGAGCCCAGCGGTCCGCGCCCCAGGTGTCCGTCGGTCAGGAGCGCGTCATGTCCGCGCGCCGTCCCCGGCACATACGCCCGCAGACCTCCGCCGCCGCGCAGTATCGGCAGCGCCTGGTCGGCGGCGCGCAGCCGGGCCGCGACCGCGGTGCGGCGCTCGGCCTGGTAGCTGTCGAGCAGCAGCTTCGACTCACCGTGGTCGCGGCACAGCGCCAGCTTCCAGGCGAGGTTGTCCGCGTCGCGCAGCCCCTCGTCCACCCCCTGGGTGCCGAGGGCGCCCAGAAGATGCGCCGCGTCACCGGCGAGGAAGCAGCGGCCCACGCGCCAGCGCCGTGCGAGCCGGTGGTGCACGGTGTGCACGCCGGTGTCGAGCAGTTCGTACGGGGGTGTCGTACCGCACCAGCCGGCCAGCGTGTCCCGTACCAGGGCCACCAGACGCTCGGGCGTGACGAGTTCGCTGCGGGCGGGCAGCAGCCAGTCGAGACGCCAGACGTCGCCTGGCAGTGGGCGCGCGGTGATCTCGGCCGGGGCGCCGCGCCAGGTCGCCATGCGGTGCAGCAGGGCCTCGCCGGGCCACGGCAGCTCGGCGCGCAGCGCCGCGACGGCGTGCCGCTCCACCGCCGTACGGCCGGGAAAGCGGACGTCGAGCAGCTTGCGCACCGTGGAGCGCGGACCGTCGCAGCCGATCAGATAACTGCCGCGCCACCAGGTGCCCTTGGGCCCCTTGGTGTGTGCGGTGACCCCGCCCGCGTCCTGCTCGATCGAGTCGAGGCGGCTGTCGACGGCCACCCTGACCAGGCGTTCCTCATCGACGGCGGCACGCAGGGCGGCGGTGAGCGTGTGCTGGGCGAGATGCGCGGGGCCCGGATCGGCGTCGTCGAAGGCGACCTGGCGCAGTTCCTGCTTTCGGCGCAACGAACGCCAGCCCGTCCAGCGGGTGTCGCTCAACGTGATCCCCGTGAGTCGTTCGACGAGGGCGGCGGTGTCCTCGCGCAGGACCACGGTCCGGGCGGGCCGCTGCTCGTCCTTGCCGGGACCCTCGTCCAGGACGACGGACGGGACGCCGTGCCGGGCCAGGGCCAGGGCCGACGTGAGGCCCACGGGCCCGGCACCCGCGATGATCACCGGGTCCACGGTGCGGCGCCTCCTGCCGTCAGGGTGCTGCGCGACGTACGGGAGAGGGCAGTTGGCGCAAGGTGCACGATCACAGAACGTATGCAACCGACTGCATGCCTCCCGAGTCAAGCTGCGTCTCCCGCGGGCCCGGAACGCTTCCCTTCGGCGGCCTCACCCTGTAAGCGGCGCGGCAGCGGCGCCCTGCGGTCACGGTGTGACATCGGCCCTGGTGCTCACAGCGCGTGACCTGGCAGGATCGCGCGCATGCCGCTCGCACTCCCGCGCATCAGCAGGCGCCGCGCCCTCGAAGGGGCGGGCGCCGGACTTGTGGTGTTCGGGCTGCTTCTGTGGTGGTTGCTGCCGTTGGGGGAGGGCCCGCCCGGCGGGAAGGTCGTCTTCAGCACCGGCGGGGCCTCGGGCGTGTACGAGGTGTACGGCAACGAGCTGAAGAAGGCCGCAGCCGACGATCTGCCCGATCTGGACATCAAGTTGTGGAGCAGCCAGGGCTCCAAGGAGAACGTCCGGCGGGTGGCCACCGGCGAGGCCGACTACACCATCGCGGCGGCCGACGCGGTGCGGCAGTACCAGCAGGACAAGGGCAGCGGCTGGGACCGGCTGCGCGGCTGCGTGCGGCTGTACGACGACTATGTGCACCTGGTCGTGGACGGTGATTCGCGCGTGACGAAGGTCGCGGACCTGAAGGGCAAGCGGGTCGTGGTGGGGCCGGAGGGCTCCGGGGTGCGGATCATCGCCGAGCGGGTGCTGGCCGCCGCGGGCCTCGATCTCGGCGACATCGAAGCCGTGGACACGGCGTCGCAGGCGGCGGGTCCGGCGTTGACCACGGGGGACGTGGACGCGTTCTTCTGGTCCGGAGGGCTGACGACGCCGTTCGTGAAGGACCTCTCCGAGAAGACCGACATCCGCCTGGTCGAACTCGGCAGTCTGGTGGACGAGCTGCACCGTCAGGGCGGCCGGTCCAGCTACTACCGCGCGGCGATCATGCCGACCGACGCCTATCCCAAGGCCCAGGGCGGCAAGGCGGTGCAGACCATCGCGGTCGCCAACCTGCTGGTCACCACGGAGCATGCGGATGCGCGGGTCACGGAGTGGCTGACGCGGGTGGTCATAGACCACCGGGACGCGATCGGGCAGCGGGTGCATGCGGCGCAGCTGGTGGATCTGCGGACGGCGGTGTACACGGATCCGCTGGATCTGCATGAAGGGGCTCGACGGTATTACCGGTCCGTGAAGCCGTGAGCTCCGGATGACCGGTCCGTGAAGCTGTGACGCCGTGAGTTCAGGCGCCGGTCGAGCGCGGCAGTGTCAAGGTCACCTTCAAGCCGTGCGGCTCGTTCGGGGCGTACGCGATGGTGCCGTCGAATGACGTCAGCAGGGCCCTGGTGATCGACAGGCCCAGGCCCGAGCCCTTGATGTTCTGATGGCGGTTGCTGCGCCAGAAGCGGTCGCCGATCCGGTTCAACTCCTCGTCGGTGAGCCCGGGGCCGCCGTCCGCGATCTCCACCGTGGTCGTGGCGCCGTTGGCCGCGACCGTCACGGTGACCTGCTCGCCGGCGGGCGTGAACTTCAGGGCGTTGTCGATCACCGCGTCCAGGGCGCTGGACAGGGTCACCGGATCCGCCCAGGCCGTCGTCGCGCGCAGCCCCTCGGTGTGCAGCTCGACGCCCTTGTCCTCGGCGAGCGGGCCCCAGGCCGCGACCCGCTCGGCGACCAGTTCGCCGATGTCCGTCAACTCCGGTTCGATGCCCGCGTGCTCGGCGAGCGCGAGGTCGAGCAGATCGTCCAGGACCCGGGCGAGCCGCTTGCCCTCCGTACGGACCGAGGCGATCTCCTCGTTCCCCTCGGGCAGTTCGAGCGCGAGCAGCTCGATCCGCAGGAGCAGCGCGGCGAGCGGATTGCGGAGCTGATGCGAGGCGTCCGCGACGAACGCCCGCTGCTGCTCCAGGACGTCCTCGACGTTGTCCGCCATCTCGTTGAACGAGCGGGCCAGACGCCGCAGTTCGGGCGGTCCGCCCGCCACCGCGACCCGGGACTTGAGCCGTCCCGTCGCGATGTCGTGCGTGGTCGCGTCGAGATCCCGTACGGGGCGAAGGACCCAGCCCGTCAGGCGCAGCGCGGCACCGATCGCCAGGAACATCGCGGCGGCCTCACCGGCCCCGATGAGCAGCCAGCCGCGGGTGATCTCGGAGCGCATCTTGCCCGTGGGCGAGTCCGTGAGCACGACGGCGACGACATCTCCGTCCCGTACGACCGGACTGGCCACGTACAGACGGCGCTTCTGCCAGGGCCAGATCTGGCGCGGGTCCTGGCTGCTGTGGCTGTAGAGCGCGTCGTCGAAGGCCTCACGGCCCTCGCCGTCCTCGGGTACGGACCAGTTGTGCGAGGCGACCATCTCGCTGTGGTCGCGGAAGAAGACGCCGGCCCGGATCCCGTAGACCTTGTAATAGCGCTCGAGATCCTTGCGCAACGTCTTGCGGCGCTCGCCCTCGACACCGGGCAGGTCCTTGGACGGATCGGTGACGTACTGGGCAAGTCCCGCAAAACGGGCGGCATCCTCGATCCGGTCGACCACGACCTTCTGCTGCTGCGCCGCCGCCAGGCTCACCGCCAGCGGGAAACCGAGGGCGAGCAGGATGGCCGCCATGAGCACGATGAGCAGCGGAAGCAGGCGCGTACGCACGAAGTGGCCTTATGCGACAGGGGCGGCAGGAGCCACGAGCCGGTAGCCGACGCCGCGCACCGTCTCGATCAGCGCGGGCATCCGCAGCTTGGAGCGCAGCGAGGCCACATGGACCTCGAGGGTGCGGCCCGTGCCCTCCCAGCTGGTCTGCCAGACCTCGCTGATGATCTGCTCCCGGCGGAAGACCACGCCGGGGCGCTGGGCGAGCAGCGCGAGCAGGTCGAACTCCTTGCGCGTCAGCTGGACGTCCTCGCCGGAGACGGTCACCTTGCGCGTCGGCAGCTCCACATGGACGTCCCCGAGCGTGATGCCCGTCTCGATCGGACCGGTGGAGTCGTCCTGCGACGTACGCCGGCTCACCGCGTGGATACGGGCCAGCAACTCCCCGGTGTCGTAAGGCTTCACGACATAGTCGTCGGCGCCGAGGTTCAGGCCGTGGATGCGGCTGCGGATGTCGCCGCGCGCGGTCACCATGATCACGGGTGTCGCACTGCGCTTGCGGATCTTCCCGCAGACCTCGTAACCGTCCTGGTCGGGAAGTCCGAGATCGAGCAGGACGACCCCGAAGGGCGGTTTGTCCGTGGGGAGAAGTGCGCGCAGCGCCTCTTCGCCGTTGCGCGCGTGAACGACGTCGAAGCCGTGCCGGGCGAGAACGGCGGACAGTGCGGCGGCCACGTGATCGTCGTCCTCGACGAGCAGCAGTCTCATTCTGTCCTCCTTCCGTTCACGCAGGTCTTATGCACTCAGGCAGTCACGCCGATACACGGTGACGACGTCAAGGCCGTTCTTGTTACGGGCGGGTTCCGTTATCCAGCCGGTACGCGGGGCAGGCGTCCCCTTCACGCAGTGTGTCCGGTTGCGGCCGGATCGTTATGCTCAATTTCCCCTCAGATGTAATGACGCTGGTCTTACCGCGTTACTACTGTCCTCCCAACCGAGGAGGATGGAGCAAGACCCCCATGGCCGAAGTATCGGTGACCAAGGACGCTGTGCCTGCGGCGGACGAACTGGTCGTGCTGAAGAACGTCAACAAGCACTTCGGCGCGTTGCATGTGCTCCAGGACATCGACCTGACCATCGCCCGCGGCGAGGTCGTCGTCGTGATCGGGCCCTCGGGCTCGGGCAAGTCGACGCTCTGCCGGGCGATCAACCGCCTCGAAGGCATCGACTCCGGGAGCATCTCGCTCGACGGCAAGCCGCTGCCCGCGGAAGGCAAGGAGCTGGCGCGGCTGCGGGCCGACGTCGGCATGGTCTTCCAGTCCTTCAACCTCTTCGCCCACAAGACCGTTCTCGAGAACGTCACGCTGGGTCAGATCAAGGTCCGCAAGAAGTCGAAGGCCGAGGCCGAGGAGAAGGCGCGCGCCCTCCTCGACCGGGTCGGCGTCGCGACCCAGGCCGACAAGTATCCGGCCCAGCTCTCCGGTGGCCAGCAGCAGCGCGTCGCGATCGCGCGCGCCCTGGCCATGGAGCCGAAGGTCATGCTCTTCGACGAGCCGACCTCCGCGCTGGACCCGGAGATGATCAACGAGGTGCTCGAGGTCATGCAGCAGCTCGCGCGCGACGGCATGACCATGGTCGTCGTCACCCATGAGATGGGCTTCGCCCGCTCGGCCGCCAACCGCGTCGTCTTCATGGCGGACGGCCAGATCGTCGAGCAGGCGACCCCGGACAAGTTCTTCACCGCACCCCGCAGTGACCGCGCCAAGGACTTCCTGTCGAAGATCCTGCACCACTGAGCTCCTGCACCACAGAGCTGCTGCAACTCACCGAAACGCAAAGGATGTTCATCATGAAGCTCCGCAAAGCCGGTATCGCCACCATCTCCGTTCTCGCGCTCGCGCTGACCGCCACCGCCTGCGGTGACGGCGGCAAGAAGGACAAGGGCGGTTCGGGCTCCGACAGCAGCGGCGGCAGCAAGTCGATCAAGATCGGCATCAAGTACGACCAGCCGGGCATCGGCCAGAAGGCGCCGGACGGCAGCTTCGCGGGCTTCGATGTCGACGTCGCCACGTTCGTGGCCAAGGAGCTCGGCTACTCCGAGGACCAGATCGAGTTCGTCGAGACGCCGAGCGCCGACCGCGAGACCGCTCTCAAGCGCGGTGACGTCGAGTTCATCGCCGCCTCGTACTCGATCAACGACGAGCGCGACAAGCTGGTCGACTTCGCCGGTCCGTACCTCCTGGCCCACCAGGACCTCCTTGTCGCCTCGGACTCCGACATCAAGGAAGGCACGGACCTCAACGGCAAGAAGCTCTGCTCGGTGTCGGGTTCGACCTCCGCGCAGAACGTCAAGAAGGAGATCGCTCCGAAGGCGCAGCTCAAGGAGCTCAGCACCTACTCCGAGTGCCTCGAGGGTCTCGCGGGCGGCAGCATCGACGCGCTGACCACCGACGACTCGATCCTCGCGGGTTACGCCTCGCAGGAGCAGTACAAGGGCAAGTTCAAGCTGGCCGGCCTGAAGCTCAGCAACGAGAACTACGGCATCGGCGTCAAGGACGGCAACACCGCCCTCAAGGACAAGATCAACACGGCCCTCGAGAAGATGGTTGCCGATGGCGCCTGGCAGAAGGCCGTCGATGACAACTTCGGCCCGGCCGGCTACAAGAACGAGCCCGCCCCGAAGATCGGCAACATCGTCAAGTAACCCTTGACCAGCGGCCATTGAGGACCTGACCGGGCTGATGCCCGGATCCCGCGGCCGCGGCATTTCGACGGCGCGCCACCCGGCTTGTGAAGACACAGCCCGGGTGGCGCGTCCGGCCAACGACACGCGGAAGCGCGGGAGATCGTGTTCGACTTTCTTGAAGGCTACGACCTGCTCGGGTCGTTCTGGACGACGGTGCAGCTGACCGTCTTCTCCGGCATAGGGTCCCTGGTGTGGGGCACGCTCCTCGCCGCGATGCGTGTCAGCCCGGTTCCGCTGATGCGCGGCTTCGGGACCGTCTACGTGAACGTGGTGCGGAACATCCCGCTGACCGTCATCATCGTCTTCACCTCGCTCGGCCTCGCCGACACCTTCCACATCACGCTGGGCGCCCCCGACGACCTCAAGGCCCAGGGCTTCCGTCTCGCGGTGCTCGGCCTGATCGTCTACCACGCCGCATTCGTCTGCGAGGCGATCCGCTCCGGCATCAACACGGTGCCGGTCGGGCAGGCCGAGGCGGCCCGGGCCATCGGTCTGAACTTCACCCAGGTGCTGACCCTGGTGGTGCTGCCCCAGGCGTTCCGTTCGGTCGTGGCCCCGCTGACCAACGTCCTCATCGCCCTGACGAAGAACACCACGATCGCTGCCGCGATCGGTGTGGCAGAGGCAGGCCTCCTGATGAAGGAGATCGTCGAGACCGAGGCGCAGCTCTATGCGACCGTTGCGATCTTCGCGCTCGGATTCGTGATTCTCACCCTGCCGACGGGCCTTCTCCTCGGCTGGTTCGGCAAGCGCGTGGCGGTGAAGCGATGAGCTCGGTTCTGTACGACATCCCCGGCCCCAAGGCCAAGCGGCGCAACCTCATCTTCTCGGCAGTCTTCGTGGTCCTTTTCGCCCTGGTCGCCTGGTGGGCGATCAAGCTCATGGGCGATACGGACCAGTGGGTGTGGGCGAAGTGGGAGCCCTTCCTCACCGCCGACGTGTGGACGACCTACCTGCTGCCGGCGCTGGCCAACACACTCAAGGCCGCCGCGCTGTCGATGGTGATCGCCCTGCCGCTCGGAGCCGTGCTCGGCATAGCCCGGCTCTCCGATCACCGCTGGGTGCGGGCTCCCGCCACGTTCATCGTGGAGCTGTTCCGCGCGATCCCGGTCCTGATCCTCATGGTGTTCGCCAACGAATACTTCTCGCAGTACTGGTCGCTGACCATCAGTTCCGAGGTCCGGCCGCTCTACGCGGTGGTCACCGGCCTGGTGCTGTACAACGCCTCCGTCCTCGCCGAGATCGTCCGGGCGGGCATCCTGTCCCTGCCCAAGGGACAGACCGAGGCGGCCAAGGCAATCGGTCTGCGCAAGGGCCAGGTCATGCGGTCCGTGCTGCTGCCGCAGGCCGTGACGGCGATGCTGCCGGCGATCGTCAGCCAGCTCGTGGTGATCCTCAAGGACACCGCGCTCGGCGGCGTGATGCTGAACTTCACCGAGCTCCTCAACTCCCGGAAGACCATCTCGGGGTTCTTCGGCAATCCGATCCCCACGTTCATCGTGATCGCGTTGATCTTCGTGGCGCTCAACTTCGCGCTGACCTCGTTCGCGGCGTGGCTGGAGAAGCGGCTGCGGCGGGCGAAGAAGAGCACGGGGGCGGTGCTGGGCGCCGGGACGGGTGAGGAACCTCCGGCAGCGCACCTGAACGCAGGTGGCGTGCGCGGATCGTTCGGAGACGGCAGCGGCGGCGGGGGCACATAGCCGCCAGGCATGTACTGAATGCGCGGAGGGCAGCGGTGATCAGACCGTTGCCCTCCGCGCATTCACGGGCTTTCCCGCTGACGACCAAGCCCGCTCGCCCGGCCTCGTAAACTGGATGACCGGCCGCCGTCCGCAGGCGACGGCCCATGCAGCCCCCGGACCCCTCCGGCCCCGGCTCCGGACCTGTCCGGACCCGGCGCCGGATCCCGTAGACCCTCGTTTGGACTGATCTCTGGCATGTCGGCATCCCCGCGCACGTACGAAGTGAAGACCTACGGCTGTCAGATGAACGTCCACGACAGCGAGCGGCTCTCCGGGCTCCTGGAGGACGCCGGTTACGTCCGCGCGCCGGAGGGCGCCGACGGCGACGCGGATGTCGTCGTGTTCAACACCTGCGCGGTACGGGAGAACGCCGACAACAAGCTGTACGGCAACCTCGGACGCCTCGCTCCCCGCAAGACCACGCGCCCCGGCATGCAGATCGCCGTCGGCGGCTGCCTCGCGCAGAAGGACCGCGACACCATCGTGAAGCGGGCCCCCTGGGTCGACGTGGTCTTCGGCACGCACAACATCGGCAAGCTGCCGGCGCTGCTCGAGCGGGCGCGGATCCAGGAAGAGGCCCAGGTCGAGATCGCCGAGTCGCTCGAGGCCTTCCCGTCCACGCTGCCGACCCGGCGCGAGAGCGCGTACGCGGCCTGGGTGTCGATCTCCGTCGGCTGCAACAACACCTGCACCTTCTGCATCGTCCCCGCCCTGCGCGGCAAGGAGGAGGACCGCCGGCCCGGCGACATCCTCGCCGAGGTGGAGGCCCTGGTCGCCGAGGGCGTCTCGGAGATCACCCTGCTCGGCCAGAATGTCAACGCCTACGGTTCCGACCTCGGCGACCGCGAGGCCTTCAGCAAGCTCCTTCGCGCCTGCGGCGAGATCGAGGGCCTGGAGCGCGTCCGCTTCACCTCTCCGCACCCCCGCGACTTCACCGACGACGTGATCGCGGCGATGGCCGAGACCCCGAACGTCATGCCGCAGCTGCACATGCCGCTTCAGTCGGGCTCGGACACGATCCTCAAGGCGATGCGCCGCTCGTACCGCCAGGAGCGCTTCCTCGGGATCATCGAGAAGGTGCGCGCCGCCATGCCGGACGCCGCGATCTCGACCGACATCATCGTCGGCTTCCCCGGGGAGACCGAGGAGGACTTCGAGCAGACCATGCACGTCGTCCGCGAGGCGCGCTTCACCAACGCGTTCACGTTCCAGTACTCCAAGCGCCCCGGAACCCCGGCCGCCGACATGGAGGGCCAGATCCCGAAGGAGGTCGTCCAGGAGCGCTACATGCGCCTGGTCGCGCTCCAGGAGGAGATCTCCTGGGACGAGAACAAGAAGCAGGTCGGCCGCACCCTTGACCTGATGGTCGCCGAGGGCGAGGGCCGCAAGGACGACTCCACGCACCGGCTGTCGGGCCGCGCGCCCGACAACCGTCTCGTCCACTTCACGAAGCCGGATGAAGAGGTGCGCCCCGGTGACGTGGTGACGGTCGAGATCACTTACGCGGCGCCGCACCACCTTCTCGCCGAGGGCCCGGTCCTCGCGGTCCGCCGTACGCGCGCGGGCGACGCCTGGGAGAAGCGCAACGCCGCCCCCGCACCGGCCACCGCGGGCGTGATGCTGGGCCTGCCGACGATCGGCGCCCCGGCCCCCTCGCCCGCACCTGCGGGTTCGGGTTGCGGCTGCGACTGAACCGAACGCTGCTGATCAGCGCGTCAGATCGGTCGTCGCCGAGTCGTCACTGATCTGACGCGCTGATGAACCACGGGGGGACCGTATGAGCACGTGGTGGGGCCTGATCGTCGAGGAGACCGACGGGATGGGCGAGCGCAAGGCGTACGCGGCCAACGTGCTCGACCACGTCGAGGGCACACGGGAAGAGGCGCTCGTCGAGCTGGAGAAGCGGGCCCGCGGCTATGTGCCGCAGCACCCGATGAACCCCTCGGCCACCCGCCTCTACCGCACGGACGAGGGCTTCCTGCTCGTCAGCGAGGGCTCGATGCGGAACTACGGCTGCCGCTTCTCGGTGGGGGAGCTGCTGTACGACAGCGTCCAGGCGGAGAAGGCGGCCGCGGCCCAGCGCGCGGCGGAGGCCGAGGAACGCCAGGCACTGCGGCGCGCGGAGGCCGAGGAGCGAGCGGCCCGCAAGGCCGCCGAGAAGGCGGCGAAGCGGGCGCAGCGCGGCGGCGGGAAGTGGTGGGGCGGCGGCGCGGGCTGAGCCGCCCGCTCCCGGGTGGGGCGGCAGCGCGGGCTGAGCCGCCCGCTCCCGCCCGTGCCGTCCGTCCGCCCGGCCCAGGGGGAAGCCCACACGGGTACGCGCGCCCGGTACCCTGCCGATCATGCTCGTCGCCGCAGCCGTCTGCCCCTGTCCGCCGCTCCTGGTACCCGCCGTGGCCGCGGGAGCGGCCGCTGAGCTCGATGCCGCCCGTGCCGCCTGCGCGGACGCGATCGGTGTGCTCGCCGCCGCCCGGCCCGACCGGCTGATCGTCGTCGGCCCGGCCGAGCAGAGCGGGCGGGGCCCGCATCCGCAGGGGACGACCGGGACCTTCGAGGGCTTCGGCGTGGACGCCGCCGTACAACTGGGGAGCGGGGAGGCCAAGGACGGGGGCCTGCCGGTCTCGCTCGCCGTGGCCGCCTGGCTCCTGGAGCGGGCGCGATGGGCCGGACCCGTCGAAGGTCTCGGCGTCGGCGAGCCGCTCGCGCCCGAGCGCTGCTTCGAGGTCGGATCCGAACTCGCCGTCCAGGCCGAGCGCGTGGCGCTGCTCGTCATGGGCGACGCGAGTGCCTGCCGGACCCTGAAGGCCCCCGGTTACCTGGACGAGCGCGCCGAGCCCTTCGACGCCGAGGTGGCCCGCGCCCTCGGGGCGGCGGACCTGCCCGCGCTCAAGGCGCTGGACGCGGAGCTCGCGTACGAGCTCAAGGCGGCCGGCCGGGCCCCCTGGCAGGTGCTTGCCGGCGCGGCCGAGGGCGCGGACCTGAGCGGCACGCTGCTGTACGACGAGGCGCCCTACGGCGTCGGTTACCTGGTCGCGGCCTGGTCCTGACCGGGCCGGCCTCCGTCCTGACCGCGCCGGCCTCCATCCGGCCCCACCCCCCGCGTGCGTCGACGGCCGCGGGGCACGTACGCCCCACGGCCGTCAGCGGTCAGCCCTGTCAGGAGGCCGGCGGAGTCGGCGTGGTCCCGCCGGCAGCCGGAGGCGTACCAGGCCCCTGAGCAGGAGGCGGCGCGCCGGGTCCCTGGGCAGGCGGCGGCGTACCGGGCCCCTGAGCAGGAGACCCGTCGGAAGCGGCACCCGCGCCGGACCCCTCGGACAGCCGGTCAAGCGCGTCCTTCGCCTTGCCGGTACCCGACTGGATCTTGTCGCTGTACTTGCCCTTGGTCTTCTCGTCGACCGCCTTCGCGGCCTTGTCCAGACCCTGCTCGATCTTGCCCCCGTGCTCCTTGGCAAGGCCCGCGGCCTTGTCCTTGGCCGGGGCGAGCTTGGCCTTCAGCGTGTCAAGGAGGCCCATGGCTTTTCGCACCTTCTTCGTCGGACCGCCGCGTGCGCGGACGGCTACTTGCGGGCGCCTTCACCGGCCTCGTTGTCCGCCGCCTGCTCGGCCGACTGCTGCTTCGGGATCTCCACTCCCTCGGCGGCGGTGGCCTCCTCGGCGGCCTTCTCGGCCGGTTCCGCTGCCGCATCGGTCTCGGCCTCGGCGGTGGCATCGGCCTCGGCCGCGTGCTCCGCTTCGGGCTCGGCCGTCAGAGTGGCCGTCGAACCCTCCGCCGTTGACGCGGCCTCGGTCTCCGTGCCCTTGCGACGGAACCGTGAAAAAACGCCCATTTCTACTCCAAACCGTACTCGTGTGAGGGAAATCCCGCGCCGCCCGGTGCGTCGCCTTGTGACGTCCGGGCCTCCGGTCCTCGAAACCGGCGGCCGAAACCTCGCAACAGGCAACGAAGGGGAAGGCGTGGTGTCACGTAGCTCGTTCGAGGACTTGCCGGGCGCCTGCCAGACTGGTCCGGTGAGTACCGCAGCAGTCGCGCCCGCTTCAGGGCCCCGTGTCATCGCCGTAGTCGGGCCCACCGCCGCCGGCAAGTCGGATCTCGGCGTCTTCCTCGCACGCGAACTCGGGGGCGAAGTCGTCAACGCGGACTCCATGCAGCTCTACCGTGGGATGGACATCGGCACCGCCAAGCTGACGCCCGAGGAGCGCGCGGACATTCCGCACCACCTCCTGGACATCTGGGACGTGACGGAGGCCGCCAGCGTCGCCGAGTACCAGAAGCTGGCCCGCGCCGAGATCGACCGGCTGCTCGCCGAGGGCCGCTGGCCGGTGCTCGTCGGTGGCTCCGGCCTCTATGTGCGCGGCGCCGTCGACCAGCTCGAATTCCCCGGTACGGATCCGGCGGTGCGCGCCCGCCTCGAGGAGGAGCTCGCGCTGCGCGGCTCCGGCGCCCTGCACGCCCGGCTCGCCGCCGCCGATCCCGACGCGGCCAAGGCGATCCTGCCGAGCAACGGCCGGCGCATCGTGCGTGCCCTCGAGGTCATCGAGATCACCGGACAGCCGTTCACGGCGAACCTGCCGGGCCACGACTCCGTGTACGACACCGTGCAGATCGGCGTCGACGTCGCCCGCCCCGAGCTGGACGAGCGGATCGCGCTGCGCGTCGACCGCATGTGGGAGGCGGGTCTCGTGGCCGAGGTGCGCGCCCTCGAGGCCCAGGGCCTGCGCGAGGGCCGTACGGCCGCACGCGCGCTCGGCTACCAGCAGGTGCTCGCCGCCTTCGCGGGGGAGTGCACCGAGGACGAGGCCCGTGCCGAGACCGTGCGCGCCACCAAGCGCTTCGCGCGCCGCCAGGACTCCTGGTTCCGGCGCGACCCGCGGGTGCACTGGCTCAGCGGCGCCGCGGCCGACCGCGGGGAACTCCCGGACCGTGCAATGGCGTTGGTCGAACGAGCGGTCACAGCCTGATCACGTGATGGCATCGGGACGCTCCGGCGGTCATCCGGGCCTGACCGCCCGTGCCATCATCAAGCTTCGATCGATCGTGGAGTCCAGTTGGGAGGGCGCGTGGCGATGGAGGCCGGCCCTCGCGACACCGCACATGAGGACCAGGGGCAGTTGAGCCCCGATGGTCCGCAATCGGAGCCTGAGCAGGGCGTGAACCCGCCCGAGCAGGCGGACGAAGGCGGCGGCGTGGTGCCCGACGGTCCCGATCCCGCCGAAGAGGCGGCCGCACTGGCCGGTTCCGAGGTCGAGGTCGAGCTGCGCCCGCAGCGCAAGCTCCGGATCTGGCAGATCGCGCCGATCGTGGTCCTCGCGACCCTCGGCTCGCTGATGTTCGCGTTCCCGCTCGCCTTCGAGTTCGGCGACGGCGGCGCGGTGGTGGCCATGCTCGGCCTCCTGATCAGCTGCTGCGCGGCCGGCTGGGGCGTGATGGCCGCCCGTCGCGTCGGTCACACCTGGCCGGGTCTTCCTGTCCGAGGCTCCGGACACCGTCCGGACTGGCGGGTCGTCATCGCCTACACGGCGGTCGTCGGCGTGCTCGCCGTCCTGGCCGTCTGGCGGGTCGCCCGGCTGCGCTGACCAGCGCGTCCCGGGTGCGCCGACCGCGGCCGGAGGCTGTGGGCGCCCACCCCGTACGATCGAGGGATGAGCATCGCCTTCCTCAAGGGTCACGGCACTCAGAACGACTTCGTGATCGTGCCCGACCCGGACAATGCCATCGAGCTCGGCCCGGACGCCGTCGCCGTGCTCTGCGACCGGCGTGCCGGACTCGGCGGCGACGGTCTGCTGCACGTGGTGCGCTCGGCCGCGCACCCCGAGGCCAAGCACATGGCGGGCGAGGCCGAGTGGTTCATGGACTACCGCAACGGTGACGGGTCCGTCGCCGAGATGTGCGGCAATGGCGTACGGGTCTTCGCCCACTATCTGCAGCGCGCCGGGCACGTCGAGGCCGGCGATCTCGCGGTCGCCACCCGCGGTGGGATCAAGCGGGTGCACATCGCCAAGGACGGCGATATCACCGTGTCCATGGGCAAGGCCGCCTTCCCCGAGGAGCAGGCCACCGTCACCGTCGGCGAGCACAGCTGGCCCGCGCGCAACGTGAACATGGGCAACCCGCACGCCGTCGCCTTCGTCGACGACCTCGACCAGGCGGGCCACCTGTTCACGGCACCGCTCACGGCGCCTGCCGGGGTCTACCCGGACGGTGTCAACGTGGAGTTCGTCGTCGACCGCGGCGAGCGCCATGTCGCCATGCGCGTGCACGAGCGCGGCGTCGGAGAGACCCGCTCCTGCGGTACGGGAGCGTGCGCGGTGGCCGTGGCCACGGCGCGGCGCGACGGGCTCGACCCGGCAGTGACCGGGGCCCCCGTCACGTACACGATCGATCTGCCCGGTGGACGCCTCGTGATCACCGAGCGGGTCGACGGAGAAATCGAGATGACCGGCCCCGCGGTGATCGTTGCCGAGGGCGAGATCAGTTCCGAGTGGTTCGAAAACCTTGGCGCCTGAACCTTCGCTCGAATGGGTGATCCGTTTCACGCTGGGCGAGAGCCGGTGAGCGGCGCGTGATGGGGTCGGTAGCATCAAGCACCGGCCCGGACGGCGCGGTTCATGTGTCAGCGGTTCATGCAACAGGGTCCGCACCATGGACGCGTCGCCCCGTTCACGAGGGTGCCGGTCGACGCAGCCGGAGGTGCACAGGATGAGTGCAGAGGCGACAGGCCCCGTAAGCCCGGGAGCGCCCCGCAAGCGTGTCCGGTCCCGGCTCGATCTGCGCCGCCTCGGGCGGGCCGCCATGCGCGGCTCCGCCTCGCGCGGCCGGCTGCCCGACGCCATCGGCCATGTGGTCGAGGCGCATCGCGCCCACTATCCCGACGCCGAGATCGACGCCCTGCGCCGTGCCTACGTCCTCGCCGAGTCCTCGCACCGCGGGCAGATGCGCAAGAGCGGTGAGCCGTACATCACCCACCCGCTCGCCGTGACGCTGATCCTCGCCCAACTCGGCGCGGAGACCACGACGTTGGTCGCCTCGCTGCTTCATGACACGGTCGAGGACACCGAGGTGACGCTCGATCAGGTGCGGGACGGGTTCGGCGACGAGGTCTGCTATCTCGTCGACGGCGTCACGAAGGTGGAGAAGATCGACTACGGCGCCGCCGCCGAGCCCGAGACCTTCCGCAAGATGCTCGTCGCGACCGGCAACGACGTGCGCGTGATGTCCATCAAGCTCGCCGACCGGCTGCACAACATGCGCACCCTCGGCGTGATGCGCCCCGAGAAGCAGGCACGTATCGCCAAGGTGACCCGGGACGTCCTGATCCCGCTCGCCGAACGACTCGGCGTCCAGGCCCTGAAGACCGAGCTCGAGGACCTGGTCTTCGCGATCCTGCACCCCGAGGAGTACGCGAAGACCAAGGCGCTGATCGACGAGAACGAGCGCGGCGGCAACCCCCTGGCGGCCGTCGCCGACGACGTACGGAACGTGCTGCGCGAGGCCGATATCGAGGCCGAAGTCCTCATCAGGCCGCGGCACTTCGTCTCGGTGCACCGGGTCCGCATGAAACGCGGCGAGCTGCGCGGTGCCGATTTCGGGCGCCTGCTCGTGCTCGTGAACGAGGACGCGGACTGCTATGGCGTGCTCGGCGAGCTGCACACCTGCTTCACGCCGGTGGTCTCGGAGTTCAAGGACTTCATCGCCGTGCCCAAGTTCAACCTCTACCAGTCGCTGCACACCGCGGTCGTGGGCCGCGACGGCGGCGATGTGGCCGAAGTCCTCATCCGTACGCACCAGATGCACAAGGTCGCCGAGGCCGGCGTCGTCGCCCTCGGCAATCCGTACGCGCAGCCCGTGTCGGAGTCGGAGGAGCCCGCGCCCGACGGCGAGCGCGCCGACCCCACCCGGCCCGGCTGGCTCTCCCGGCTGCTCGACTGGCAGCAGGCCGCGCCCGATCCGGACACGTTCTGGTCCTCGCTGCGCGAAGAGCTCTCCCAGGACCGGGAGATCACCGTGTACCGCTCCGACGGCGGCACACTCGGGCTGCCCGCGGGCGCGACCTGTGTGGACGCGGCCTACGCCCAGTACGGCGCGGGCGCGCACTTCTGTATCGGCGTACGGGTCAACGACCGGCTCACCACGCTCAGTACGGCCCTGCGTGACGGCGACACCGTGCAGATCCTGCTCGCACCGCGCGAGACGGGGTCCGGGCCCGATGCCGAGTGGCTGGACCACGCCCGTACACCGGCCGCCCGTATCGCGATCAAGAGCTGGTTCGCCGAGCACCCCGACCGTCGGGAAGCGCCCGAATCCGCGGAACCCAGGCCCGGGCTCACGGTCGCGGGCGCACGGCACAGCGCGGCCAACGCGGTCGTCGATCTGCCCGGCGCCTCGGTCCGGCTCGCGGGGTGCTGTACGCCGGTGCCGCCCGATGCCGTCACCGGGTTCGCGGTCCGCGGCAACGTGGTGACCGTGCACCGCGTCGGCTGTCCCGCGGTGGGCCGGATGGCCGGGCTCGGGCGCGGGCCCGTCGGAGTGCGCTGGGTGGACTCGGCGTCGTGCCGCGTGACGCTCACCGCCGAGTCCTTCGGGCGCCCGCATCTGCTCGCCGATCTGACCGAGGCCATCGCGGTCGAGGGCGTCGCGATCGTCTCGGCGACGGTCGAACCGCCCACCGAGGGCCGCGTACGCCATACGTACACGCTGCAACTCCCCGACGCCGCACGCCTTCCGGGCCTGATGCGGGCGATGCGCAAGGTCGCCGGCGTGTACGACGTGAGCCGGGCGCAGCACCGGGCGGCGGCGACTTCGTAGTCTGGACGAGGGCCTCGTTCGGGTGGGTCGTGCTCGCGCCGTCGACGCCGACGGAGCGCGCGCTGATAGCCGTAATCCATGCTGCTCAAGCCCCGTCTCAAGGCCGCGCTCCTGGCCGCCGCCTCCCTTTCCCTGCTCGCCGCGAGCGCGCCCTCGCCCGCCGCGCCGCTCGGCATCGGCGACCCGCTCTTCCCGCACCTGGGCAACCCCGGATACGACGTCCAGGCGTACGACCTCTCGTTCAGCTACGGCGGCTCCAACCTGGACCCCCTCGACGCCGTCACGAAGATCGACGCGGTGGCCACCGATTCCCTCGACCGCGTCAACCTCGACTTCGCGCAGGGCGAGGTGCGTTCCGTCGAGGTCAACGGCGCCAAGGCGGCGTTCGCGAGCATGGGTGAGGATCTGATCGTCACGCCCGCCCGGGAGCTGCCCGCCGGCAGCCGGATGCGGATCACCGTGCACCACACCAGCAACCCGGTCCCCGACAAGCGGTACGAGGGCGGCTGGGTGCGCACCGGCGACGGGCTCGTCATGGCGAACCAGGCGGATGCGGCGCATCTGGTGTTCCCGTGCAACGACCACCCCTCGGACAAGGCCCAGTTCACCTTCCGGGTGACGGCGCCGCGCGAGTACACCGCCGTCACCAACGGGCTCGCCGCCGGGCGCGAACGGTCCGGGTCCGACACCACCTGGACGTACCGCACCGTGCACCCGATGGCGACCGAGCTGGCCCAGGTCGCCATCGGCCGCTCCACCGTCGTGCACCGCAAGGGACCGCACGGACTGCCCGTGCGCGATGTGGTGCCCACCGAGGACCGGAAGCTCTTCGAGCGCTGGCTGCGCAAGACGCCGGACCAGATCGCATGGATGGAGCAGAAGGTCGGGCGCTACCCCTTCGAGGCGTACGGGGTGCTGATCGCCGATGCCGAGACGGGCTTCGAGCTCGAGACGCAGACCCTGTCGCTCTTCGAGCGCTCGCTGTTCACGCGGAACGTGTTCCCCGAGTGGTACGTCGACTCGATCATGGTCCACGAGCTCGCCCACCAGTGGTTCGGCAACAGCGTCAGCCCGCGCACCTGGTCCGACCTGTGGCTGAACGAGGGGCACGCCTCCTGGTACGAGGCGCTCTACGCCGACGAGAAGGCCGGGCAGCCGCTGGAGGACCGGATGCGCGACGCGTACCGGCAGTCCGACTCGTGGCGTGCGATGGGCGGCCCGCCGGCCGCGCCGAAACGGCCCTCGCACGGCCAGAAGATCAGCATCTTCCGCCCGGTCGTCTACGACGGCAGCGCGCTCGTCCTGTACGCGCTGCGCCAGGAGATCGGCGCGAAGGCCTTCGACCGCCTGGAGCGCGCCTGGGTCGCGTCCTTCGCGGACGGGGTGGCCACGACCACGGACTTCGTGCACCTCGCGTCCCGGGTCGCCGGACGGGACCTCTCCGGCTTCTTCCAGGGATGGCTGTACGGGGAGAAGACGCCGGTCATGCCGGGGAAGCCGCAGTGGAAGGCGAATCCGGTGGACTAGGGAAACCAGCGGAGCAGCCCCCGGGCCGGGACTGAGACCCGCCCGGGGCGGGGAAAAGCCGGATGACGAGACGTCCCGTGCCGTGCGACCATCGATGCCGTCGACGTCGCACGGCGGCCCAGGGAATCCTGGGGCACCGGAAGTCGTTGACCCAAGCGTGGGAGCCGTACGAACTCAGGCCCCGCATCCATTTCGACGTAAAGGATCCACTTGACCTTCTCTTCCCCTTCCCAGGACGCGCAGGACCCGCAGGACCAGACCACCCACCTCGCGCCGAGCCTCCCCGAAGGACTTCGGGCCGAAGCCCTGATGGAAGAGGACGTCGCCTGGAGCCAGGAGATCGACTCCGCGCGGGACGGTGCGCAGTACGACCGTTCCGAGCGAGCCTCCCTGCGTCGCGTGGCGGGTCTGTCCACCGAGCTCGAGGACGTCACCGAGGTCGAGTACCGCCAGCTCCGTCTGGAGCGCGTGGTCCTCGTCGGTGTCTGGACCGACGGCACCCTGCAGGACGCGGAGAACTCCCTCGCGGAGCTCGCCGCCCTCGCCGAGACGGCCGGTTCGCAGGTGCTCGACGGTGTCTTCCAGCGCCGCGACAAGCCGGACCCGGCCACGTACATCGGCTCCGGCAAGGCCCTGGAGCTGCGCGACATCGTCGTGGAGACCGGAGCCGACACCGTGGTCTGCGACGGTGAGCTCAGCCCCGGCCAGCTCATCCATCTCGAGGACGTCGTCAAGGTCAAGGTGGTCGACCGGACCGCCCTGATCCTCGACATCTTCGCCCAGCACGCCAAGTCCCGAGAGGGCAAGGCGCAGGTCGCGCTCGCGCAGATGCAGTACATGCTGCCGCGGCTGCGTGGCTGGGGTCAGTCGCTCTCCCGTCAGATGGGTGGCGGCGGCGGTGGCGGGATGGCCACCCGAGGCCCCGGTGAGACCAAGATCGAAACGGACCGGCGACGGATCCGCGAGAAGATGGCGAAGATGCGCCGTGAGATCGCGGAGATGAAGACGGGCCGCGACATCAAGCGCCAGGAGCGCAAGCGCCACAAGGTGCCGTCGGTGGCCATCGCCGGCTACACCAACGCGGGCAAGTCCTCGCTGCTCAACCGCCTCACGGGCGCGGGTGTGCTGGTGGAGAACGCGCTGTTCGCCACCCTCGACCCGACCGTCCGCAAGGCGGAGACGCCGAGCGGCCGGGTCTACACGCTCGCCGACACCGTCGGGTTCGTCCGGCATCTGCCGCACCACCTCGTCGAGGCGTTCCGCTCCACGATGGAGGAGGTCGGCGAGTCCGACCTGATCCTGCACGTGGTCGACGGTTCGCACCCGGCGCCGGAGGAGCAGCTCGCCGCCGTACGCGAGGTGATCCGGGATGTCGGTGCCACCGACGTCCGGGAGATCGTGGTGATCAACAAGGCGGACGCGGCGGACCCGGTGGTCCTGCAGCGCCTGCTGGCCAACGAGCGGTACGCACTGGCCGTCTCGGCCCGTACGGGCGAGGGCATCGACAAGCTGCTCGCGCTCATCGACGCCGAACTGCCGCACCCCTCGGTCGAGATCGAGGCGCTCGTGCCGTACACGCAGGGCGCGCTCATCGCCCGCGCGCACGCCGAGGGCGAGGTCCTCTCCGAGGAGCACACGGGCGAGGGCACGCTGCTCAAGGCGCTGGTGCACGAGGAGTTGGCGGCCGAGCTGTCGACGTTCGTGCCGGCCAAGGGCTGACGTACCACCGACAGATACGCCAGAAGGCCCGCTTCCCTTTCGGGAGGCGGGCCTTCTGTGCTGCCGGGACCTACTTGTCGCCGTACTTCTCACTCATCTGGAGGAACAACTGCTCGGCGCCCTGGCCGAGTTGCGGTCCCGCGAGCCAGCCCGCGCTGCCCGCCGGGCCGATCGAGGTGTTCGAGACCAGGTACGTCTTCTTGTCCGGCTTGACGTGGAACCAGCCGCCGCCGGAGGAGCCGGCCGTCATGGTGCAGCCGATCCGGAACATCGTCGGCGCCGACTGCGTCAGCGACAGGCGCACCGGCTTGTCCAGGCACTTGAACATCTGCACACCGTTGAACGGCGGAGCCTGCGGGTAACCCCAGGCGCCCATCGTGCCGATCTCGGTCGCGGAGGGCGCGTCGAAGTCGACCGGCAGCGCCGTGCCGATCGTCTCCTCCAGGGACTTGCCGCCCTGCTCGGGCTGCACGTGCAGCACGGCGTAGTCGTACTCGTACGAGGCACCGGCCGTCGCCGCCGTGGTGCCGTCGATCCACTCACCGGAGGTCGAGACCCAGTCGGCCCAGAACTGGCCGTACGGGGCGATGTCCTGAGCGCTCGCGTTCTGCAGCTCCGCCGGGGACTTGCCGTCCTTGTTGTACGCGGGGATGAACGCGATGTTCCGGTACCAGCCGCCCTCGGCGCCCGCGTGCACACAGTGGCCCGCGGTCCACACCAGGTTGGACTTGCCCGGGTTGTTGGGGTCCTTGACGACCGTGCCGGAGCAGACTGCCGCGCCTTCGGGAGTGTCGAAGAAGATCTTGCCCACCGGAGCGGCGTGCTTCCAGTACGGCTTGTTCTCCTCCTGCGCCTCGACCGAGGCCGGCTCGGGGTCGGTCACACCCGCGTCGCTGCTGGAGGCCGCCTTGGTGTCGATCGTCTGGACCGGGTCCTTGGCGTCCTCCATGCGCTCAGGCTTCCAGAGGTCCTTGATGACCGGGTTGACGAAGTCCTCGGCCTCGCGCAGCCACTGGTCCTTGTCCCAGTTCTTCCAGCCGCCCTTCTTCCACTCGTCCAGATCGATGCCGTGCTTCTTGAGCCGGTCGGTCAGGTCGGCGGGGATCTCCGGCAGGTCGTCCGAGCCCGTGTCGGCGCCCTGCGACGTGGACGGCTTGTCGGCCGCCTTCGGGTCGTCCTCGCCGCCGCAGGCGGTGAGCGCGAGCGCCGAGACAAGGCCTATCGCTGCCAGGCGCACGGCGGTTGGTCTGATGGAACGCATGGTGGTGTGACCCCCGTTGAGATGCGAACTTCTGTCATGGATGCGTCAGAAAGCGACGCCGATGCGGCCGCCTCCGGGCACGAGAACCCACTATGCACGGTGAGTTGTGGGTGCACGGCGGCGGGTGGGTGAAGATATGGGCAGGGCGCGTTCCGTCCTGGAACAGGGGAACGCGCCCCGCGTCAGGGCCTCAGCCCGCGAACTTCTCACTCACCGCGTCGTAGATCCCCTTGGCCTCCTCGCCGAGCCGCGGACCGGCGAGCCAGCCCGCCGTCACCGGGCCGATCGAGGTGTTGGAGACAAGCGTGGGCTTGCCGTCGGCGCCCTCGGCGACCCAGCCGCCGCCGGACGAACCGCCGGTCATGGTGCAGCCGATGCGGTACATCGTCGGGTCCTCGGCGGTCAGCGAGAGCCGCCCCGGCTTGTCGGCGCAGGCGAGCTGGCGCTGGCCGTCGTAGGGCGGAGCCGCCGGGTAGCCGGTCGCCGTGATCGACTCGATACTGGACACGGCCGGCGCCTTGAACTCCACCGGGAGCGCGCCCCCGACGGTCTCCTCGAGCGACTTGCCGTTGTCGTTCTCCGGCTTCACATGCAGCACGGCGAAGTCGTACGGAGCGCCGGCACCGCCCGTCGGGCCGCCGGTCTCGATCCACTGCTGCGAGGTCTGCGCCCAGTCGGCCCAGTAGAGACCGTGCGGAGCCATCTCCTCCTTGGGCGCGCCCTCGAGCTCGGCGGCCGACTTGCCCTCGTTGTTGTACGAGGGCACGAACATGATGTTGCGGTACCAGCCGCCCGCCTGGCCCGCGTGCACACAGTGGCCCGCGGTCCACACCATGTTGGACTTGCCGGGGTTGGCCGGGTCGGAGACGACCGTCGCCGAACAGACCATGGAGCCCTCGGGACCGTCGAAGAAGAGCTTGCCGGTGGCCGGGGAGGCGTCCGTGTAGGGCGTGTTCAGTGCCGCGGCCTCGACCGGAGCCGGGGTCGGGTCGGTCTTGCCCTGGTCGCCGGAGATGTCGTCCTCGACCGGCTTCGCGGGCTGCTTGTCCGCGTCGCGCATCCGGTCCTCATCCCACAGATCATCGATGATCGGGTTGATGAAGTCCTCGGCCTCGCGCAGCCACTGGTCCTTGTCCCAGTTCTTCCAGGCCCCGTCCTTCCACTGATCGAGATCGATCCCGTGCTCCTTGAGCCGGTCCTTGAGACCGTCGGGGATCTGGATGCTGTCGTCGGTGGCGGTCGAAGGCGGCTTGTTCGCCGCGTCGTTGCCGTCGTCGCCGTTGCAGGCGGTGGCCGTGAGCGCGAGGGCCGCGCAGAGCGCGAGCGCGGAGAGGGGAGTGCTGCGACGGCGTGTCGTGGTGCTGCCCGCGCCCCTCCTCGCGCGTACGGCGTGCAGCGGGCGTATGGGTCGCATATCCGGATCTCCCCCTGGTCGGGCTGTGCGGGCTGTTCGGTCGGGCTGTGCTGGCTGTTCTTCTGGTTGTTCCGGCTGCCGCCGGGTGTCGATTTCGGAGCCGGCGCCGGTGTCGGAGCCGGCAACGGTGCCGGTCCCGTTTCTCGGATCGGGCGGCAACCACCCTATGCCGGTGCCATTGGGGACTTCCGACGGATCGGCAACGGTTCCGTCACGGCAAGGATCTTCCGTACGCCCGTGATCCCCCGGTCCCCTCGTCGTTGGTACGTACGGGGGATGCGCGAACAGCGTTCAACTCCCCTTATGTCCGCGGATATCGACGCCGTGCCACCGGTTCGTCCGGCGCGTACGGCGGCCGGGTCCGCGTCCGTACACCGCCGCACCAGGGGAGGACCGAACGCCGTGGCCGTGACCGAGCCGACGGTGAGCGCCGACGCGCCGCCGTGGAGGGACGGGGGAGGGGTGCCTCCTGCGCGGCAGGGCTCCTTCGGTGAGGGAGCCGCGGCCCATGGGGCCGAGGGGATTCTGCGGCGGCAGTCGTCGCGGGAGTCGTCGGCGCGCACCTATGCGCGGTCCCTGCCGATCGTTCCCGTACGGGCCCGTGGGCTGACCATCGAGGGGGCGGACGGGCGGCGGTATCTCGACTGCCTGTCCGGCGCCGGGACGCTGGCGCTCGGGCACAACCATCCGGTGGTGCTCGAAGCGATCCGCGACGTCCTCGACTCGGGGGCGCCGCTGCACGTGCTCGACCTGGCCACACCGGTCAAGGACGCCTTCACCACCGAGCTGTTCGCCACGCTGCCGAAGGAACTGGCCGACCGGGGGCGGGTGCAGTTCTGCGGCCCCGCCGGGACGGATGCGGTCGAGGCCGCGCTGAAACTGGTGCGTACGGCGACGGGGCGCAGCGGGATGCTCGCGTTCACGGGGGCGTATCACGGGATGACCGCGGGGGCCCTGGAGGCCTCGGGCGGTGCTCAGGACGTACGGGTCACCAGGCTGCCGTTCCCGCAGGACTACCGCTGTCCGTACGGGGTGGGCGGCGAGCGGGGCGCCGAACTCGCCGCGCACTGGACCGAGTCACTGCTCGACGACCCCAAGTCCGGGGTGCCGCTGCCGGCCGGAATGATCGTGGAACCCGTGCAGGGGGAGGGCGGGGTGCTGCCCGCGCCGGACGCCTGGCTGCGGCGGATGCGGGCGCTGACCGCCGAGCGGGGGATTCCGCTGATCGCCGACGAGGTGCAGACGGGGGTCGGGCGCACCGGGGCGTTCTGGGGTGTGGAGCACAGCGGGGTCGTGCCCGACGTGATGGTGCTCTCCAAGGCCATCGGCGGCAGCCTTCCGCTGGCGGTGCTCGTCTACCGCGACGACCTCGACGTCTGGGAGCCCGGCGCCCACGCGGGCACCTTCCGCGGCAACCAACTCGCCATGGCCGCGGGCGCGGCGACGCTCGCCTACGTCCGCGAGAACCAGCTCGCCACGCGCGCGGAGGTGCTGGGGGCGCGGATGCTGGCGCAGTTGGGGGAGCTGGCGGGGGCGTATGGGTGTGTGGGGGATG
>NZ_JAAKZW010000505.1 GCF_011044995.1 Streptomyces mesophilus | reverse complement strand
GGCCGGTATGGGGTCGGCCGGGCGTATCCGCGGCTTCGGCGGGGAGCAGGGTGCTGCTCCACGGCCGCTGCCGGCCGCGCCGGAGATCGCGGCGGCTGTGCAGCGGGCCTGCCTGGACCGGGGGCTGATCGTCGAACTCGGCGGCCGCCACTCCAGCGTCGTCCGCCTTCTGCCCCCGCTCACCCTCACGGACGAACAGGCCACGGCGGTCCTCGACCGCCTTACGGACGCGGTGAGTTCGGTCTGCGAGGGACGCCGGGGTGCGCTCAGGCGGGCTGGAGCGTCACGAGGGGGACTGGGGGCGGGCGATACGGACAGCTCGGGGACCGGTCCCGTGACGGCTCGGCCCGGCACGGGTGGCGCGCAAGGCCCGCGTGGCACGCATGGCGCGTCCCGGGACGCCGCCGTTGAGCCCGAGGCCGACGGAGGCCTTGCGCCCGAGGTGGATGCGCGACTTGCGCCCGAGGTGGACGCGGGTCTCGCGCCCGAGGTGGACGCGGGCCCTGCGTCATCG
>NZ_JAAKZW010000504.1 GCF_011044995.1 Streptomyces mesophilus | reverse complement strand
GGGCGGTCCACTCGGCGGGGAGCTCCTGCTCGCACGTATTACGGACGAGGGCGCCCTGGGAAAGCAGGATCCGCCGGAGGGCGTCGCACCAGACGGCGGCGCGCAGGTCGCGGCGGAAGTGCAGCTGGACGATCTGGCCGGTGGGGCCGGGGGCGTGGCCGTAGCGCGTGCCTGAGGCGCGGATCTCCCGTACGAGGGACTGGTCCTGACTCTGGTCGCTGCCGAGCGTGATGTTCAGGAAGCCGGGGCCGGTGATCTCGACCTGGGTGATCCCGGGCTCGCGGGTGAGCTCGTCGGCGAGCATCTGCGCGATCTCCCGCGGAGGGCGCTTGGCGGCCCCCGCGAGCTGCAGCGCGGCGTTGGTCGCGTAATCCCCGCGCCCACCGGGCCGCGGCCGCTCGACCACGATCCGCTCGGGCACCCCCGCACTCAGCTCCCCCTGCTCGACGGCGCGGCGCACCGCGCGCAGCACGGTACGGGAGAGATCGGCGGGGGTCACGGGACAAGCGTAGGGG
>NZ_JAAKZW010000082.1 GCF_011044995.1 Streptomyces mesophilus | reverse complement strand
GGCTTCGCCCCGGGCCCCCGCATCCGAACTTCGTTCGGATCGCCTCAAACGCCGGCGGGGCTGGAGGTGTCGGTAGGGCTGGGTTGCCGCAGCGCCACCGAAGCCGCCACCGCCGCGCCCACCAGGAGCACCATCGCCGCCACCGCCGCGACGTGCATCCCGCTGGTGAAGGCCTCGCGTGCCGTGGTCAGCAGGGCCGTGCCCGCGCGCTCGGGCAGTTCCTGGGCCACCACCGTTGCTCCGCCGAGCGTTTCGCGGGCCGCGGCCGGGGCCGCGTCCGGCATCTGCGCGTGGTACACCGCGTTGCCGATCGAGCCGAGCAGTGCCATGCCGATCGCCCCGCCGAACTCATTGCCCGTCTCGACGAGCGAGGAGGCGCTGCCCGCCCGCTCGGCCGGTGCGGCACCGAGCGCCAGGTCGGTCAGCTGGGAGCCGACGATCACGGCGCCGCTCGCGAGGACTCCCGCGGCGGCCAGGACGGTCCACAGCGAGTCCGTACCGACGAACAGGAGAAGGGCGAAGCCCGTCGCCGAGGTCCCGAAGCCCGCGGCGACCACATGCGCCCGGTTCATGCCGCGCTGCACGAGCACGGTCGCGACGGGCGCGGCGAAGCCGATCAGGACGGACGGCAGCAGGGCCCAGAGCGCGGATTCCATCGCGGACATGCCGAGCACCGACTGCAGGTACTGCGTCGTGAAGTACGCCGAGCCCATCATCGTCAGGGACGAGATCAGGGTCAGTGAGATGGCCGAGCCGAAGCCGTTGCGGCCCCGGAAGAGGGCGGGCGGGATCATCGGCGATACGGCGGTCCGCTGGCGGTGCACGAACAGCGCCGCGAAGACGAGCCCGACCGCCACCGAAGCCACGTAGGAGAGTTCGAGGCCCTCGGCCGCGATCTCCTTGAGGCCGTAGACGACCGGCAGTACGGCGGCCATCGACAGCGGCACACCGATCCAGTCGAAGCGCCCGGGATTCGGGTCCTTGAACTCGGGGATCAGGACCGGCGCGAGGACGAGAAGCAGCACCATCGCGGGCAGATTGACCAGGAAGATCGAGCCCCACCAGAAGTGTTCGACCAGGATGCCGCTCATCACCGAACCGAGCGCGATACCCGAGACCAGCACGGTCTGCCAGATGCCGATCGCCTTGGCGCGCTCACCGGCATTGCGGAACATGTTCCTGATCAGCGCCATCGTCGACGGCATCAGGGTCGCACCGCCGATCCCGAGCAGCGCGCGAGCGGCGATCAGTGTCTCCGCGCTGTCGGCGTACGCCGCGAGCACCGAGGCCGCCCCGAAGGCCGTGGCCCCCATCATCAGCAGCCTGCGCCGGCCGATCCGGTCGCCGAGCGAGCCCATCGTGATCAGCAGGCCGGCCAGGACGAAGGCGTAGATGTCGAACATCCACAGCTGCTGGGTGCCGGTCGGCTCCAGATCGGCGGTGATCGACGGGATGGCGAAGTAGAGGACCGACACGTCCATGGACACCAGCATCAGGGCCAGCATCAGGACCCCGAGTGCCGTCCATTCCTTGCGAGTTGCCCGCTCGGGTGCGGGGTCGTGCGCCGTGATCGTGCCCGGTGAGTTCGTCATGACAGCGACTGTACGGACGTCTTAAACAGTTGTCTAGTACGAGCGTGTAAAACGTGCGTCTTGTACGTGTGTCTGCGCGCTGGGTAGGCTGTCCCGCATGGGACACCGTGAGGATCTGCTCGAAGGCGCGAAGCGCTGTCTGCTGGCCAAGGGCTTCGTGCGCACGACGGCGCGCGACATCGTCAAGGAGTCGGGGACGAATCTCGCGTCGATCGGCTATCACTACGGGTCGAAGGACGTGCTGCTCGCCGAGGCGTACATCGCGCTGGTCGAGGGGGTCTCGGAGAGCTTCGACGGCGATCCCGAGGCGGGGTTCTCGACGCCGCCCGGCTCGCTCGAGCGCTTCGAGGAGGTCTGGAGCGGCGTCATCGCGACCGTGCGCGAGCCCGATTCGGTGTGGCGGCTGAGCATCGAGATCATCGCGATGGGCGACCAGATGCCCGCCGTACGGGACTACCTGGCGAAGGCGCAGAGCGAGGGCGGGCGCGGCTTCATCGCGATGCTGATGGGCGTCGAGGAGTCGACGGTGCCGGACGACGAGGTCGCGACGCTGGGCCAGTTCCTCACGACGATGATGACCGGGCTCATCGCCCAGTACTCCTTCGCCCCGGACACCGCGCCGAGCGCGCAGGAGCTGACGGAAGGGCTGCGGCGCCTGATCAAGGCCGCGGGGCGCGACGCGTAGCCGGGCTCAACTGCCCTGCAACCGCGCCGCCTTGAGCGCCATGTGCAGCAGCAGGCGGTCCTCGCCGGCGTCCAGGTCGAGGCCGGTGAGCTGCTCGATGCGCGAGAGCCGGTAGTAGAGCGTCTGCCGGTGGATGCCGAGCGCCGCCGCCGTCCGTCCGGCCTGGCCCGCATGGTCGAGGAACACCTCGGCGGTATGGGCGAGTTCGGGGTGCCGCAGGAGTGCGGTGACCGCCGGGTCCTGGGCGGCGCCCGCCGGCAGGGCGGTCAGCAGGCGGTACGGGCCGAGCGCGGACCATTCGGCGATGGGCGCCGATTCCTTCGTACGGGCCGGCTTGGCGCCCTCGCCGCGGTGCCGCGCGGCAGCGGTACGGGCCGCGGCCAGCGCCTCCCGCCACGCCTCCGGCAGCTCGGCGAGCCCGCGCCGGGCGCCCCCGATCCCGGCGGCGCTCCCGGCAGCGGAGCCGAGCAGGCGCGTGGCGACGGTGTGGGCGGGGGAGAGGTTGTCGGTCGCGCGCACCCGGACGAGAGCGGCGAACGCGGTGGGCCCATCGTCGGCGGAGGCCGGCGGCACGGCGCACACGGCGACCGTACCGGGGACCCGGGCGGCGGCCCCTGTCGTGGACCGGGGCCACGGGGTCACGCAGACGACGGCGAGCAGATCGTCCGCGCCGGGCCCGAGTGCGGCCCGCAGCGCGGCCACCGCCATGTCCCGCTGCCAGCCGCGGCCGCTGGTCAGGACGGCCCGCAGCTCACGCGCGACGTCCTCACCGGCGCTCGCCTCGTCGGCGAGCAGCAGCCCGATCCGCTCGGTGACCTCCATCGCGGCGGCGAGCTGCTCGGCGCTCGGGCCGGGGTCGGTGTCGAGCAGCCACACGTAACCGTGGACGACGCCGCGATGCCGTACGGGCAGACAGACGCGGGCCCGCAGCACGCCGGCGTCGGGAGCGGCGGGAATCCGCACCGGCTCGGTGGCCCGGGCGATCCCGAACCCCTCGAACCAGGCGCGGACGGCGGAGGTCGACTTCCGGGTCAGGATCGACCGCGTCCGTACGGGATCCATCTCGATCTCGTCGTCGCCCTCGTGCGCACCGAAGGCGATCAGCCCGAAGTCCCGGTCCTCGAGGGTGGCCGGAGCGCCGAGCAGGGTCGAGACCTCGTCGACGAGGTCCTGGTAGTCGCCTTTCACCTGTCCATTCTGGGGTACCGGCCGCAGTGGCCGTCGTTCACGGCCGCCTCACGCGCGCTCTCGCCGTCTCATACAGATGTATGAGATCCGGCCCACGGATGCGTGACACCTGTAGATGGCCCCGAATCGGCGCGATCCTTAGGTTTCACGGAGGTTCTCCTGGCCGTTCCCGGAACGTTGGCGTTTCCTGGTGCGGCACCCCTGACCCCCCGCAAAAAATGGAGGTGCCCCGTGCTGGGTCCCGTGATCCTCGCCGCGTCCCGCAGCGACAAGATGCGCCGCTTCGTCTCCGCCGCGCCGGGCACCAAGCAGGTCGTGGCCCGGTTCATCGCCGGCGAGAGCGTCGACCAGGTCATCCCGATCGTCCAGGAGACCGCGGACAAGGGCCTCGAAGTCACCCTCGACGTGGTCGGCGAGGACATCACCACCGTCGAGCAGTCGCACGCCGCGCGCGACGCCTACCTCGAGCTGGTCGAGCGCCTCAAGGACCTGGGCCTGGGCACCAGGGCCGAGATGTCCGTGAAGCTGAGCATGTTCGGCCAGGCGCTCGAAGGCGGCCACGAGCTGGCCCTCGCCAACGTGCGCCCCGTCGTCGAGGCCGCCGCCGCCATCGGCACCACGGTCACCCTGGACGCCGAGGACCACACCACCCTCGACTCGATGTTCGCGATCCACGAGGAGCTCCGTAAGGACTTCCCGCAGACCGGCTGCGTCATCCAGGCCTACCTCTTCCGCACCGAGGACGACGCCCGCCGCCTCTCCGCGGCCGGCTCCCGCGTCCGGATCGTCAAGGGCGCCTACAAGGAGCCCGCGTCCGTCGCGTTCCAGGACAAGGGCGAGATCGACAAGGCGTACGTCCGCATCCTGAAGATCCTGATGGAGGGCGACGGGTACCCGATGATCGGCTCCCACGACCCGCGCCTGATCGCGATCACCCAGGAGCTGGCCCGCCGCGCGGGACGCAAGCTCGACGACTACGAGTTCCAGATGCTGTACGGCATCCGCAGCGAGGAGCAGGAGCGCCTCGCCGCCGAAGGCCACCGTATGCGGGTGTACACCGCGTACGGCACCGACTGGTACGGCTACTTCATGCGCCGCCTCGCGGAGAAGCCGGCCAACCTTCTCTTCTTCGCCCGCTCGATCCTCACCAAGGGCTGAGCCCCCGCTCGACCAGCTCGAAACGACACCCCTCACAAAGGAGTTCAGGAACTCATGGACGCTGTAACCCAGGTCCCCACTCCCGTCAACGAGCCGGTGCACGGCTACGCCCCCGGCTCTCCCGAGCGCGCCCGTCTCGAGGTCAAGCTCAAGGAGCTGGCCGAGAACCCGATCGACCTGCCGATGACCATCGGCGGCGAGCAGCGGATGGGCGGCGGCGAGCCGTTCCAGGTCGTGCAGCCCCACAACCACAAGAGCGTTCTCGGTACGTACCGCAACGCCACGCAGCAGGACGCGCAGGACGCGATCGACGCCGCGCTCGCCGCCGCCCCGGCCTGGCGCGCCATGTCCTTCGACGACCGCGCCGCGATCATCCTGCGCGCCGCCGAGCTGCTCGCAGGACCCTGGCGCGAGACGCTGGCCGCGTCCACGATGCTGGGCCAGTCGAAGACCGCGCAGCAGGCCGAGATCGACACCCCCTGCGAGCTCGTCGACTTCTGGCGCTTCAACGTGAAGTACGCCCGCGACCTGCTCGCCGAGCAGCCGCCGGCCAACTCCCCGGGTGTCTGGAACCGTCTGGACCACCGCCCGCTCGAAGGCTTCGTCTACGCGATCACGCCGTTCAACTTCACGGCCATCGCGGGCAACCTGCCGACCGCCCCGGCCCTCATGGGCAACGTGGTCGTGTGGAAGCCGTCCCCGACGCAGACCCACGCGGCCGTCCTGCTCATGCAGCTCCTGGAGGAGGCCGGTCTCCCCAAGGGCGTCATCAACCTCGTCACGGGTGACGGCCTCGCCGTCTCCGATGTGGCCCTCGAGCACCCGATGCTCGCCGGCATCCACTTCACGGGTTCGACCAAGACCTTCCAGCACCTGTGGAAGACGGTCGGCAACAACATCGAGAAGTACCGCTCGTACCCGCGCATCGTCGGCGAGACCGGCGGCAAGGACTTCGTCGTCGCGCACCCGAGCGCCGACCGCGCGATCCTCAAGACCGCCCTGACCCGCGGCTCCTTCGAGTTCCAGGGCCAGAAGTGCTCGGCCTCCTCGCGTGCCTACGTGCCCGCCTCGATCTGGAACTCCGGTTTCAAGGAGGAGTTCGCGGCCGAGGTCGACGGCATCACCATGGGTGACGTCACCGACCTGGACAACTTCATGGGCGCCGTCATCGACGACCGCGCCTTCGCCAAGAACAAGGCCGCGATCGACCGTGCGGCGGCGGACCCGTCCTGCACGATCGTCGCGGGCGGCACCTACGACGACGCGGAGGGCTACTTCGTCCGCCCGACCGTCATCGAGTGCTCGGACCCGGCCAACGAGGTCTTCACGACCGAGTACTTCGGCCCGATCCTCGCCGTCCACGTCTACGAGGACGAGGCGTACGAGGAGATGCTGGCGCAGATGGAGTCCGTCTCGGCGTACGCCCTGACCGGCTCGATCATCGCCGGTGACCGTGCCGCCGCGGCCGACGCGATGGAGAAGCTCCGCTACGCCGCGGGCAACTTCTACATCAACGACAAGTCGACCGGCGCCGTCGTCGGCCAGCAGCCCTTCGGCGGCGGCCGCGCCTCCGGCACCAACGACAAGGCGGGCGCGCCCCAGAACCTGATGCGCTGGACGCTGACCCGCGCCATCAAGGAGACCCTGGTCCCGCCGACCGACTACCGCTACCCGCACATGGGCTGACACCCCCACACGGGCTGACCACCCCGCAGTTCCCGCCCCCGTCCGGTCCCCACACCTGGACGGGGGCGGTTTCCATTGCCGCGGCTCCCGCGCTCCCCGTACGGCAGACTGCCCCGCATGCTCCAGAGCGTGCGGACGGACGACGGGCTGCGGCTGTGGGCCTGTCGCGAAGGCGATCCGGCGGGTACTCCGCTGGTGCTGTGCCACGGCGGCCCCGGCCTGTGGGACATGTTCGGCGACGTGACCGCGCTCCTCGGCGAGCTGGCCGCCGTGCACCGCTGGGACCAGCGCGGCTGCGGCCGCTCGGCGCCTTGTGACGGCCCGTGGACGACGGCACGTTTCGTGGCGGATCTCGATGCCGTACGAGCCCACTTCGGTCTCGGCCGGATGGTGCTCCTCGGCCATTCCTGGGGCGCCCAGCTGGCGTTGAGCTACACGCTGGCGCACCCGGAGCGGGTCGAGACCCTCATCTATGTGAGCGGTACGGGGATCGGGCCGGACACGGACTGGCACCCGGGGTACAAGGACGGCCTGCTGGCCCGCCTGTCACAGGAGCCTCGACGGCTGGCCCGCTGGCAGGAGTTGCGGGCGCGGGGCTCACTCTCCGAAGACGAGGCGCGCGAGAGCGCGGTCCTGCGGTGGACCGTCGAATTCGAGGACAGGGCAAGGGCCTTGGAGCACGCGGAGCGCATGGCGGACCCCTGGTTCCCGGTGAACCTCGCGTGCAACGTCGCCCTCAACGAGGAGCGCAAGCGGACCTGGGGCACGCCTGAACTGGCCGCCGCGTGCGCGGCGCTCGACGTACCCGCCCTGATCGTCGACGGCGCCCGCGACATCCGCCCGCGCTCGGCCGTGGACTCGCTGGAGCGGGCCCTTCCGCGGGTACGGCGGGTGGTGCTCCCGGAGGCCGGCCACCACCCCTGGGTGGAGGACCCGGAGGGGTTCAGGGACGCGGTGGCCCGGGTGCTGTGAGGGCGGAGGGAACCGCTCTGCGGCGGTCTGGCATCTTGATCGACATGACGGGCATCGAGCGCGACCTCGACTGGGACGGCTGCCACAACGTGCGGGACCTGGGCGGCCTCGGGACCGTCGCCCGGGGTGCGCTCGTGCGGGCCGACGGCCTGGACAAGCTGACCGAGAAGGGCTGGGCGGCCGCGTACGGGCACGGGATACGCACCGTGCTCGATCTGCGGGAGGCCGACGAGTACGGGGTGGACGCCGCGCCCCGGCCCGACGGGATCACCACGGTGCGCGTCGAGTTGGACGGCATGGCCGAGGACGCCGCGTTCTGGGCGCGGTGGACCGAGGACTGGCGCTGGGGCACGCCGCAGTTCTACGGGCCGTTCATGGAGAGCTTCCCGCACCGGATCGCGGCGGCCGTGACGGCCGTGGCGCAGGCCGCGCCCGGCGGAGTCGCCTTCCACTGCGCGGCCGGACGCGACCGCACCGGGAACATCGCCCTCGTCCTGCTCTCGCTCCTCGGCGCCTCGCCCGAGGAGATCGCCGCCGACTACGCCCGCAGCGCGGCGAACATGGCCGCCCTCGAAGCCGCCACCGGCAAGCCGGCCCACCAGGACTTCCTGGACGCGGCCTACGCCGAACACGGCACGACCGCGTACGCCGACATGGTCACGGCGGCCGGGGCGGTGCGGGCGGAGACGTATCTGCTCGCCGCCGGTGTCACCGAAGCCGATCTGAACGCCCTGCGCACCCGCGTCGCCTGACCTTCACCGTCCAGTTGGCGCACGGACGTCGACGTACCCCCGCGTACGGGGCATCATCACCGCATGATCACGATTCATCTGCGGTACGAGATCGACCCGGACCGGATCGAGGACTTCGAGGAGTACGGGCGTCGCTGGGTCGACCTCGTCAGCCGTTTCGGCGGCTCCCACCACGGCTACTTCCTGCCCAGCGAGGGGGACAGCGACATCGCGTACGCCCTGTTCTCGTTCCCCAGCCTCGCCGCGTACGAGCGCTACCGCACGGACAGCATGGCGGACCCCGACTGCCAGGAGGCGTTCGAACTGGCCCGCAGGACCAAGTGCATCAAGCGGTACGAGCGCCGCTTCCTCCGTCCCCTGGCGTGACCTGGAGCAGCGCCTCCACGGCGGCCCGCGCCTCGGCCGGGCCCGCCGTCGGCGCCAGCGGAACGCCGATGCGTACGCGCAGCTGAGTGCGGTGCAAGGAGCCGTGCTTCGGCAGCAGCCGGCCCGTGCCCATGAGCGCCACGGGCACGACGGGCACCTGGGCGTGCTGGGCCAACAGCAGGGCCCCGCGGTGGAATTGACCGAGCGACCCGTCGGGGCCGCGGGTGCCCTCGGGGAAGAGCACGACCGCGTGACCCCGGTGCAGTTCCTCGGTCATGGCGAGCAGATCACCGAGACCGCCGCCGGTCCTGCGTACGGGAAAACCCGCCGCGAGCCGGCGGCAGATCCGGCGCCGCCAGGCGGTCGCGAACCAGTAGTCGGCCGCCGCGGCGATCCGCGGGGCATGCCGGGCGTCGAGCGCGGCGAGCAGGGCCGCGGTGTCCGCGTGCGAGGTGTGGTTGGCGATCACCACGCAGCCGCCGCTCGGCAGCCGGCCCTCGCGGCGCACCCCGCCGGTGGCGGTGAGGGTGGCCCGCCACAAGGACTTGCGCAGCCGGGCGGACAGGCGTCGGGGGAGCGCGGGCAGATGGACGCAGTGCCGGACCGGGCTCATCGCAGGGTCACCCCCGCCGTCAGGAGCAGCGCCACGAGCAGCGAGTCGATCCGGTCGAGCAGCCCGCCGAACCCGGGCAGCCAGCTGCCCGCGTCCTTCACGCCCGCCTCGCGCTTGACCATGGATTCGAGCAGATCGCCGACGACACAGCCGACGAGGACCGCGGTCCATACGAGCGGGGTGAAGGCGCCGAGTGCGGCCAGCGCACCGGCCGTCGCGGCCGCGCAGCCGACCACTCCCGCCCAGGTCTTGTGCGGTGACAAGGGGGAGAGGCGGCGGGCGAGCGGGCCCCGGCGGCCGAGTGCCGTGCCGCCGCACCACGCGCCCACGTCCCCGAAGGCCACCGCGACGCCGACGGCGAGCGCGGTGTCGCCGAGCAGCACCAGACAGCTCAGGCCGAGCGGAATCCACAGGAGGCCGAAGGCGGTGCGGCCGGCGCGCGTGAAGCCGGTGGCCGTGTCGGCCGTGAGCAGGGCGGGAGCGGCGGCCAACAGCAGGGCGCCGAAGGTGAGTTGAGGGCCGAGCGCCGCGGGGGCCAGCCAGGCGAGCGCGGGCAGGGCGACGGCGGTCACGGTCAGAACGGTCTGATCGGACCGGGTGAGCCCGGCCATCCGTACGTACTCCAGGACGGCAACCACCCCGAGCCCGGCGGCGAAGACCGCCACCCCGCCGTCCCCGAGCCAGAACGCGCCGAGGAACAAGGGAGCCGAGAGGGCCCAGGTACGCCACCGCCGGCGCAGTTCGGCCCGCATCCGCAGCCGGGCCGGGAGCGCGGCGACCGCGATCCCGCCCGCGCCGAGCACACCGGCCACGACCGGGACGCTCCGGGAAAGGGTGCTCATCGCGTACTCCCCACCGCGGCCGCCGGCCGGTCGGCCAACTCCCGCCACATCCAGGCGAGGCGTACCCCCGCCGTGACCAGCGAGCCGACGGCGACGATGCCGAGCACCGGCACGTACCACCCCGTGGCCGCCGCGAGCACGACCAGCGCACACCGTTCGGTCTTCCCCACGGGCCCGCCGTTGCGCCGCGGCGCGCCGGCCGCCGCGCCCGCGAGCGCCACCCAGGAGGGCCCTGTCGCGGCGAGCGCCGCGCAGGCGACCAGCCACACGGGGGCCACGAACAGGAACCCGGCGAGCATCGCCAAGTCCGCGAGCCGGTCGCCGAGTTCATTGACGACCGCCCCGCGCCGCGTGCACCGCCCCGTGTCACGGGCCAGCGCACCGTCGAGGTTGGCGAAGGCGAGCCGGGCCGCGAGCAGGACCGCGACCAAGAGCGCCGACCAGGGCGCGGGCAGCAGCCCGAGCGCCACCGCCGCGGCGCCCGCACACAGCACACCCGCCCAGGTCAGCGCATCGGGCGACACCTGGCGCCGGACGAGCGCGGCGCGGACGCCGGCCAGCCGGTCGGCGTACCAGGGCTTGAGAGCGTAGAGGCCGTTCATAGGGTGACTGTCCCGCCGGACCCGGTGGGTCCGACACGGCACGGATACTCAAACCGGCCTGAGTACCGCCGTGTCGAGCGCCGTGCGTGCACTCAGCCCCGGACGATGATCTTCCCCAGGTTCTCGCCCCTCAGCATCCCCAGGAACGCCTCCACGATCCGCCCGAACCCGTCGACGACCGTCTCGTCCGAACGCACCCGGCCGCTGCGCAGATGCGGCACCACGAACGCGTACAACTCGTCCTGCAGCGACCGGTAGTCGCTCACCAGGAAGCCCTCCATGCGCAGGCTCTTCTCCACGATCTCGGAGAGGTCCACCGGCACCGGGGCGAGCGCGGCCTTGTTGTACTGGCCGATCGTGCCGATGCGTACGACCCGCCCGTACCGCCGCAGCGCGCCGACCGCGGCGCCCAGTTGCTCACCGCCGACGTTGTCGACGAAGAGGTCGATGCCGTCGGGTGCGGCTTTGGCGAGCAGATCGGCCGCGGGCCCGTCGTGGTAGTCGAAGGCGGCGTCGTAACCCACCTCTTCCGTCAGGTACTTGACCTTCGCCGCGGATCCCGCGCTGCCCACGAGCCGGCCCGCGCCGAGCAGCCGCGCGAGCCGTCCGGTCGCCGTGCCGACGCCGCCCGCGGCCGCCGACACGAACACGTCCTCGCCCTCCTTCAGGCGCGCGATCCGCGTCAGGCCCACATAGGCGGTCAGTCCGGTGCCGCCGAGGATGCCGAGATGCGCCGAGAGCGGTACGCCCTCGAACTGCTCGATCCTGCGCACCTGTCCGGCCGGTACGGCGGAGTGCGTACGCCAGCCCGCGCGGTGGAAGACGAGGTCGCCGGTGGAGTACGCCGGGTCGCGGGACTCCAGGACGCGGCCGAGCGTGCGGCCTTCGAGCGGGGCGCCCAGGGCGAACTCGCCGTCCATCATCGACCGGTGGTACGGGTCCACGGACCAGTAGAGGTTCTCGACGAGGAGCTCGCCCGGCGCGGGCTCGGGCAGGGCGGACTCCACGAAGCGGAAGTGGTCGGCGGTCGGGAAGCCGGTGGGGCGGGCGGTCTGCTGCACAGTGAGCGCGGTCTCGGTCATGGACGCGACCGTAGGAAGGAATGCGCGCGCCGGGCAGAGGGTTGGGCTCATGGAACGGCCCCTTCCATGAATCATCCTCATACGCCGAGGTGAGAGCTGTGAGAGCGCCCATGACCGATCCCGCATCCGTCGACTCCGGCATCGATCTCGCCCCGCACGAACTGCGGATCCTGGTGGCCGTGGAGCGCGAGCGCGGGTTCTCGGCCGCCGCCGCGGCCCTCGGTCTCACTCAGTCCGCGGTCTCGCACTCGGTGCGCGGCAGCGAGCGCAAGATCGGAGCCGTGCTCTTCGAGCGGGGCCGCACCGGAGCGCGGCCGACGGCGGCGGGGGAGCGGGCCGTGGCGCACGCCCGTCGGATCCTGCGCCTGCTCGACACCCTGGTGGCCGAGGCGCGCGGGGCGGCGGGCGGCGCGGTCGAGGGTCCGCTGCGGATCGCCGCCTTCCGCAGCGTCGCGCTGCATCTGCTGCCGCCGGTGCTCGTCCGGCTGCGGGCCGCCCACCCCGGAATCGAGCCCGAGGTGCGGGTCGTACGCGAAGTGGGACCCGGTACGGCCGGTGAAGTGGCCGCGGGGCGGGCCGACTTGGCGATCGCCACGATCGGCACCAGCTCGCCGATCCCGGCGGGGCTCGTGGGCGGCGTACTCCTGGAGGAGCCCTACTCGTTCGTGCACCCGGCCGGGCACCCCGACCCGCGGTCGCTGCCGCTCGTGGACTGGACGGAGGCCTGCACCTCGTACACGCGCGACTGGTGGGCCGCCCAGGACTGGATCCCGCGCGCGAGCATGCGGACCGAGGACGACGGAGCGGTGCTCTCGATGGTGAGCGCCGGCCACGGCATGGCGATCATGCCGGCGCTCTCCCTGACCGGAGCACCGGCCACGGTCGCGATCACCGATCTCGGTCCGCAGCGCCCTACGCGCGAGGTCGGCTACGTCACCACGCCCGAGCTCGCGCGGAGCCTCGCGGTCCGGGCGCTGATCAGAGAGCTGCGGGCGGACCGGGCGCCCTCGGGCGGACCGGACCCCAGGGGCTGAGAGTCAAACGTATGGCCGACGGATTTTGCCTGGCGTCTCAGATACTAGGAAGTCCGAGTAATTGTGGAGACAGACCGGCTGACCTGTCCTAGCTTGGTAGGAGCCGAACGAATCGCTCGATCAAGCGAACGGCGGTTGTGAGCCGTGCCCCCATGCAGGCAACCCCTGCGGGCCTTTGCTCCCCGCCACTTAGGCGTCTCGATATCTCCTCGACTCTGTCGACCCCTCATTTCGTACTCCACTCATGCCCCAAGGAGTCAGCATGTCCGAGACGACCGTCGCCGCCCGCCGTGTCCTCCGCGTCCGTCATGGATCGGGGACCGCCGAAGCCGAGCGCAAGAACGCCGCCGCCGCCCTCCAGCGCGCCCTCGACCGCAGGGACAACGGCGGAGCCGCGGGTCACTGACCCGTACAGCAGCTAGGTACCCCGCGCGATCTCGAAGTGGTCGATGCGCTCGCCGTTCTCGGCGAGCGCGGAGACCTCGAGGCGCGGGCTCGCCCCGGCGCTCGCCTGCACCGCGAGGAACGAGTAGCCGGTGTAGCGCACGCGTGACCACTCGACCGTGTCCGGGTCGGGCAGCCGTTGCGCGGTCCAGTGGAAGCTGAGGATCGACTCGCGGTCGCGCACCGCGCCCTCGTAGCTGTCCTTCACTCCGGCCGGGAAGCCGTACAGCTCCTTGCCGGCCCCGCCCGCCGTCACGTAGACGATGCCGTCGCAGGTCGGATCGGTGGACGCGCCGATCGGTACGGGCCTGCCGACCTCACCGTTCTTGATGGCGTCGGTCCGCTCGTACACATGGTTGTGGCCGTTGATCACCAGATCGACCTGGTGCTTGGTGAACAGCCCGAGCCACGCGTCACGCACCCCGCCGTCGGAGGCGTGCGTGGACGTCGAGTACACGCAGTGGTGGAAGAAGACCACGATGAAGTCGATGTCCTTGTGCGCGCGCAGCTCGCGCAACCGCCGGTCGAGCCAGGCGGTCTGCTTTCCGTCGCTGTAGCCCTTGTTGGCCGGGATTTCGTACGAGACGTCATTGGCATCGAGGGCGACCACGCCGACATTGCCGTACGCGAAGGAATAGACGCCCGGCGAGTGCTCCGGGTCGAAGCCGTTCCCGGGCAGGGACCAGCGGGCGCGCTGGCCGCCGTAGCCGTCGGGGGAGTACCAGGCCTCCATGTCGTGGTTGCCGGTGGTCACCATCCACGGCACGGACTTCGCGACGGACTCGGTCTGCGCCAGGAAGGTGTCCCAGACCCGGGCGTCGTACGTGTCCGACTCCTTGCCGTGCCCGCTGCTGTCGGCGTAGCAGATGTCGCCCGCGTGCAGATGGAAGGACGGGTTCTGGCCCAGGATCACCTGATCGTTGGCGAGCGCGTGCGCGCTGACGCCCTGGTCGCCGAAGGCCGTGAAGACGAACGTCTCCGGAGCGGCGGGCGCGGTGCGGAACGAGCCGAGCGTGGCGAGGCGTTCGGGCCGCGTGGGGTCGAAGCCCTCATGCCCGACGCCGTAGTAGTACGTGGTGCCGGGGCGCAGACCGTCGAGCGCGACGTGCAGGTAGTACTGCTCGACCGCCGGCAGCTTCTTCGACAGCGCGGGCGTGCTGAGGTCGCGCACCTCGGCCTCGAACCTGCGGCTCAGGTCCCAGGGGGCGAGGCCGACGCGTACGTACGGCTTCCGCACCGCGAACGGCACCTGCCAGCTGATCCGCATCTGTGTCTTCGGGTCGGCGCCGAAGGCGAGATGGCGCCCGAAGGGTGCGACGAGCGAGCCGTCGACCTTGGCGGTGGCGGGCGCGGACTGCAGGGTGGGGCCCTGCACGGCGCTCGCGGTTCCGTTGGCCAGTGCCCCGGCCGTCCCGGCGGCCGAGGCGGTGACCAGGCCGCCGACGAGCGCCGCACGCCGGCTGACCTTGGGGCGGGCATGCCTGGCCCGCAGGTACTCGTGCTGCTCCGCCATGCTCATCCGGCCGGCGAGCTGTTCGGGGATGCCGACCCGGGGTGTCTCACTCATGCCGGAGAACTTCCCAGCGGCGCCCAACTGGCCCTGGTCCCCCGGGTGAACGCCCGGTGTCCTTCCTGTGCGCCCTCCCGTCACCACGCCGAACGGGCGGTCCGCATGCTGGACACCGCGTGTCAACACCTGGGACCCCGAGTACGGTGACGGACATGTCTCGACGCATCAATCTCGCAGTGATCCCCGGTGACGGCATCGGCCAGGAGGTCGTGACCCAGGGACTCAAGGTCCTCCGCGCCGCGCTTCCGCAGGACGTGAAGCTCGAGACGCAGGAGTACGACTTCGGCGCCAAGCGCTACCACGCCACCGGTGAGACCCTCACCGACGCCGACGTCGAGCAGCTGAAGGCGCACGACGCCATCCTGCTCGGTGCGATCGGCGACCCGAGCGTGCCGTCCGGAGTCCTGGAGCGCGGCTTCCTCCTGAAGCTCCGCTTCCTCTTCGACCATCACGTCAACCTCCGCCCGAGCAAGCTGCTCCCGGGCGTGGCCACCCCGCTCGCCGGCCAGCCGGAGATCGACTTCGTGGTCGTCCGTGAGGGCACCGAAGGCCCGTACACCGGCAACGGCGGCACCATCCGCAAGGGCACCCCGCACGAGGTCGCCACCGAGGTCTCCGTGAACACGGCCTTCGGCGTCGAGCGCGTCGTCCGTGACGCCTTCGCCCGCGCCCAGGCCCGCCCGCGCAAGAAGCTGACCCTGGTCCACAAGAACAACGTGCTCGCCTTCGCGGGTCACCTGTGGACGAACGTCTTCAACGAGGTGGCCAAGGAGTTCCCCGAGGTCACCACCGACTACATCCACGTCGACGCCGCGACCATCTACCTGGTCACCGACCCCGGCCGCTTCGACGTGATCGTCACCGACAACCTCTTCGGCGACATCATCACCGACCTCGCCGCGGCCGTCTCCGGCGGCATCGGCGTCGCCGCCTCCGGGAACATCAACCCGAGCGGCGAGTTCCCCTCGATGTTCGAGCCCGTGCACGGCTCGGCGCCGGACATCGCGGGCCAGGGCAAGGCCGACCCGACCGCCACCGTGCTGTCCGTCGCGCTGCTGCTCCGCCATCTCGGATACGAGGCCGAGGCCGCCCGTATCGAGGAAGCCGTCGCCGCCGACCTGGGCGAGCGCGGCGAGAGCACCCGTACCACCGAGGAAATCGGCGACGCGCTCGCCGTACGAGTAACCGGCTGACCCTCGGACACTCGTCGACGGGTCACCACGAGCCCGTCGCAAGCACCACCTCAAGCCGCCGGGCAGCCTGCACAAGGCACCCGGCGGCTTCTCGTTTGCGCCGCCGGATGCCACCATCGACCCTTGGGCCGCCGCACACCGCATGCACCCGTTTCGCCCACGGCCGGACACGAGCGATAATCGAACGTGGGGCCGCGGAATGTGGGGTAGCAAGCTCTCAGTCGTCCGGGACTGGATCATTTCCGAAGACTGGGCGTGAGGCGCGGTCCGTCACACACGAAACCGGTGAAGGACATCCACTCATGACGACGCCCACGATCGAGCTCAAGCCCTCCTCGCATCCGCTGTCCGCGGCCGAGCGCGAGGCGATCCTGGCCAACCCCGGCTTCGGCCGCCACTTCACCGACCACATGGTCACCATCAAGTGGACCGAGGGCCGCGGCTGGCACGACGGACAGCTCGTGGAGTACGGACCGCTCTCGATCGACCCGGCGAACATGACCCTGCACTATGCGCAGGAGATCTTCGAGGGCCTCAAGGCCTACCGGCAGCCCGACGGCACCGTCGCCACCTTCCGTCCGGAGGCCAACGCCAAGCGCTTCCAGGCCTCGGCCCGCCGGCTCGCCATGCCCGAGCTGCCCGTCGAGACCTTCATCGAGGCCTGCGACCTGCTCGTGCAGCAGGACAAGGACTGGGTCCCGGCGCACGGCGGCGAGGAGTCCCTCTACCTGCGCCCGTTCATGTTCGCGACCGAGGTCGGTCTCGGTGTGAAGCCGGCCAACGAGTACCTCTTCATGGTCATCGCCTCGCCCGCCGGCGCGTACTTCGCGGGCGGCGTGAAGCCCGTCTCGATCTGGCTCTCCGAGGACCGCGTGCGCGCCGTCCCCGGCGGCATGGGCGCCGCGAAGACCGGCGGCAACTACGCCGCGTCGCTGCTCGCGCAGGCCGAGGCCGCGTCCAAGGGCTGCGACCAGGTCTGCTACCTCGACGCGGTCGAGCACAAGTGGGTCGAGGAACTCGGTGGCATGAACCTGTACTTCGTGTACGGCGACAAGATCGTCACCCCTGAGCTCACCGGCTCGATCCTCGAGGGCGTCACCCGTGACTCCCTCCTCCAGGTCGCCCGCGACCTCGGCTACACGGCCACCGAGGGCCGCATCTCCCTCGACGAGTGGCAGCGCGACGCCCAGAACGGCTCGCTCACCGAGGTCTTCGCCTGCGGTACCGCCGCGGTGATTACCCCCGTCGGCACGGTCAAGTGCAACGCGGGCGAGTGGACCCAGTCCGCCGGCGAGCCGGGCCCGGTCACGCTCCGCCTGCGCGAGTCCCTCCTCGACATCCAGCGCGGCACGGCCACGGACAAGCACGCCTGGATGCACACGCTGGGCTAGGTCCCGCGTCGTACGCACGACGAAGGCCGGGCTCCCCGCGGAGGGGGCCCGGCCTTTGCTTTCAGCTTCTGGGGCACATCCAGCTTCTGGGGCACATCCAGCCCCTGCGGCGATTGAGCAGATCCGAACGAAGTTCGGATGCGGGGCCCGGGGCGAAGCCCCGGTTTCGGGAAGGGGCGGGGCGGGGAGAAAAGCCCGCCGCAGGCGCACCACACCCGTACCCGAACACGGGGCTCCGCCCCGATACCCCAAAGGGTCGCGCTCCGTCGGGGCGCGGCACCCACCGGGGACCAGGGGGCGGAGCCCCCGAAGGCCGAGCGACAGGGCTCCGCCCCGATACCCCAAAGGGTCGCGCTCCTTCGGGGCTCGGCACCCCCACCGGGGGCCAGGCCGCGGAGCCCCCGAAGGCTGAGCGACGGGGTTCCGCCCCGATACCCCGGAGCTTCACGCCCCGCCGCGGGACCGCCTACGAGATCAGCCCCACAATCGTCGCGCTGATGAACGACACCAACGTGGCCCCGTACACAAGCTTCAGCCCGAAGCGAGCGATCTGGTCCCCGTGCGCAGGGGACAGAGACTTCACCGCACCGGCGATGATCCCGATCGAACTGAAGTTGGCGAAGGACACCAGAAACGTCTGGACGATCGCCGTGGCCCGCTCACCGAGCTCCACCTTCCCACCCGGGTTCGCGTCGGTGAACGCGAGCATCGCCACGAACTCGTTCGACACCAGCTTCGTGGCCATGATCTGCCCGGCGTCGACACACTCACCCCAGGGCACCCCGGTGAGGAAGGCGAACGGGGCGAAGACGTACCCCAGGATCTCCTGGAAGCTCGTACCGCCCGTGAGTCCCGAGACGAGCCCGTTGATCAGCGCGATCAGCGCGACGAACCCGATCAGCATGGCCGCGACGGTGACCGCGATCTTCGCGCCGTCGAGGATGTACTCGCCGAGCATCTCGAAGAACGACCGCTTCTTCCGCTCGGGCGTGACGACCACGTCCTCCTCGGGCGTCAGCTCGTACGGATTGAGCAGCCAGACCACGATGAAGCCGCCGAAGAGATTCAGCACGATGGCGGCCACGACATAACGCGGCTCGATCATCGTCATGTAGGCGCCGACGATCGACATCGAGACCGTGGACATGGCCGAGGCACTCAGCATGTAGAGGCGCTTCGGGGTCAGCGTGGGCAGCAGCGTCTTGATCGCGATGAAGCTCTCGGACTGGCCGAGGATCGCGGCCGACACGGCGTTGAACGACTCGAGCCGGCCGGCCCCGGTGACCTTCGACAAGACGACGCCGAGGTACTTCACGATCAGCGGGAGCACCCGCAGGTACTGCAGGATGCCGATCAGCGCGGAGACGAAGATGATCGGCATCAGCACGCTGAGCAGGAACGGCACATTGCCCTCGGCGTCGGGGTCGGCGAGGCTCCCGAAGACGAACGCCGTGCCGTCACCGGCGTACTCGAGCAGCTTGCCGAACCCGTCCGCGAGGGCGTCGACGGCGCTCTGCCCGAGGCTCGTCTTCAGCATGACGAGACCCAGGACGAACTGGACGACGAGCATCAGCCCGATGTACGGCGCCTTGACCCGCAGCAGCCGCAGATCGCGGGACGGCAGGAAGGCCAGGGCGAGGAAGACGACGAGCCCGACGAGTCCGATGAGGATGTGCACGGGCCTACCGCCCTGCTGACGGTGCGCAAGAGATCATCCGGCAAGGAGACCTGGCCGGGTCGCCCTCCTGGGGGATCTGCGCGGCCGGGGCGGGCGAGTCCACCCGTGCCGCGTATCCGGTTGCCCGCGCGTCCCTGTATCCGTTCATCCCTGTCCTGCGCGGGTCCCGGGCCCCGCGTGCGTGGGATCGTGGACCTGCATGCCACCTGGCGGGGACGGGGGTGGGGCGCACCGTGCGTACAGTCGACTTCCAGGCCGAGATCGGCCCCGCGGGACCGGGCGTCTACCAGGTGACGCTGCGCGCCGCGGACGGCTCCGAGGCGAGTGCCGACGAGGTGCGTCTACCGGTGGGCGCGGAGGAATTACGCATCCTCTGTGCCCGGCTCCCCGACGCGATCCTCGCCTCCTCCGCAGTGGTGCGCCGGAGTGCGCCGCCCGAGGAGCGGCCCGTGCAGGAACTCGGCCGGATCCTCTTCGACACGCTGTTCGCAGGGGACGGCCGGGCGCTCTTCGCGGCCGCCCGCCATCGCGCCGCCGAGTCGGACCGCTCCCTGCGCCTGGTGCTGCGGGTCCGCCCGCCGGAACTTGCGCGGCTGCCTTGGGAGTTCCTCTTCGACGGGGCGGAGAACGGCTATGTCTTCACCACGATGCCGCTCGTCCGGCATCCTCAAGTGGCGGTGCCCCGGCGTGCGTTGGCAGTCGCCGCACCCTTGCGCATCCTGTGCATGGCCGCCCGCCCCGACGACCTCGAGCCGCTCGCCGTGCGGGCCGAGCGCGACCGGCTCGGCGGCGCGCTCGCAGGTCTGCAGGACGCCGGGCTGATCGAACTCGGCTGGGTCGACGGCGAGCACTGGCGCGCTCTGCGCGACGCGCTCAGGTACCGGGGCCCCTGGCACGTCCTGCACTTCATCGGCCACGGCGGCTTCGACCCGGTCGCGCAAGAGGGCACGTTGGCGCTCGCGGGCGAGGAAGGCGGAACGTACCAACTCGGCGCCGAGAACTTCGCGATGCTGCTGAAGGCCCACCGCTCGCTGCGCCTGGTCGTGCTCAACGCCTGCGAAACGGGTCGCTCGGCCGACGCCGACCTCTTTTCCAGCATGGGCGGGGCGCTGCTGCGTGACGGGCTGCCGGCGGCACTCGCGATGCAGTACGCGATCTCGGACCGGGCGGCGGTGGAGTTCGGCCGGACCTTCTACGAGGGCCTCGCGCACCGTCTGCCCGTCGACACGGCGGTGACGGAGGCGCGGCAGGCGATCCGGCTTGCGCTGCCGGGGACGTTGGAGTGGGGGACGCCGGTGCTCTATATGCGGGCGTCGGAAGGGGTGTTGTTCGAGGTCGGTGAGGTGGCGCGGGCGGAGGGCGAGCGGGCCGGGCCGGGCGAGGGCTCTGGCGTCGAGCCCGCCGGTGGTGCGGTTGTGGGGAGGGGGGCCGAGCGGGCCGCAAAGCCGGAGCCGCACCCCGAGCAGCAGTTGCAACCTGAGCCGCGGCCCCAGCCGCGGGCGCAGCCCCAGCCGCAGCCGCAGCCGCAGCCGCAGCCCCAGCCGCAGATCCGCGAGGAGATATGGGGGGCCGCCTCTCTGAACCTCCCCACCCACAGCGCCGGCTGGGCAGTTTTGGGACGGGACTATGTCTCCTGGAAAGGAGAGCCGCCGGGCGCCGCCTCGACCGCGATGCCGGAACTGCCGACGTTCGCAACGCTCCGTCGCCGACCGGCGTCGAAGCAGCGCGCCATCTCGGTCGACGAGCTCAAGTGGCCCTGTTCGTTGGCGTTCAGCGAGGACTCCCGCTGGCTCGCTGTGGGGTGCCGTACGCGGCTGGCCGTCGTCGTCGACATGTATGGATCGCTCGTGTGCCAGGTGCGATGCGGCGGATACGGGGGCACCGCGTCCGGCGCCACAGTGCCGCCCCCCACTCAGGACTGGACCCTGGGGGTGTCCTTCGACGCGCTGGGTCGTACCTTCGCCACCGTCGCAGGCGACCAGGTCCGCACGTGGCGAACCAAGTCCGGCTCCTCCGTTGAGAAGTGGCAGCTGGCCGATGAGTTCGGCTCGCTGGCAGCGGTCGCCAAGGGCGGCCGTATTGCCGCGACAGCTCGCTCCGGCATGGTGACCTTCACCGATTCGGAGGGCCGTCAAAGGACGGTACTGATGTACGGACGCGTGCGCGTGAGCGCCCTGGCGTTCTCGCCTGAGGGCGCCCTGCTCGCTGCGGTCGGCGACGCGGCCTGGCCGGAGGGTGGGCCCAGGCCTGGGGAGTTCCCAGGCGATGCCCGGGTCTGGGACGTGGAGTCGGGCAAGCAGCTCCTGCGGTTGCCCCATGATGACGTCCTGGTCGCCGTGGCCTTCAACCGACCCGGCACCCACCTCGCTACGGCGAGCGGCAACTGCGTCCGTATCTGGGAGATCAAGTCCGGGCTTCTGCTCTCGCAGGTACCGCAGCCGGATCAGGTTCTCGGACTCGCCTTCGGCCCTGACGGCACCCGGATGGCAACGGCCCACGTGGCCGGCGCCACCGTATGGGACCTGACCACCGGAGATGCCTTGTGGAACCACCGGTCCTCGCCAGGCAGCCAGCGCCGTTCCGCACTCTCTGGCCCACCCGGCGGAACCCAGATCGCCTATGCCCCCGACGGCACCCGCCTGGCACTCATCGAAGGCGGTGAAGTTCTGCTCCTCGACCTCCTCCAGGCAACCTGACGGAAGGCAGGCCGCCGGACATGACCCCACAACCCCCGCTCCAGGCCGACCTGTTCGTCCCCGAACAGGACGCCCCCGGCATCGAGACCCCCCTCGTCGATGCCCTCACCGACCTCGGCCTCACCGTCCGAGTTAGGGCCGTCCCCGTACGCCGCAGCCTGGAGCTTCTCATCCTCGTCACGCTGCCCCTGCACGCCTTCCTCGGGAGCCTCGGCGGCAAGCTCGCCGAGGATGCGTACCGGAAACTCAAGGACGCGATCCTGCGCACCCCGGCCCCGCGCCCCGTCGCCCTCCAGGACACCGACACCGGCGTCCGCGTCCTGCTCACCCGCGACCTCGACGACGAGGCGTACCGACAGCTCCAGGCGCTCGACCTGACGCTGGTCCGCGGGACCCTGCGCTACGACGCCGCAGGGCGCGCCTGGCGCCTCGCCGAGGACGCGGCCGGCTGACCTGGCCCGCCCATTTGAGTGCTGATCGATGTGACGGATCTCAACTTCAGACGCCGATGATGCCCACCACGCGCTCCACGCTTTAGAGTGGTGCTCTAAACGTCATCGAGGGAGTAGTGCCCGGCCCATGCGACTCACCCCCACCGAACGCGACCGCCTGCTCCTGTTCGGCGCCGCCGAGCTGGCCCGTGCCCGGCGGGCGCGCGGCCTCAGGCTCAACGTGCCCGAGGCCACCGCGCTGATCGCCGACACCGTGTGCGAAGCGGCCCGTGACGGGCTGCGCCTGGCCGAGGCGATCGCGCGGGCGAAGGCGGTGCTCGGGCCGGACGATGTGCTGCCGGGCGTCGCCGACGTGGTCACCGAGGTGCATGTGGAGGCTGTCTTCGACGACGGGTCGCGGCTCGCCGTCGTCTCCGATCCGCTGGCCGGGGGCTCGCTGGGGGAGGCGGCTCCGGGTGCGGTCCTGCCGGGACCCGCTCATCGGGAGCCGGCCGCGACCGCACGTATCGCCGTACGCAACACCGCCTCCGTCCCCGTCAGCGTGACCTCGCACTTCCACTTCTTCGAGGCCAACCCGCGGCTCGATTTCGACCGCGCGGCGGCGTACGGGATGCGGCTCGCGATCCCGGCCGGGGCGTCCGTACGGTTCGGGCCCGGTGAGTCCGCGGAGGTCGGCCTCGTGCCGATCGGCGGCGAACGGATCGCCATCGGGTTCGCGGGTCTCGTCGACGGACCCCTGGACGCACCCGGCGCCCGCGCCGAGGCGCTGCGCCGCGCGGTCGCCTGCGGATATCTCGGGGCCGACCCCAAGGAACCCATCGAGCCCGACGAGCCCGTCGAGCCCGTCGAGCCCGTCGAGCCCGTCGAGCCCACGGAAAAGGGGGCCGGGCGATGAGCCGCCCCGGAGGCCACCCGGCCGAAGCCCGCCGACTGACCCCGCACGAGTACGCGGCCACACACGGCCCCCGCGCCGGCGACCGCGTCGTCCTCGGCGACTCGGGCCTGGTGGTCCGAGTCGAGGCGGATTCCCAGGCGTACGGCGACGAGTTCCTCGCCGGCTTCGGCAAGACCGCGCGCGACGGACTGCACCTCAAGGCCGCCGCCGTCCGCGAGACCTGCGATGTCGTCATCAGCAACGTCCTGGTCATCGATGCCGTGCAGGGCATCCGCAAGACCTCGATCGGTATCCGCGAGGGCCGGATCCACGCGATCGGACGGGCCGGGAACCCGGACACGCTCGACGGCGTGGAGGTCGTGGTCGGCACCGGGACCTCGATCGTCTCCGGCGAGGGCATGATCGCCACCGCGGGCGCCGTGGACACTCACGTCCACCTGCTGTCGCCGCGCATCATGGAGGCCTCGCTCGCCTCCGGCGTCACCACGGTCATCGGCCAGGAGTTCGGCCCGGTGTGGGGCGTCGGCGTCAACTCGCCCTGGGCCCTCAAGCACGCCTTCAACGCCTTCGACGCCTGGCCGGTCAACATCGGCTTCCTGGCGCGCGGTTCGTCCTCCCATGAAGCCCCGCTGGTGGAGGCACTCGCCGAGGGTGGGGCGTCCGGCTTCAAGGTGCACGAGGACATGGGCGCGCACACCCGGGCGCTCGACACCGCGCTGCGCGTCGCCGAGGAGTACGACGTCCAAGTCGCCCTGCACAGCGACGGGTTGAACGAGTGTCTGTCGGTCGAGGACACCCTGCGCGTCCTGGACGGCCGTACCATCCACGCCTTCCACATCGAGGGCTGCGGCGGCGGCCACGTGCCGAACGTCCTGAAGATGGCGGGCGTTCCGAACGTCATCGGCTCCTCCACCAACCCCACCCTGCCCTTCGGCCGGGACGCGGTCGCCGAGCACTACGGGATGATCGTCTCGGTCCACGACCTGAAGACCGATCTGCCGGGCGACGCCGCCATGGCCCGCGACCGCATCCGCGCCGGGACGATGGGCGCCGAGGACGTGCTGCACGACCTGGGCGCCATCGGCATCACCTCGTCCGACGCGCAGGGCATGGGGCGGGCGGGCGAGACGGTCCGGCGTACGTTCGCGATGGCGGGCAAGATGAAGGCCGAGCTCGGCCCGCTCGACGGCGACGGCGCGCACGACGACAACGCGCGCGTCCTGCGCTACCTCGCCAAGCTCACCATCAACCCGGCCGTCGCCCACGGTCTCGCGCACGAGATCGGGTCGATCGAGGTCGGCAAGATGGCGGACATCGTGCTCTGGCAGCCGGCGTTCTTCGGCGCCAAGCCGCAGCTGGTCCTCAAGTCGGGCTTCCCCGCGTACGGCGTCGTCGGCGACCCGAACGCGGCCACCGACACCTGCGAACCCCTCGTCCTCGGACCGCAGTTCGGCGCGCACGGCGCGACGGCCGCCGACCTCTCCGTCGCCTTCGTCTCGCAGGCGGCCGCCGCCCTCGAAGGCGACCGGCTGCCCACGCGCCGGCGCCGCGTCGGCGTGCGCGGGACCCGGGGCATCGGCCCGGGCGACCTGCTGCTCAACTCCCGTATCGGCGCGGTCGACGTGGACGCCCGCAGCGGCCTTGTCACGCTCGACGGGCGGCCGATGCGCTCGGAGCCCGCCGACTCCGTATCCCTGAACCGCCTCTACTTCCTGTAAACGACACCGCCTCTGACCTCCTGAGAGAGCCTGCTATGACCTTCCGTATGCCCGCCGAGTGGGCCCCGCACGAGCGCACCTGGATGGCCTGGCCCGGCCCCAACACCACCTTCTCCTGTGCCGAAGAGCTCGCCGAGGCGCGCGAGGCCTGGGCCTCGGTCGCCCGCGCCGTGCGCCGCTTCGAGCCGGTCACCGTCGTCCACGGCCCCGGCCAGGCCGACTCCGCCCGCGCCTTGCTCGGCCCGGACATCGAGCTGGTCGAGCGGGACCTGGACGACGCGTGGATGCGCGACATCGGCCCGACGTTCGTGGTGGACGCTGGTGGCCAACTGGCCGCCGTGGACTGGGTGTTCAACGGCTGGGGAGCCCAGGAGTGGGCGAACTGGGAGCACGACTCCAAGATCGCCTCGTACGTGGCGGATCTCGCCGGCGTCCCCGTGCACAGCTCCCCGCTCGTCAACGAGGGCGGCGGCATCCACGTCGACGGCGAGGGCACGGTCCTGCTCACCGAGACCGTGCAGCTGGGCCCGGAGCGCAACCCCGGCTGGTCCCGCGAGCAGGTCGAGGCCGAGATCCACGCGAAGCTCGGCACGACGAAGGCGATCTGGCTGAAGCGCGGCCTGACCGCCGACTACCCTCCGCACGGCTACGGCACCCTCGGCCACGTCGACATCGTCGCCGCCTTCGCGGCCCCCGGCGTCGTGGTCGCCCACACCCAGCCGGACCCGTCCCACCCCGACCACGAACTCTGCCGCGAGAACGTCGAGTTCCTGCGTGCGCAGACCGACGCCAAGGGCCGCCGCATCGAGGTCGTCGAGATCCCGGCCCCGACCAAAATCCGCGAGGAGGACGGCGGCTGGGCCGACTACTCCTACATCAACCACTACCTCTGCAACGGCGGCGTCGTCCTGTGCGCCTTCGACGACCCGCGCGACGAGCACGCGGCGGGCATCTTCCGCCGCCTGTTCCCGGACCGCACGGTCACGCTGGTCGACGCCCGCGCCATCTTCGCGGGCGGCGGCGGCATCCACTGCATCACCCAGCAGCAGCCCCGCACGGCATGAGCACGCCACCGCGCTCACGCAAGCACGCGCCTCCGCGCTCACGCAAGCACGCACCCCCGCGCGAGGACGTGCTCGCCGCCGCCATGGCGATGGTCGCCGACGGCGGACTCGACCAGCTCACCATGGCGGCGCTCGGCCGCGAGGTCGCGATGAGCAGCGGCCATCTCCTCTACTACTTCAAGACCAAGGACGAGCTGCTCCTGCAGACCCTGGAGTGGAGCGAGGGCCGCCTGGGCGAGCAGCGGCGGGCGCTGCTCTCGGGTGCTTCTTCCGTACGGGAACGGCTGGACGCATACGTCGACTTGTACGTCCCCGAAGGCCCCCGCGACCCGCACTGGACCCTGTGGATGGAGGTCTGGAACCGCTCCCCGTACGCCGACGCCTCCGTCGAGGCGGGCCGCCGCCAGCTGGCCATCGAGCGCGCCTGGCACCGCGACCTGGTCGCCCTGCTCGCCGAGGGCATCTCCCGCGGCGAGTTCCGGGGCACGGACCCCGAACGCTTCGCCACCCGCCTACGCGCCCTGCTCGACGGCTTCTCGGTCCATGTGGCGGTGGGCCTGCCGGGTGCGAACCGGGACGAAGTGCTCGTGCAGGTACGGGAGTTCCTGGACGAGTCCTTGCGGCCCGACTGAGACCTCTGGTGAGCGGTTCGCCCCCGCGCTATGCTCCCGCGACCTGCGGAAACACTCCGCGGACGGGGGATCGGGGGATCGGCGATGGCTTTGGCACGCCGGAAAATGTCCAGAGGCCTGGCGGCCTGCGGCCTGACACTGTTCGCGGTGCTCTCGGCGCAAGGAGCCGGCAGTGCGCACGACGGAGTTCCCGTAGGGAAGGCTCTGCAGGAATGCGGGTTGTCAGCCGGGACTGAGCACGCCCGGCTCGGTGAGACCTTCTGGGCCGCCGTCGGTTTCCCTGACAACGTCAGCTCGAAGCCCCTGACCATCACCGATGTCACGCTGCTTGACGCCCCCGACGGGCTCCGCGTGCTCGGCTACGCGGCGTTCAGCGTGGACGACACCGACGGTTTCGTACCGCTGGCCCGGGGCAGGCACGAGACCGGGATGCCGGATTTCGACAGCTTGCCCGACCATGCGAAGGCCCCACTGGTGGTGCAGCCCCACAGCGATGCGGTGATCTTCTACATGGCGAAGGTGCAGATCACCGCACCACCGAAGGGCATCTGGGGCGCGACCCGGTTCGACTACATCCAGAACGACCGCCACTACCAGCAAACGCTGCACTGCGAGTTCGAGCTGAAGGTCGAAAGGTAGAGCGTCCTGCCCACCCCCGGAGGACCGGGGACGGACAGGACGCACAGCACCCGCTCAGTACACATTCACCCCGTACGCCGACAGCGCCTCCCGGACCGGCTGGAAGATCGCCGAGCCGTTGACGCCGTCGGTGCAGCCGCCGCTGCCCGAGTGGATGCCGAGGGCCGTGGAGCCCGAGAAGTGGGCGCCGCCGCTGTCGCCGCCCGCCGAGCAGACCGTCGTACGGACCATGCCGTACGCGATGTTGCCGCTGCCGTAGTTGACCGTGACGTCGGTCGCGGTGACCGTGCCCGAGGTGACCTTGGTCGTCGAGCCGCTCTTGCGCACCGCCTGGCCGACGACCGGGTCCGCGGCCGAAGTGATGTCCTGGTGGCTGCCGTTGTAGAGGTTGACGTTCCCGGACGGGGACGAGCCGTCGGTGTAGCGGACGATGCCGTAGTCGTTGGTCGGATAGCTGGTGCCGTGCCGCTGCCCGATCACCGCACCGCCGCTGGTGGCGCGCCAGTCGGTGGCCGCGTTGGTGCAGTGCCCGGCCGTCACGAAGTAGCGCGTCGAGCCGGAGGAGACGTTGAAGGCCGACGAGCAGCGGTAGCCACCGCCGTAGATCGCGTCGCCGCCCGCGATCTCCTCCTTGAAGACGCCCGGGATACGGACCAACCGGACCGCGCCGTCCTGCGCCGCGGCCGCCCGCTGCAGCCGGGCGAGGTCCGCCTTGGAGACCGTCGAGTCGGCTTCGACGACGACCTGGTTGCGGCGGGGGTCGATGCCCACCGACGTGCCCGGTATCGAGGTCTCGGTCAGCGTCTGCTGCGCGCCGCGCAGCTCGGCGCCGCTGCGCTCGACCAGCCGGGGCTCGGCGCCTTCGGCTCTGACCAGGGCGGCGTCGGCCTCGCTGGTCACCGTGGTGACCAGCTCGCCGTCGGCGCCGAGATAGCTGCCGGCACTGCGGCCGCCCAACTCGGCCTTGAGCTCGGTGTTCTGGCGATACGTCTGAGGGCTTGCGGTGATGCCGGCGCCGGGCGTCGGCTCGGGTGCCGCGAGGGCGGCGGAAGAGAGGGTGAGGGGGAAAGCGGCGAGGGCCGCGGCCAGGGCAAGGGTGCGCTTCACGAGCTGCCTCCCGACAGTGGGGTGTCGTGTACAGATCAGATCTGCGGAGCGCTAGCAGTGTGAAGGTATGGACCTGTGGGCGACAAGAGGGCCTTGGGGAAGGAGAGGCGCGCGGTGCGCGGTGGGCAGGCGCGCGCGGCGCCGAGAAGGCAGGCCCGCGCACCGCACGTGAAGAAGGCCCCAGGGCAAGGGCGTTCGCATCCTGAGACGCCCCCGGCGGCCGCCGGGGAGTGTGCAAGACTGCGACCGTGCTCTCGTTCGCCATGATTATTGGCAGCAGGCGCGCCGGTCCGCAGTGACCGTCCCGTACCGACCGACGTACGGGCGGACACCGTCGTCCTCGACCCGCGCGCAAACCTCTCGTACCCACGAGGGGTTTTTTCGTTTTCCGGCCCACCCTCAGCCGGACGCGGAGCGCCAGGGATCATAGGAGGACGGCGGAGCCGGTCCTTCCGGTAGACCGAGATCCGAATCAGGAGCCAGCAGCATGAACCGAGCCACGGAAGCTTCCTCTGTCGAGCACGGAGATACCGACGGGCCCTACGGCCCCCGCGACGCCTTCCACGTCTTCGACACGACGCTGCGCGACGGCGCACAGCGCGAGGGCATCAACCTCACCGTCGCGGACAAGCTGACCATCGCACGGCACCTGGACGACTTCGGCGTCGGCTACATCGAGGGCGGCTGGCCGGGCGCCAACCCCCGCGACACCGAGTTCTTCGCGCGCGCCGCCGACGAGATCACGTTCAAGAACGCCCAGCTCGTGGCGTTCGGCGCCACCCGCAGGGCCGGCGCCAAGGCCGAGGAGGACCCGCAGGTCAGGGCGCTGCTCGCGTCCGGCGCCCCGGTGATCACCTTGGTCGCCAAGTCCCATGACCGCCATGTCGAACTCGCCCTGCGCACCACCCTCGACGAGAACCTCGCGATGATCGCCGACACCGTGGCGTATCTGCGCGAGCAGGGCCGCACGGTCTTCGTCGACTGCGAGCACTTCTTCGACGGCTACCGCGCCAACCCCGCGTACGCGAAGTCGGTCGTCCGGGCGGCGAAGGAGGCCGGCGCCGAGGTCGTCATCCTCTGCGACACCAACGGCGGCATGCTCCCCGCCCAGGTCCAGGCGGTCGTCGGCACGGTCCTCGCGGACACCGGCGCCCGGCTCGGCATCCACGCCCAGGACGACACCGGCTGCGCGGTCGCCAACACCCTCGCCGCCGTGGACGCGGGCGCCACCCACGTCCAGTGCACGGCCAACGGCTACGGCGAGCGGGTCGGCAACGCCAACCTCTTCCCGGTCGTCGCCGCCCTCGAGCTCAAGTACGGCAAGCACGTCCTGCCCGAGGGCTCCCTCAAGGACATGACCCGGATCTCGCACGCCATCGCCGAGGTCGTGAACCTGACGCCCTCCACGCACCAGCCGTACGTGGGCGTCTCGGCCTTCGCGCACAAGGCGGGACTGCACGCCTCCGCGATCAAGGTCGACCCGGACCTCTACCAGCACATCGACCCCGAACTCGTCGGCAACACCATGCGGATGCTGGTCTCCGACATGGCGGGCCGCGCCTCCGTCGAGCTCAAGGGCAAGGAGCTCGGCGTCGACCTCGGCGGCGACCGCGAACTGGTCGGCCGGGTCGTCGAGCGGGTCAAGGAGCGCGAACTCAAGGGCTATACGTACGAGGCCGCCGACGCCTCCTTCGAACTGCTGCTCCGCGAGGAGGTCGAGGGCCGGGCCCGCCGCTACTTCCGGATCGAGTCCTGGCGCGCCATCGTCGAGGACCTGCCCGACGGCACCCATGCCAACGAGGCCACCGTGAAGCTGTGGGCCAAGGGTGAGCGCATCGTCACCACCGGTGAGGGTAACGGCCCGGTCAACGCCCTCGACAACGCCCTGCGCCGCGGCCTGGAGCGGATCTATCCGCAGCTCGCCAAGCTCGAACTCGTCGACTACAAGGTCCGCATCCTCGAAGGCCGGCACGGCACCGAGTCCACGACCCGGGTGCTGATCTCCACCTCGGACGGCCAGGGGGAGTGGGCCACGGTCGGCGTCGCGGAGAACGTCATCTCCGCGTCCTGGCAGGCCCTGGAGGACGCGTACACCTACGGACTGCTGCGGGCCGGGGTCGAGCCCACGGAATAGTCCTCCCGACCCGCCCGTCCGGCCTCCCGCTGAGTTAGCTTCGAAGTATGAGAAAGCTTACGAAGCGGATCAACGGGACAAGGCGGATCATGGTCGCCCTGGCCGGACTGCTGCTGGCCCTGGGAGCCGCCCTCGCGGCGGCACCCGGGGCCACGGCCGCTTCGGACATCTCGGCCGTGGCGAACGGTCTGGAGAAGAGTCCGGTGTACGTCGATCCGGCGGCCTCCGGACAGCTGTCGTCCGCGGACGCGGACCGGCTCGCCCAGCAGATCAAGGACGCGGGCAAGCCCGTGTTCCTGGCCGTGCTGCCGGCGGACTTCCGCACGTCGGAGGAGGACTTCACCGCTCTGCGCGCCGCGGTCGGCGACCCCGGTGTGTACGGGGTGCAGCGCGGTGACACGTTCTCCGTACGCGCGGACCCGTCGGTGCTGTCCCGGGGCGAGGCGCGGAATCTGCAGAGCCTGGGTGACTCGGCCGGCCTCGAGGCCTACGTGAACGCCGCCACCCGAGACGCCAACGGCACCGCCCCCAGCTCCTGGGGCGGCTCGGCAGCCGACGACGGCGTCCCCACCGGCGCCCTGGTGGGCCTGGGTGCGGTCGCCGTGGCCGGTGGCGCGGGCGCGTACGTCCTGGTCAAGCGCAACAAGCGCAAGAAGGCCGAAGAGACGCGCGCCGCCCTGGAGAGGCTGCGTGTCGTCGTCGACGAGGACATCACGGCCTTCGGCGAGGAGCTGGAACGCCTCGACTTCCACCCGGGCGAGAAGGGCGCGACGGACGCCATGCGCGAGGACTACGAGCGAGCCCTCGACTCGTACGAATCCGCCAAATCGATCATGGCATCGGCGCAGCGCCCCGAGGACGTCAAGGGCGTGACGCAGGCCCTCGAGGACGGCCGCTACTCGCTCGCGGTCCTGGCCGCACGACGCGAGGGCCGCGCCCTGCCCGAGCGCCGCCTTCCCTGCTTCTTCGATCCCCGGCACGGCCCGTCCGTGGCCGACGCGTCCTGGGCGCCGCCCGGCGGCCCGGCCCGCGACGTCCCGGTGTGCGCGGCCGACAAGGCCCGTATCGACGACGGCGAGGACCCGGCGGTCCGCACGGTCGACACCGATCAGGGCCGCCGCCCGTACTACGACGCCGGCCCCGCGTACGGCCCCTGGGCGGGCGGCTACTTCGGCGGCGGCATCCTGCCGGGCCTCCTGGTCGGCACCATGCTCGGCTCGATGATGGCGAGCCCGGCCTACGCCTACTCGGACCCCTCGATGGGCGGCGGCGACCCCTCGGGCTCGGACTTCAACTCCGATGATTTCGGCGGGGGTTTCGGAGACGGAGGCTTCGGCGGCGGGGACTTCGGT
>NZ_JAAKZW010000081.1 GCF_011044995.1 Streptomyces mesophilus | reverse complement strand
TACCAGGCGTTTCCCCCGCCGCCGCCCGGCCCCGGCTACCCGATGGCCCCGCCCGCGGGCCCGTTCATGCAGCCGCGCAACGGTCTGGGCACGGCCGCCCTCGTCACGGGCATCATCGGCCTCGTCCTCGCGATCACCATCGTGCTGTTCTGGGTCGGCGCGATCCTCGGTGTGCTCGGACTCGTCTTCGGTTTCATAGGCATGGGCCGCGCCCGCCGTGGTGAGGCCACCAACAAGGGCGCCGCGCTCGCCGGTGCGATCACCGGCGGTATCGCCGTGGTCGTCGCCATCGCCGTACTGGCCTTCACCGTGTGGTTCGTCAACGAAGCCGGCGAAGAGCTCGACAAGGCCATCAAGGACGCTTCCTCGTCCGCGCCGAAGGACCCGACCGAAGAGGCCACCGACGCCGGCGAGGAAGCCCCGGCCGACTCCGCGGACTCCGGCGACCCGGCCGCGTTCGGTGACGCATGGGAGTACGAGGACGGCGTCGCGGTCACCGTCTCCGCGCCGAAGGCGTACACGCCGGACCAGTACGCCGCGGGCCACGAGAAGGGCAACAAGGCCTACCAGTTCACGATCACGATCGAGAACGGCAGCAAGGAAAAGCTCGACATCAGCGGCGCCTTCCCCAGCCTGCGTGACGGCAAGGGTTCCGACACCGAGATGATCTTCGACGGCTCCAACGGCACCAAGCCCTTCGAGGGCACGGTCCTGCCCGGCAAGAAGGCCACCGCCAAGTACGCCTTCTCCGTCCCGGTCGGCGCCGAGAAGGAACTCCAGCTGGAGATGAGCCCCGAGATCCTCGAGTACGACGACGCGATCTGGACGGGCTCGGCCAAGTAACTCCCCCACGGGACCACGGGACCACGGGTCCCGGGACCTCGGACCCTACGACGACGGGTCCTTCGGCGCAGGAATCAGGCAGGAATCCGGCTAAGGCGGCCATAAAAGGCTGGCACCTTGGTCAGATCCCCGTTTCCGCACCGAAGGGCCCGTTCGTCATGATTCCGCCGACGTATGTGCCGGCCCTGCGCCACGGCCTCGCGATCGCGGCTCTGGTGCTCGCGGTGGTCGCCGTGATCGCCTCCGTGAGCGGCATCGGCTCCGCCGGCCGTGAGCACCATGCGACGGACCGCGGCACCGAGGTGCATGTGAGCCCCTGCCCACGGGACACGGGCGCCGACACCGGCTTTCACGAGCGGGACATCGTCGTCCCGTAAGTCAGGCTTCGCCGTCGTCCCGTAAGTCAGGCCTCACCGTCATCCCGTAAGTCAGGCCCCGAGGCCGTACGACTCAGGCAGGCCCCAGGACCGTACGAGCCCTCAGAGCTCGACCGAGGCCGCCACCGGCAGGTGATCGCTCCCGGTCTCCGGCAGCGTCCACGACTTCACCGGCTCCATCCCGCGCACCATGATCTGGTCGATCCGCGCCATCGGGAACGACGCCGGCCAGCTGAACCCGAACCCGTCCCCCGCCGCACCCTGCGTGGAGCGCAGCTGGGAGGTGACCGGGGACAGGGCGCGGTCGTTCATGGTGCCGTTGAGGTCGCCGAGCAGGATCAGCTTGCGGACCTTGTCGTCGCGGATCGCGACACCGAGCGCCTCCGCGCTGTTGTCGCGCTGACCGGCCGTGAAGCCGGCGTTCAACTTGACGCGTACGGACGGCAGATGGGCCACGTAGACCGCGAACTCCCCCTTCGGGGACTCGACGGTGGTGCGCAGCGCACGGGTCCAGCCCATCTTGATGTCCACGGACCGGCTGTCGCTGAGCGGGTACTTGCTCCAGACGCCGACGGTGCCCTCGACCGCCCGGTACGGATAGGTCTCGGCAAGGACCTTCTTGTACGTGGGCAGCGCCTCGCCGGTGAGTTCCTCCAGGGCCACCACCTGGGCGCCGGACGCGGCGATCTTGCGGGCGGTGCCCTCGGGGTCGGAGTTCTCGGCGTTGACGTTGTGGGTCGCGACCGTGAGGTCGCCGCCCGCGGAGGACTTGTCGAAGACCAGGCCGCCGAAGAGATTCACCCACACAAGGGCCGGAAGCAGCACGGCGATCAGGGCGGTGGCCGACCTGCGGACCACGGCGAGCACGAGCAGCACCGGCACGAAGAGGCCCAGCCACGGCAGGAAGGTCTCGGTGAGCGAGCCGATGTTGCCGATGCGGTTGGGGATGCGCGAATGCAGCGCCATGATCAGGGCGAGCAGCACCGCGAGGCCCGCGACGACGAGCCCGCGGCGCCAGACGGACCGGTCCCGGAAGCCTCTGCGCCAGTCGTCGAGCAGGCGCCGGACACGGGAGCGGTGCTCAGGACCCGAGCCGCCGGTCCCCGTCTCCGTCATATACGCCTGCGCCATACCGTCGCCTCATTCGCCGTGCACACCGTCCTCGTACCCGTTCGACCCTAGGTGATGGCGGTGCCGTGCCTTGCCGTCACACCTTCAACGGGGAGAGCGTCCCCGGGACGGCCGTACTGCTACGAGGACGGCGGGCGGCGGCGGGCAGTTCCGTCTTACCGCGGGTCACACCCCGCTGTGACGAAACCCGCACATCAGAGGCGTATCGCCGCCGGGAACCAGGGTCCTCAGGTGCGCAGCCCTTCGATCACGGTGTCCACGACGGTCTCGGAGAGGCCGTCGGGCAGGGGCGCGTCGTGGCTGAGGATGGTGCGCGTGAGCAGGGGGCCGGTGAACAGGTCGGCCATCAGCGAGAGGTCGACGTCGCCACGGAGCTCGCCCGACGCGATCCCGCGCTTGAGCACCTGCGTGAGCCGGGCGCGGCGCGTGGCCACGATCTCGGCGTGGTAGAGGTCCCACAGCTGCGGATAGTTCTTGGCCTGGGCGAGCAGGCTCTGCAGCAGCGCCGACGAGCGCTTGGCGAGACCCCGGTGGCGGATCCCTTCGAGGATGACGACGAGATCATCCCGTACGGACTCACCGGGAAGTTCCTGGTCGGGTGCGTCCACCACCCGCATGACCTCGACGAAGAGCTCCTCCTTGCCCTTCCACCGACGGTAGATGGTGGCCTTGCCGACGCCGGCCGTGCGCGCAATGCGCTCGATGGACATGTCACCGAGCGAGACGCCCTCCTCCAGGAGGCGCATCACGCCCTCGATGATGGCCCGTTCGACCGCCTCGCTGCGCGGCCGCCCGCGCACGCCCGGGGACCGGCCCTCCTCGTGCCGTGGTTCCGGCCGGTCCATCGAGCTCATCCGCCGCGCTCCCCTTCTGTGTGCGTACGCGTACGGACCCCTGCGTACGCGTACGCCATTGTCGTGCAGCCGGGAGCTACCGGCCCGCACCCACCGGCTCGGAGGGCTCGGACGGCGCGTTCTCGTCCTTCGGCGGGCGGCCCGGCAGGAACAGGGCGACCACCACGACACCGATCAGGGCGACGCCCGCTCCGCACAGGGCGGTGATGTGCATCGCGTCGAGGAAGGCGTTGTAGGCCGGGGCGACGAGCGCTTCGCCGCGTTCGCCGAGCGAGCGTGCGACGCCGAGCGTCGCCTCGATCGACTCGCCGGCCGCGTGCTGCGCCTCGGGCGGCAGCGCGGTGAGGTGGCCTTCGATGCTCGAGCGGTACGAGGCGGAGAGCACCGAGCCGAGGATCGCGATCCCGAGCGCACCGCCGACCTGACGGAAGGTGTTGCTGAGCGCGGAGGCCGAACCGGCCTTCTCGCGCGGCAGGGCCTGCATGATGACCACGCTCACCGGGGTCATGATGTGCGCCATCCCCGCGCCCATCAGGAAGAAGATCACTTCGAGCAGCCAGATCGGGGTGTCCGCGTCCAGGGTCGCGAACGCGGCGAGCGTCGCGGCGATCACCAGGAGCCCCGCGGTGCACACGGCACGGTTGCCGAAGCGGTCGACGACGAGCCGGGCGCGCGGCGCGAAGATCAACTGGGCGGCGGCCAGCGGGATCAGGAGCAGACCGCTCTGCAGCGGGCTGTATCCGCGCACGCTCTGCAGATAGAAGACGGAGAAGAAGGTGACGCCCATCATCGCGAAGAAGACCAGGGCGATGGCGCCGATCGCGGCGGAGAACACCTTGTTCTTGAAGTAGGTGATGTCGATGGACGGGTGGTCGCTGCGCTTTTGGTGCAGCACGAACAGGATGAGCACGACGACCCCGGCGGCCATGGTGGCGAGCACCAGCGGGTCCGCGAAGTCGGCGATACGGCCGCCCTCGATGATCCCGTAGACGAGCAGCACGAGACCGAGGATCGACAGGAGCACACCGAGCGGGTCGATACGGCCCGGGCTCGGGTCCTTGGAGTCCGGCACGAGCACGATCATCAGGACCAGCGCGAGCGCGACGATCGGCACGTTGATCAGGAACACCGAGCCCCACCAGAAGTGGTCGAGCAGCAGTCCCCCGGTGATGGGGCCGATCGCGATCGCGAGACCGACACCGGCGGCCCAGATGCCGATGGCCTTGGGCTGCTCCTCGCGTTCGAAGACGTTCATCAGGATCGCGAGCGTCGCGGGCATCACGAAGGCGGCGCCCAGACCCATCACGGCACGGAACACGATGAGCATCGCCGGCGATCCGGACTCGGCCGCGAGCAGCGAGCCGGCGCCGAACACGACAAGACCGGCGAGCAGCATCCTCTTGCGCCCGAGCCGGTCGCCGAGCAGTCCGGCGGTGAACAGCATGCCGGCGAAGACCAGCGTGTAGGAGTTGATCGCCCACTCCAACTCGCCCTGACTGGCGCCGAGTCCGGTGGGTTCGGGTTCGGAGATGGTCTTGACCGCGACGTTCAGGATCGAGTTGTCGAGCACCACGATCAGCAGGCTGAGCATCAGAACGCCGAGAATCGCCCAGCGGCGCCGGTGGACTGCTTCCGGTATGCGGGGTGGTGTGGCGGGAGTCGTCGTCATACGGACGAGCGTAGACCCATTTCGATACGACACCGTCTCGTATTGGAAAGTCTTAAGGAGTCTTTACCCGGTACGGGCCCGTGCGTGAGGGCCGTGAGGCGGGCTCAAGGGGTGCCCTAGCCCCGACCGCCCCCGGGATGCCACCATGGGAGGTGATCCGGGGACGCCGTGAGGGCGCCTCGAGATGACTGAAGGAGCCGTTGCCATGACGCAGTTCTCGGCTGCCCAGACGCCTGCCCCGCAGCAGGCGGTATCCGACAGCAGCAAGGCGCTGTACGGGGGCAAGTCCAACCGCCGTGTCACCGTCCGCGATCTGATCGCCGCCAAGGAGCGCGGCGAGAAGTGGCCCATGCTCACCGCGTACGACGCGATGACCGCCTCCGTCTTCGACGAGGCCGGCGTACCCGTCCTGCTCGTCGGCGACTCGATGGGCAACTGCCACCTCGGGTACGACACCACCGTCCCCGTCACGCTCGACGAGATGACCATGCTCTCGGCGGCGGTCGTACGGGGCACCTCGCGCGCCCTGGTCGTCGGCGACCTGCCGTTCGGCTCGTATCAGGAGGGCCCGGTGCAGGCGCTGCGCTCGGCGACCCGGCTGGTCAAGGAGGCCGGCGTCGGGGCCGTGAAGCTGGAGGGCGGCGAGCGCTCGCTCGCGCAGACCGAGCTCCTCGTGCAGTCCGGCATCCCCGTGATGTCCCACCTGGGCCTGACCCCGCAGTCCGTGAACACCATGGGCTACCGGGTGCAGGGCCGCGGCGACGAGGACGCCCACCGGCTGCTTCGCGACGCGAAGGCGGCTCAGGACGCCGGCGCGTTCGCACTCGTCCTGGAGCTGGTACCGGCCGAGCTCGCGGCCGAGGTCAGCCGCTCGCTGCACATCCCGACCGTCGGCATCGGCGCGGGTCCCGAATGCGACGCGCAGGTCCTCGTCTACACCGACATGATGGGCCTGACCTCCGGCAAGATGCCGCGCTTCGTGAAGCAGTACGCGGATCTGCGGGCGCAGATGGTGCGCGCCGCGCAGGAGTTCTCCGAGGAGGTCGTGGGCGGCACGTTCCCGCGCGAGGAGCACAGCTTCCACTAGGTCGGCACCACCCAGCCCCGCCGGCGTTTGAGGCGATCCGAACGAAGTTCGGATGCGGGGTCTGGGGCGAAGCCCCCCACGCGGCGGAGACGCAAATGTCACAGGCGGGAAGGGGCGGGTAGGGGAAAAGGCGACCCCACCCGCCCCCACCTGCACGTATAGGCATCCTGTCGGCCACCGACAACAGCTGTCGGCACCGTGTCGGTGCCCTGTCGGTGGGCACCCCAAACCTTGGGGACATGACGCGATCCGACAAGAACTCGATCCCCGGCGGCAGCGCCGTCACCGTGCGAGGACTGGTCAAGCACTACGGCGGTCCTCAAGGAACACGAGCGCTCGACGGCGTCGACCTCGACGTCCGTGAAGGCACCGTCCTCGGTGTGCTCGGCCCGAACGGGGCCGGCAAGACCACCCTCGTACGAGTCCTCTCCACCCTCATCCAGCCCGACGCGGGCTCGGCCTTCGTGGCCGGGTACGACGTCCTCACCCAGCCCCGGCAGCTGCGCCGCAAGATCGGCCTGACCGGTCAGTACGCCTCGGTCGACGAGAAGCTCTCCGGCTTCGAGAACCTGTACATGATCGGGCGGCTGCTCGATCTGTCCAGGGCCGGCGCCAAGAAGCGGGCGAACGACCTGCTCGAGCGCTTCTCCCTCACCGACGCCGCCAAGCGCACCGCCGGCACGTACTCCGGCGGTATGCGCCGCCGTCTCGACCTGGCCGCCTCGATGATCGGCCAGCCCGCCGTCCTCTACCTGGACGAGCCGACCACCGGTCTCGACCCCCGTACCCGCAACGAGGTGTGGACCGAGGTCAAGCGCATGGTCGGCGAGGGCGTGACCGTCCTGCTCACCACCCAGTACATGGAGGAGGCCGAGCAGCTGGCCTCCGAGCTCACCGTGATCGACCGTGGCCGGATCATCGCCGAGGGCGGGATCTCCGAGCTCAAGGCGAAGGTCGGCGGCCGCACCCTGCGCATCCGCCCGGCCGATCCTCTGCAGCTGCGCACGATGGCCGCCGACCTGGACGCCTCGGGCCTGACCGGCCTCGCCACGGCGACCGTCGACGCCGAGACCGGCACCGTGATCGTGCCCGTGCAGAGCGATGAGCAGCTCACCGCGATCGTCGGCCATCTGGCCGCCGCCGGTTTCGCGCTCGCCGACATCGCCACCGAACTGCCCAGCCTGGACGAGGTGTTCCTCTCGCTGACCGGCCAGAAGGCCAGTGCTCCGCAGGACGCGCCCGCCCGTGAACTCGAGGAGGCCGCCGTATGAGCACCGCAACCCTCAACAAGCCCGAATCGCTCGACCAACCGCCTCTGCACGCCGGAGAGGCCGACGGCCGCATCGGACTGCGGGCCAACCTGCGCCACACCGGAGCCCTGATCCGCCGCAACCTGCTGTGGATCAAGAAGGACCCGGAGTCGATGTTCGACGCCCTCCTGATGCCGGTCGTCTTCACCCTGCTCTTCGTGTACGTCTTCGGCGGCTCGATCGGCAAGGCCATGGGCGGCGGCCAGGACGCCTACGTCCAGTACGTGATCCCCGGCATGCTCGCGATGATGTCGATGTCGATCGCCCAGGCCGTCGGCACCGGCTTCAACGAGGACTTCCACAAGGGCATCATGGACCGCTTCCGGTCCCTGCCCATCGGCCGCGGCTCGGTCCTGTTCGCGAAGATCTCCGTCGAGATCATGCGGCAGCTGATCGCCATCGCCGTCCTGATGCTCGTCGCGGTCCTCGTGGGCTTCGACATCGAGAGCTGGCCCGGTCTGTTCGCGGCTGTCGGGCTCTCGGTGCTCTTCGGCTCCGCCGTGATGTGGATCTTCCTGGTGCTCGGTGTGACCCTGAAGAGCCCCCAGTCCGTGCAGGCCCTCGGCTTCCTGGTGATGATGCCGCTGCAGTTCGGCTCGTCGATCTTCACCCCGACGCAGAACATGCCGGGCTGGCTGCAGAACTTCACCGAGTACAACCCGATGTCCGGTCTCGCGGACGCGGCCCGCGGCCTGATGACCACCGGCCACCCGGTCGCCCACGGCCTGTGGGTGACGCTGGCCTGGACGGTCGGACTGACCGTGGTCATGGCTCCGTACGCCATCTACAAGTTCGCGAAGAAGAGCTGATGCGCAGCGCCCCACAGACCTGATCCGTCTCCGGTCGGATCGCGTCTGAGCGGCACGGATCAGTAACCCTGAGCTGCGACAGCGGCTCAGAGCAAGGCGGCGGCCTCCTCCACGGAGAGGCCGCCGCCTTCCGCGTGCTCCCGCTCGTACACCTCGTCGCTGAGCCGCGTACGCACCAGCGCCTCCGCGTCCGCGCGCATCTCCCGCTCGAACAGCGGCGATACGTGCAGGGGCGGCCGGTGCGCGTCGGACACCCCGAGCAGCCGGGCCCCGACGCGAGCACGCTCCTCGCCACCGAGGCCGGCCAACGCCTTGGCCGCGAGGGCCAGATGGTTCGCGGTCAGCTGTGGCATGACCATCTGCGACATCGGCTCCATCGCATGGGCGAGGGCGCTGCGCGCATGGCCGACCGCGGACGCGTAGTCGCCGTCCACCGTGTCGAGCCAGCCGAGCATCCCGTCCAGCATGCCGCGGAACATCACGATGGGCCCGGACAGGAACTGGTCGCGCAGCCAGGACAGATGCTGCCGCGCCTCCTCGGTCCGGCCGGTGCGGCCCAGATGCAGCGCGAAGTAGAGCCGGGCGAAGGCCTGCGCCTCGCTGAGCGCGGGATCGGCTTCTTCGATGATGTCGCGCAGGATGCGTTCGGCCTCGTCGCCGCGGCCGAGTTCGACGAGCGCACCGCCGGCGAGACGGGACTTGAGCACCATCACCTGGGTGTGTGCGCCGATGCGTTCGGCCCGTTCGATGGCGTCCCGGTAGTCGTCGACGGCCCGCTCGAACTCGCCCTGCCGCTCCCAGGCCTCACCGCGCGCGGACAGCGCCTCGGCCTGGCCCCATACGTCGCCGAGTTCGCCGTAGATCGCGAGCGCCTCGTCGGCGTTGGCCGCGGCGTCGACGGACCATTCGCTGCGGTTGGCGAGGATGTTGGCGCGCATCTGGAGCGCTCCGGCGAGCTCCCAGCGGAAGCCGAACTCGCGGCAGGCGCGCACCTGTTGAGCACTGAGCTCCAGGACGTCGAAGGGTTCACCGCTCAAAAGTCTTGCGAAGAACCAGATCGAGCCGGGCATACGGCAGGTCTGCGGCATGCCCGGCCGGTACGTCTCCACGACGGCGCTCAGGAAGTCCCGCTCGTCACCGCCGGCCACGCCTGACCACAGGTCGTGACCGTGGTCCATCGTGGCCACCTGGATCAGCCGGGCCCCGCGCCGCGCCTCCGCGAACACCTCGGGGCTCATCGGCGGCGGCGCGTCCGTGCACCGCTCGTACACGTCGGGGGCGGGGGTCACGGGGTGCGTGAAGGGTTCGGGGCCCAGCTGCACCGCGGCGGCCGACCAGTGCTGCGCCTCGGCCCGCTGGTCGCGCATCTGCCAGTACCAGCACAGGGAGTGCACCAGGCACAGGGCCTCGTGCTCGTCGCGCAGCGCGATGGAGCGGCGCAGGGCGGTGCGCAGGTTCTCGTACTCGGTCTCGATCAGCTCGATGGCCTCGAACTGGCGGCTTGTGCGCAGCAACGGGTCGGTGGTGCGGGCGAGTTCGCGGTAGTGCACGAGATGGGCCCGCGCGGCGAGCGCCCGCTCCCCCGCCTCGTCGAGACGCTCGGCGGCGTACTCGGCGACCGTCTCCAGGAGCCGGTAGCGCATCTCGCCGCCTCCCGAAGGGGCCGCCACCACAAGGGACTTGTCGACCAGCGAGCCGAGCAGATCGGTGACGTCGCGCCGGTCCACCATGAGGTGCAGATGGCACGCGGCGTCCCCGTCCGTCTCGGGCACGGCCCCGCACACGGCCTCGGCGGCGCTCAGGTCGCAGCCGCGCGCGAACACCGACAGCCTGCGCAGCACGGCCCGTTCCGGGTCGTCGAGCAGGTCCCAGGACCAGTCCACGACGGCCCGCAGGGTCTGCTGGCGCGGCAGGACCGTACGGCTGCCGCCGGTCAGCAGGCGGAAGCGGTCGTCGAGCCGGTCGGCGATCTGGCGCGGGGTGAGCATCCGCAGCCGGGCCGCGGCGAGCTCGATGGCGAGCGGCTGACCGTCGAGGCGACGGCAGATCTCCTCGGCCGCCGCGCGGTCCTCGTCGACCGTGAAACCGGGCCGGGCGGCCGCCCCGCGCTCGCCGAGCAGCCGCAGCGCCTTGGCTTCGGGCAGCGGCCCGAGCGGCCGCACCAACTCGCCCGGTACGCCCAGGGGTTCACGGCTCGTCGCGAGCACCGTCAGACCGGGGCAGCGGGCCAGCAGATACGCCAGCATGTCGGCGGCGGCGCCGATCACATGCTCACAGTTGTCGAGGACGAGCAGCAGCTCGCGCCGCGCGCAGTGTTCCACCAGGCGTACGAGGGGGTCCTGGCCGCTGCGGTCCACGGACCGCAGCTCCTCGGCACCGGCCCCGTACAGGACGGTCTCGCGCGCGCCGAGCGCCGTGAGCACCGCTTCCGGTACGGCCTCGGGGTCGGCGTCCGCGCTCACGGGCGCGAGCTCGGCGAGCCAGACGCCGTCGCGGAAGCCGAGCCCGTCGGCGGCCTCCTGCGACAGCCGGGTCTTTCCGGCACCGCCGGGACCGAGCAGGGTGACAAGGCGGGCCCCGGCGAGGTCGCCGCGGATCGCCTCGAGCTCGGGCTCGCGGCCGACGAAGGAGGTGAGGCGGGCGCGGAGGTTGCCCTTGCGAGGGGCGGGCTCGGCTGCCGCTCGGCCGGGCGCCTGTGCGGCGGCCGGCCCGGCGGACGGTCCCGCGGCGGCGGACTGCCCGGCGATGGCGGCCGGATGCCCGGCGGTCACGGCCGGCGGCCGGCCACCGGCCCCGGGTTCCGCACGGACCTCCGCAGCGGGCAGCGGCGCCGGGTCGAGCAACTCGGCGTGCAGCGCCCGCAGTTCGGGCCCCGGGTCCGCGCCGAGCTGATCGGCGAGCCGCTCCCGTACGTCCTCATAGGCGGCCAGCGCCTCGGCCGCGCGCCCCGCGTCGCGCAGCGCCCGCAGCCGCAGGGCCTGGAGCGGTTCGTCCAGCGGGTGGGCCTCGGCAAGGGCGGCCAGCTCCGGCAGGAGCTGCTCGGCGCGACCGAGCGCGAGCGCCGCCGTGAAGCGTCCGCGGCGCGCTTCCAGACGTCTGGCCTCCCAGCGGGGAGCCTCGCTGTCCCGGCCCGGCAGATCCGCCAGCGCCGGACCACGCCACAGGGCAAGGCCCTCGTCGAACAGGGCCAGCGCCTTGACCGGATCACCGTCGGCCAGGGCATTGGCCCCCTCGGAGGCCAGCCGCTCGAAGCGGTACGCGTCCACGTCCTCGTGCTCGACGGTCAACCGGTAGCCGCCCGGGCCGAGTTCGACCGCGTCCGCACCCAGGCCCCGCCGCAGCCGGCCGACCAGCGCCTGCAGCGCACCGGCGGCATCGGCGGGCGGCTCCCCGCCCCACACCTCGTCCACGAGCCGCCCGATCGCGACGGCACGCCCCGGCGTGAGCGCGAGCACCGTGAGCAGCGCCCGCAGCCGGGCGCCGCCCAAGGTCACGGCGGTGCCGTCGGGACGATGGGCCTGGGTGGTGCCGAGGACGGAATAGCGCACGTGAGCCATTCTCCCTTGTACGGCGCGGGGACCCGCGCCGCCCTTGCCCGTCCCTTGGCCAACGCTTGCCCGGCCCTTGTGCGGCAGGAACCCCGCACGCCTACGATCCGTTGCCCTCACGTCACCGATAGCGTCGTACCGTACCCATCAGCTGACGGCAGGAGCCCGGCCCATGACCACCGCCATCCGGCGCAGCGACCGGCGGATCAGTCCCGTCTTCCTCGGCATCGTGGCCGTGACGGCCGCGGGCGGCTGGGCGGCGTGGACGGGGTTCGCGGACAACCCCGGGGTCGCCGTCTTCGTGTTCGTCACGGGTGCGTGGATCGTGTCGCTGTGTCTGCACGAGTACGCGCACGCCAGGACCGCGCTGCACAGCGGCGACATCTCGATCGGCGCCAAGGGCTACCTCACGCTCAATCCGCTGAAATACACCCATGCGCTGCTCAGCATCGTCCTGCCCGTCCTCTTCGTGATCATGGGCGGGCTCGGTCTTCCGGGCGGTGCGGTGTTCATCGAGCGCGGGCGGATCCAGGGGCGCTGGAAGCACAGTCTGATCTCGGCCGCGGGGCCGCTCACCAACGTGCTGTTCGCGATCGTGTGCACGGCGCCGTTCTGGCTGGACGCGCTCGACGGGGTGCCGCTCGTCTTCCGGTACGCGCTGGCGTTCCTCGCCCTGCTCCAGGTGACGGCCGCGCTCCTGAACTTCCTGCCGGTCCCTGGACTCGACGGCTACGGCGTGATCGAGCCGTGGCTCTCGTACAAGATCCGGCGCCAGGTGGAGCCCTTCGCACCGTTCGGGCTGCTCGCCGTGTTCGGTGTGCTGTGGATCCCGGAGGTCAACGTGGCCTTCTTCGACCTGATCGACTCGCTGCTCGGCGTGCTCGGGATCGAGGAGTTCGAGTCGTACTGCGGGCAGAACCTCTACCGCTTCTGGGCCGAGGAGAACCCCGGGTGCCAGATCGGCGGCTAGCCCGCGACCGGTCCGCGCCGGGCGCGGCCCTTCTTGAAGTAGTACCAGGTCATGTTCGAGGACAGACCGGCGATCAGGACCCAGATGATCCCGAGCAGGCTGCCCTGCCAGAAGGAGACGACGGCCGCGGCCACGGCGAGGACGCAGACGATCAGCGCGTACAGAGCGAGGCGGGGCATGGGGACGGCTCCTGTCGGGTGTCGCATTCGGTGCTACGCCGACCAGTGTCCCCCATGCCCCGCCTCTTTCCGTACGGGCATCCCGGCAGCGGCCCGGGCGGGGCTCAGATGTCCGTGACGCGCAGTCCGGCGTGTGCCTTGTAGCGGCGGTTCACCGAGATCAGGTTCGCCACGAGCGCCTCGACCTGGTGGGCGTTGCGCAGCCGCCCGGCGAAGACGCCGCGCATGCCCGGGATGCGGCCGGCCAGGGCCTGCACGATGTCGGTGTCGGCGCGTACCTCGCCGAGCACCATCACATCGGTGTCGATCTCCTCGACCGACTCGTCCTGGAGCAGGACCGCCGAGAGATGGTGGAAGGCGGCCGTGACCCGGGACTCGGGCAGCAGGGCGGCGGCCTGCTCGGCGGCGCTGCCCTCCTCGACCTTGAGCGCGTACGCGCCCTTCTTGTCGAAGCCGAGCGGGTTGACGCAGTCCACGACGAGCTTGCCCGCAAGGTCCTCGCGCAGCGCCTCGAGGGTCTTGGCGTGGCCCTCCCACGGCACGGCGACGATCACGATGTCGCTGCGCCGGGCGCACTCGGCGTTGTCGGCGCCCTCGATGCCGAGTCCGAGTTCGTCGGCGGCGGTCTGCGCGCGGTCCGCGGCGCGGGAGCCGATGATCACCTTCTGGCCGGCGCGGGCGAGCCGGTAGGCGAGACCGCGGCCCTGGTCCCCGGTGCCGCCGAGCACACCGACGACGAGGCCGGATACGTCCGGCAGCTCCCAGGGATCCTTGGCGGGGGCCTTCGCGGGCGCTGCCGCAGGGGCATCATTCGTAGTCATGGCGCTGACGATACTTGCTGGTAACGGCCTGTTGAGTTCCGGCCGTACGTGCTATCTCTTCGGCCCATATGTGCCACCGCCGCGGCCCTGCTACGGAAGGACGCGGGTGAGCGGTATCCGCCGAAAGGTGATCGTCTCGTACGCGCCGAAGTCCCCGGTCTCGTAGAGGAGACCGAGGGTGTCCGCGTCGATCCGTACGAGATCGGAGTACGCGGCGGGGACCCCGCTCACGGTGTGCGTGGCCCGCCAGGTGGAGCCGTTGTCGGTGCTGGCGCGGATCGTCATCAGGGCGCGGTGGCCGGGGTCCGCGGGGCCGGAGTAGAGCAGCGGGCCGTCGTCAAGCTGGAGTACGGAGCCCTCGACGACGGGGCCGGTGAGGCAGGCCTGCGGCCGGAAGGCCTTGACGAGGGTCTCGCCGCCGTCCTTGGACCAGGCCTCGGCGCGGTTGCCGGGGGCGGGCGAGTCGTTGCGGGTGTTGAAGTAGACGCGACCGTCCGGGAGTTGGGCGGCGGTGGTCTCGTTCACGTTGATGAGGCCGATCGCGCCTTCTTCGTGCCCGTCCACGTAGCCGATCCGCCAGTTCTGTCCGCGGTCGTCGCTGAGCAGGCAGTGGCCGCCGTTGTAGTGCCCTTCGGTGCCGTCGTCGCCGGAGCCGGCCGCGGGCGGCAGCGAGTGGTTCGCGGGGACGACGATCCGGCCGGACGCGAGCTGGATCGCATGGCCCGGCGTGGTCGCGTACCAGCGCCAACTCGCCCTCTTGGTCTGCGCGGTGATCTCCCGCGGGCTGGACCAGGTGAGCCCGTCGTCGTCGCTGTGCATCACGTACACGCGGCGGCCCTCGGCGGCCGGGACCTGTCCGCGGCGGATCCGGGCCTCGGTCGCGCCGCCCGCGTTGCGGACGTGGACGAGCAGGACGCGGCCGTCGGCGAGGGCCACGGGGGCCGGGTTGCCCGCGAGGTGGTCGGCGTTGCGGGCGACGACGGCGAGCGGGCTCCAGGTGCGGCCGCCGTCGGTGGAGCGCTTGAGGACGATGTCGATGTTGCCGGCGTCGGACGCGGAGGCGACCCGGCCTTCGCAGAAGGCGAGCAGCGTGCCTGCCCGGCTGCCCACCACGGCGGGGATACGGAAACTGGCATAGCCCTCGCGGCCGCCGCGGAACGGAACGGACACCTCGCTCGCCATCAGGCCCCCTGGTCTGTACGTCCGGGCCACCGACGCTCTCAAGGCGAGCGGAACGAGGGGTGAACGGCCGGAAACCGTACGGGTGTCGGCGGTACACGGCCCGTCAGCCGCACGAGGCGCGTACGAGTGTTGGCCGTACACGGTCAGTTGCACGCACGAGTTCCGTACGCCCGTACGACCCTACGCCACCCGCCGTCGACCGCTCGGGAGACAGATACGCCGAACCCGCCTGCGCCCCACCCCACTTGGGGCAGTATGCGATCCATGGACGCCGTCAGGGTCGCGCTGCTGCGCGAAGTGCTCGCCGGTACGGAGTGGCCGTCCGCCACCCGCCGTTTCGCCGCTTCCCTGCGCGGCTCGGTCGTGCCGCACGGCGGCGGGCTTCTCCTGGTCGGCACCGAGGAGTACGAGCCGTGGCATCTGGCCGCCCACCTCGTGGACGAGGCGGCCTGGTCGGGCACGCCGGAGCTGACGCCGACGCTCGTACGGCATCAGGTGCACGCCTCGGATCCCGCGCACCTGTCGGTCGGCCTGGGCAGGATCGAGGCGGCCCGCAGCGGCGAGACGCTCCTGGTGGTGGCCCCGGACACCCCCGGCGAGGGGCTGCTCTCGCGCGTGCACGACGCGCGGCGGGCGGGGGCCACGGTCCTGGCGCTCGACACGGGCGGGGACGAAATGCCCTCGCTGGCCCATGAGTTGCTGAGCGTGCCGCCCTCGCGCGAGCTGAACCTGGACACGGTGCAGCATCTGGTCAGCGCGGCCGCGGGCGAGAACTGTCTGCCGTCGGCGGCCCCCAGCCTGCGCTCGGGCCGCCGGCTGCGCGACCGGCTCTCCCGCCTGGCCGACCAGCTGACGGCGCCGCCGCCGGCGCGCTGGTGAACGCGGACCGGCGGGGCGTCACAAGCACCCCGCCCATCCCGTCACTCAGGCGCTGAGCGGGAACTCCTCGCCGAGCGCACGGAACACTCCGGTGTTCAGCGCGAAGGCCCGCTTGCACTCGTCGATCACGCGCTGCTTCTCCAGATCGTCCACCGCGAGGCCGTCGAGCAGCTCGCGGTAGCCGCGCTTGAACGCCGCCGGGTTGGTGATCTCCTCGAAGACGTAGAACCGCACGCCGTCGCCCTTGCGGCTGAAGCCCCAGGTCTTCTCGGCCTTGTCGCGGATGATCTGGCCGCCGGACAGGTCGCCGAGGTAGCGCGTGTAGTGGTGCGCCACATAGCCCGCGGGCCAGCTGCGCGCGCACTCGGCGACGCGCTCCGCGTACACGGCCGTGGCCGCGAGCGGCGCGAGCGTCTCGCGCCAGCCCTCGCCGCCGTGCAGATGCGTGAGGTCGCGCTCGAGGGCGGCCGTGCGCATCAGCTCGGGCTGTATGAACGGGCCCGCCACCGGGTCGTCCTTGAGGACCGGTGCCGCGTCCTCCAGCGCCCGGTACACGAACCACAGCTGCTCGGTGTAGCGCGTGTACGCGTCCACACCGAGCCGCCCGCCGAGCAGGTCACTCATGAACGTCGAGGTCTCGGCCTCGGTGTGCTGCTCGTGCGACGCGGTGCGGATGACCGTCGAGAAGGGCGTGACGGATGTGTCCACAGGGACCTCCGGGTCCGAAGAAGCGGGAAACTGTGTCTGATCCTGCTACTTAGGCTTGCCTAAGTCAATGGGTTCCCGACGACCTGTCGGGAAAGTTTCCGGACTGGCTGTCGGTAAAACCTCCCGGACGCAAGAAGAACCCTTCCGGGCAACACGAAGGGCCCGCCGAAATCGACGGGCCCAGCGGGTGCGTGGTGGGGCTCAGGGAAGGGTCAGGATCTCCGCTCCCGTGTCCGTCACCACCAGTGTGTGCTCGAACTGCGCGGTGCGCTTCCTGTCCTTGGTGACGACCGTCCAGCCGTCGTCCCACATGTCGTACTCATGCGTGCCGAGCGTGAGCATCGGCTCGATCGTGAAGGTCATGCCCGGCTGGATCACCGTCGTGGCGTGCGGCGAGTCGTAGTGCGGAATGATCAGGCCGCTGTGGAACGAGGAATTGATGCCGTGGCCGGTGAAGTCGCGCACGACCCCGTAGCCGAACCTCTTCGCGTACGACTCGATGACCCGGCCGATGATGTTGATCTGGCGGCCCGGCTTCACGGCCTTGATGGCGCGGTTGAGGGATTCGCGGGTGCGCTCGACGAGCAGCTTCGACTCCTCGTCGACGTCGCCCACGAAGTAGGTCGCGTTGTTGTCGCCGTGTACGCCGCCGATGTACGCGGTGACGTCCAGGTTGATGATGTCGCCGTCGTTGAGCACGGTGGAGTCCGGAATGCCGTGGCAGATGACCTCGTTGACGCTCGTGCACAGCGACTTGGGGAAGCCGCGGTAGCCGAGGGTCGACGGGTAGGCGCCGTGGTCGAGCATGAACTCGTGGGCGATCCGGTCGAGTTCGTCGGTGGTGACGCCGGGGGCGATGTGCTTGGCGGCCGCCTCCATCGCCTGCGCGGCGATCCGGCCCGCGATCCGCATCGCCTCGATGGTCTCGGGGGTCTGCACCTCCGGCCCGGTGTACGGGGTCGGCGCCGGCTTGCCCACGTATTCGGGGCGGCGGATGCTGCCGGGCACGGAGCGGATGGGAGAGAGCTCGCCTGGTACGAGCAGCGACGGGACAGACATGTCAGTGAGTGTAACGAGCGCACATCGGGCACGATGGCGGCGTGGGAGCGCATCAGCCGCTCGCGGGAAGGGAGCCGGGGATGGCCCTGTTCAAGAAGCGCACGGTCGGCAAGCCGGGCGAGTGGTACTACTGCCTGGAACACAAGAAGGTCGAGGAAGGGCCCGAGTGCCCGGGCAAGGACCGCTTCGGCCCGTACGCGTCACGGGAAGAGGCCGCGCACGCGATGCAGACGGCCCAGGAGCGGAACCTGGAGTGGGAGACGGATCCTAAGTGGCATGACCGCGAGGGTGACGACAAGAGCTGAGCCGGTCCGGGCGGATTCGGCGGGCGGGTGACTCAGGCCGGTTCGGCCGCGGTCGCCTCGCCCGCCTTTTCGTGTGCGGTCTTCACCCGCGCGGTCTCCTCATGTGCCGCCTTGCGCCGCAGCGCATCCGGATCCGTGTCCGCGTCGTACGAGACGAGCTTCGGCAGCGCGGCCGTGAGCAGCGCGACCGCGGCGACACAGGCCGCGCCACCGGACCAGATCGCCGTCCGCGTCCCCGTCCAGCCGGCCATCGCGCCCGCCCTGACCTGCCCGAGCTGCGGGCCCACGCTGTACGAGAGCACCTCGATGCCGGCGAGGCGGCCGCGCAGCTCGTCGGGGATGGTCTGGTTCCAGATCGTGGAGCGGCCCAGGCCGCTGAGCATGTCGCCCGCGCCGGCCAGGGCCAAACAGACCAGCACCAGCCACACGTTCCCGAACCAGCCGGCCGCCGTGATCGCCAGGCCCCAGCTCGCCGCGCCGAAGACGACGAGCAGGCCGTGCCGGCGCACCCGCGTGGTCCAGCCACTCGTCAGGCTCAGCGCGAGGGACCCGATCGAGCCCGCCGCGTACATCAGGCCGAGTGACCACTCGGCGTCGAGGTCGTCCGCGAGGAACGGGAAGATCGTGTTGGGGAACGCGAAGATCATCGCGGCCAGGTCGATGGCGTACGTGCCGAGCAGCACCGGCCGCGACCAGGCGTAGCGCGCGCCCTCGGCGATCCCGCGCAGCGAGGGCTTCTCGGCGTCGTGCGAGGGCGGGGCGGGCGTGAGCCGCAGACAGAGCACCACCGAGGCGGCGAAGCCGACGATCGTGACGGCGTACGCGGTGGCGTGCCCGGCGTACGCGACGACGAGACCGGCGAGCGCGGGTCCCGCGATGGCGCCGATCTGCCAGCGCAGCGCGTTGAGCGCGGCCGCGGCGGTGAGCTGGTCGTGCGGGACGATCCGTGCGAGCAGCGAGTCGAGCGCGGGGCGCTGGAGTCCGGCGAGCGCGGAGACACAGGCCGCCACCAGGTAGAGCGGCCACAGCAGCGGGTTCGGCAGCAGCGCGTTGACCAGGAGGACGACCGCGAGCAGTCCGAGTCCGGCCTCGGTGAGCAGGATGACCTTGCGCCGGTCGACGGCGTCGGCGAGCGCCCCTCCGTACAGCCCGAACACGATCAGCGGGATCAGCTCGACCGCGCCCATCGCGCCCACGGCGAGCGGGGATTCGGTGAGGTCCTTGATCTGCAGCGGCAGGGCGATCATCGCCATGAAGCTGCCGAAGTAGGTGACCAGTCCCTGCGTCCACAGCAACCGGAAGTCACGGCTGCTGCGCCACGGGGAGAGGTCGGGGAGTATCGCGCTCACGTGGGCCTATGTTCCGGGGTGCTCGGTGGGGTGGGCAACGGGTTTTGGAGTGCCGGGGGCGACGAATAGGAGCCCCCGGAAACCCCGGGATGCGCCACGCTGAACTACTCCCCCACCGCGCTCGTGATCCCCATGATCCGGCTCGACAGCACGACCCCTGGCTTCGCCGCGTTCTTCGCCGGTACCTGTGCCGCCAGGTTCGAGACCCGCTCCAGCGTGATGGACTGCTTCACCTCGCCGGTGAGCAGCGCCTCCACGTCCTTCGGCACGGTGATCTTCAGACCCTCGGAGGCCGTCTGCTTCTCGAAGTGCCGCGTGCCGAAGAAGACGAACGCACCGCCGTCCTTCGTGCGCAGCCCGAGCGGCGCGAAGTCCCCCGCCTGCTCCGGCTGGTCGACCCACTGGCGGGACCAGCCGGGGCTGGACTCGCGCGCCTTGCGGTCCGCGCGCCAGCCGCTGGTGTGCGGTCCGTCGGCGAACTCCTTGCCGCCGTCCTGCAGATACGTGGCGTACGCGGCGGGCAGCCGGCCGGGCGCCACGGCGAGTTCGTTCGTGCCGGCGTCCGCCGGTGTGGCGAAGCCGTCCTTGTCGGTCTTGAACTGCGGTACCTCGCCGGGCGTGAGGATGTTGAGGTACGCGACCTGCCACGGGTCGTCGACGGCGTGCTTGACGAAGACCAGGAACCAGTGGGTGTCCTTGGCGGGATCGTCGTCCACGTCCCGGTTGCTGTCGGTGTCGGCGACGAAGAAGCGCGGCCAGCCCGCCTTCTTGGGGATGGCGAACTCGGCGTCGGTGAGTTCGAGCGCCGCGTGCTTCGGGTTCCCGTCCGGCGCGTTCTTCGCCTTCGCCTTCAGACCGGCCTGGTTGATCGCACCGAGCGCGCCCGTGACGTGCTTCTGGGAGAGCGCGGGGTCGTAGGCCTTGTCGGCCTTGTTGTACGCGGCCGTGAACTCCTCAAGGGCCTGTGCCGCCTCGGACTTCGTCGCCGCCGGGACGATCTCCCGCTCCCCGTGCACCGTCACGCATCCGCTCGCGGTCAGGGCCAGGACCGCCATCGCTGCCCCCGCCGCTGCCGGCCGACTCACCCTGCTCATGGCTCGCCTTCTGCTCCTCGCGCCCCAGTGCTGCCTTGCGCCCCAGTGCTGACGCAGGGAACCCTACCGGGGCCAGGAACAGCACCAGGGTGGGGTACAGATACAGCGCCCACACCGTGACCTGGAGCACGGTCGGGTCGGGCTGGAAGTTGAAGATGCCCTTGAGCAGCGTGGCGTGCCAGGTGTCCGGCGGATAGCTGTCGCTGATGTCGAAGGCCTTGTCGCCGAGGCCGCCGACGAACCGCGCCTCCTGCAGATCGTGCATCCCGTACGCGAGTACGCCCGCCGCGACGACGACCAGCATGCCGCCGGTCCACTGGAAGAACTTGGACAGGTTGATGCGCAGAGCTCCGCGGTAGAAGAGCCAGCCCATGACCACCGCGGTGAGCAGGCCGAGCAGGCAGCCCGCGAGCGGGCGCCAGCCGTCGTCGGCGGCGTCCACGGAGCGCCACACGAACAGCGAGGTCTCGATGCCCTCGCGGCCGACCGCGAGGAAGGCCGTCGCCACCAGGGCGCCGGTGCCCAAGTTGAGCGCCGCGTCGAGCTTGCCGTGCAGTTCGGCCTTGAGGTGGCGTGCGGTGCGCCGCATCCAGAAGACCATCCACGTCACGAGTGCCACCGCGACGATGGAGAGGCCCCCGCCGATCAGCTCCTGGGCCTCGAAGGTGAGTTCCTGCGTACCGAACTGCAGGCCGGCGCCGAACGCGAGGCTCACCGTCACGGCGATACCGACACCGATCCAGATGGCCGGCAGCGCCTTGCGGTTGTCCGTCTTGACCAGGTACGCGACCAGGATGCAGACGACAAGCGAGGCTTCGAGCCCTTCGCGCAGGCCTATCAGGTAGTTGGCGAACATGGCTCACGCCCCTTCGGAGAACAGGGCCTTGCCCCACCAGTCGGAGTCCGTCCGCACCCCGGGCGGCACGGCGAAGACGGCCGAACCGACGTGCTGGATGTACTCGTTGAGCACGTCGCGGCGCGCCAGGTTCAGCTGTACGGGGATGAAGGAGTCGCGTACGTCGCGCTGGTAGGCGAGGAAGAACAGGCCCGCGTCGAGGCGGCCGAGACCGTCCGTGCCGTCGGTGAACGAGTAGCCGCGGCGCAGCATCATCGCGCCCCCGTTGGTGTCCGGGTGCGCGAGGCGTACGTGCGCGACCTCGGGCATCGCCTTGAGGTTCGGCTCGTCGTGCTCGCGCTTCTTGCCGAACGGAGCGCCTTCGCCCTTGGTGCGGCCGAAGATGTCCTCCTGCTCCTTGAGCGACGTGCGGTCCCAGGTCTCGATGTTCATCCGGATCCGCCGCGCCACGAGGTACGAGCCGCCGGCCATCCAGTCCGGGCCGTCCTTCTCGGACACCCAGACGTGCTTGCGCAGATTCTCCGTGTCCGTGCCCGCGATGTTCCGGGTGCCGTCCTTGAAGCCCATCATGTTGCGCGGGGTCTGGGCGTCGGGCGTGGTCGAGGACGTCTTGCCGAAGCCGAGCTGCGACCAGCGGATGGCGACCTTGCCGAAGCCGATCCGGGCGAGGTTGCGGATCGCGTGCACCGCGACCTGCGGGTCGTCCGCGCAGGCCTGGACGCACAGGTCGCCGCCGCTGCGGGCCGGGTCGAGGTTGTCCCCGGGGAACTTCGGCAGGTCCACAAGTGCCTTGGGGCGCTTGCCTTCCAGACCGAAGCGTCCGTCGAAGAGCGAGGGCCCGAAGCCGACGGTCAGGGTGAGCCGGGACGGCTTGAGGCCGAGCGCCTCACCGGTGTCGTCCGGCGGCGCCTCGACGATGCCGCCGTACGCGCCCTGGCCGACCGGATGCCCCTGCGTCATCAGCGCGGCGGCCTCGGTCCACTCCTTGAGGAGCTCGATCAGCTCCGCCCGGTCCTTGGTCTTCACGTCGAAGGCCGCGAAGTGCAACCGGTCCTGTACGGCGGTCGCGATGCCCGCCTGATGCTTTCCGTGGAAGGGCACGGCCGCGCCGGACTCGGCTACGGGCGTGGTCCCGTCGCCGTCGTCGCCGAGCGCGGCGACTGTGCCGCCGGCCGCGGCGGCACCGAGCGCGAGCCCCGCGCCGCCCCAGCCGAGCACGGAACGCCTCGACGGCACTTCCGCCTTGTCACCCATGGCGTACCCCTTACTTCACGACTGCCGCGGCCAGCTTCGACAGCGGCTCGGCGAGCGCGTTCACACCGTCGGAGAGCTCCTTGCGCTCGTCCTTGCCGACCTTGTCGTAGGACGTGAAGTCGTAGGAGTTCTTGTCCTTGCGGTACTTGTCGAGCAGCGTGTTCAGGGCGGCGAACTGCTGGTCGAGCTCCTTGACGAGCTCCGGGTCGTTCTTCTCGGCGACCGGCTTGAGCAGGTTGTACGACTCCTCGGCGCCCTCGACGTTCGCCTTGAAGTCGACGAGGTCGGTGTGCGAGTAGCGCTCCTCCTCGCCGGTGACCTTGCCGGTGGCGACCTCGTCGAGGAGCTCCTTGGCGCCGTTGGCCATCGAAGTGGGCGTGATCTCCGCCTCGTTGACCTTGTCCTGCCATGCTTCGAGGTCCTTGATCAGGAGGTCGGCGAGCTCCTTGTCGCGGTCGGTGAGCTTGCCGTCCTGCCACAGGGAGCGCTCGAGGCGGTGCCAGCCGGTCCAGTCCTTCTCCAGGTCCTGGCCCTCTTCGAGACCGTCCTCGCGCAGGTCGACCTTGGGGTCGATGTCGCCGAAGGACTCGGCGACGGGCTCGGTGCGCTCCCAGCCGATACGGCTCGGCGCGTACGCGGCCTTCGCGGCGGCGATGTCGCCGGCCTTCACGGCGTCGGCGAACTTCTTGGCGAGCGGCAGGGTCTCGTCCGCCTGCTCCTGCGCGTACTTGCGGTAAGCGGCCACGGCGGCGTCCAGCTTCGGGTCGCGCTTGGCACTCTCGCCACCGCCGGTGGCCTTGACCTGCTGGCGGATGCCGTCGCCCTTCATGCCCGGCTTGCAGGCGATCTGGTACGAGCCGGCCTTCACCTCGGCGGTGACGTTCTGCTTCGTGCCGGGGCCGATGTTCTCGCGCTCGGTGACGATGCGGTCGTCGGGGAAGAGGATGTAGACCTCGGTGACCTTGGAGCCCTTGTTCTCGACGGCGAGCTCGATATGCCCGGCCGGGAACTCCTTCTTGTCCACCTCGCACTTGTCGTCGGTGGCGGTCACCGAGATGAGGTGGTCGTCGCCGGCCTTGGCGTCGGACTTCTCGGTGCAGCCGGTGGCTATCACGGCGAGGGCGACCGCGGTGGCGGAAGCGAGGGTGGCACGGGCGGCACGCATACGGGCTCCAGGTTGGTCAGGCCAGGTGAGGCTGGCCTAACTTATCCAACCCTTATCTCGCCAGGACCACGGGCTGGTCAAGCCCTGGTCAAGGCAGGATGCGAGTGACCCGCTACCGCCCCCTGGCCTCAGCCGCGCTCCGGGAACACCAGCAACGTCCCCGTACGCGGGTGGGGCAGCACCTCGACCGGCTGCCGGTAGACGCGGCTGAGGAGTGCGCCGTCGAAGACCTCGGCGGGCGCTCCCTCGGCGGCGATCGTGCCGTCATGGAGGACGGCCACGCGGTCCGCGTACGCGGCGGCCAGACCGAGGTCGTGCAGCACGACCACGACCGCGTCACCCGCGGCGGCCCGCTCGCGGCAGACCCGCAGGACGAGTTCCTGGTGGCGCAGGTCGAGCGCCGCGGTGGGTTCGTCGAGAAGGAGCAGCGGGGCCTGCTGGGCGAGCACCCGGGCGAGGGCGACGCGGGCGCGTTCGCCGCCGGACAGGGCGGAGAAGGGGCGGGCCGCGAACTCGGTGGTCTCGGTGGCGCGCAGTGCGGCGGCGATCACCTCGTCGTCGTTGTCGGCGAGCGCGGTGCCGTTCCAGGGCGCCCGCCCCATCCGTACGACCTCTTCCACCAGGAAGGGAAAGGAGAGCGAGGCTGCCTGGGGCAACACGGACCGGCGCAGCGCCAGTTCACCGGCGCTCCACTCCCCCGCGTCCTTGCCGCAGATACGGACCGTCCCGGCGTCGGGCGTCAGGTCGGTGGCGAGGGCCGCCAACAGGGTGGACTTTCCGGCCCCGTTGGGCCCGACCAGGGCCACCACCTCGCCGGCCCGCGCCTCGATGTCCACGCCGCGCAGCACATGGCGCGCGCCGAGCTTGATGTGCAGCGCCTCGGCCGAGGCCAGGGTGGTGCCGGGCTCGACGGGCGCGGGCAGTTCCCGGTGGCGTACGGCGAACAGCGACCGGATCATGCCCAGCCTCCTTGCTTGCGGCGGGTGCGGCGGAGCAGCCAGAAGAAGAACGGGCTGCCGATCAGCGCGGTGAGCACACCGAGCGGGAGCTCCGCGGGCGCCGCGATGGTGCGCGCCGTGAGGTCGGCGCCGGCGAGCACGAGGGCGCCGCCGAGTGCGCTGCCCGGGACCAGGAAGCGGTGTCCGGGGCCGGCGAGCATCCGCAGGAGGTGCGGGACGACCAGGCCGACGAAGCTGATGATGCCGGAGACCGCGACGGCCGCGGCGGTGAGCAGCGCGGTGACGAACATCAGGACCACCCGCATCCGTTCCACATCGACACCGAGGTGGCGCGCGGGCCGCTCGCCGAGCGAGAGCAGGTCCAGCTTGCGGGAGTAGAACGGGGCGATCGCGAGACCGACAAGTGCCCACGGCAGGACGGCGAGCACCTTGGGCCAGGTGGCCTGGGCGAGCGAGCCGAGCTGCCAGAACGTGATCTGGGTGATCTCGGCGTTGTCCGCGAAGAAGATGAACAGGCCGATCATGGCGCCGCCGAAGGCGGTGACGGCGACGCCGGTGAGGATCAGCGTGACCACTTCGGTCCGGCCGCCCGAACGCGACATCGCGTACACGAGGAAGACCGTGATCAGGCCGCCGACGAATGCGCAGACGGGCAGCGTCCAGCTGCCGAAGAAGGTCAGTCCGAACGTGATCGAGGCGACACCGCCGACCGCCGCGCCCGAGGAGATGCCGATGACGCCGGGCTCGGCGAGCGGATTGCCGAACACGCCCTGCATCAGGGCGCCGGCGCAGCCGAGCGAGGCGCCGACGATCAGCGCGAGCACGATGCGCGGGAAGCGCACGTTCCACAGCACGCTCTCGCCGACGCGGTCGAGGGCCGCGCCGCCGAGCCCGATGCGGTGCTGCGCGGAGGCGATCACATCCCCGATCGGTATCTCGTACGCGCCGATCCCGGCGGAGACCAGGCAGATCACGACCAGGCCGGCCAGCATGCCGACGGTCAGGAGGTACGGGACGCTGCGTCTGCCCCGGTTGCCCTGGGGGGCTTTGCCGGCGGGCGACTTGGTGTCCTCGGGCGTCTCGCCCTCGGACGTCGTGGCGGGTGTCACGGTGGCGGTCACTTGGCGTCCCCGTAGAGCTGGTCGACGAGGGACTTGAGGACCTCGTCGGTGCGCGGGCCGTAGTTGAGCAGCACGCCGTCGGGGATGTCGACAACGCGGCGGTCCATGCCGGCGGGGGTCTCGGCGACGCCCGGGACCTTGACCAGACCGTCGATACCGCCGACCGATTCAAGTCCCTTGGTCATCACGAGGATCACATCGGGCTGCGCCTTCGCGAGCGCCTCGGGGGTGATCGCGGTGAAGTCCTTCCTCAGGCCCGACTCGGCGCCCGCGTCGATGGCGCCGGCCGCATCCAGCAGCGAGCCCGCACCGGACTCCGCGCCACCGATCAGATAGACGGCCGCAGTGCCGCGCAGATACAGGAACGCGACCCGCGGCTGCTTCTCCTGCTGCGGAATGTCCTTCTGTACGGCGGCGATCCGGCCCTCGGTCCGCTCGATCAGTTCGTCGCCGGCCTTCTCGACGCCGAGCACCTCGGCGACTTCACCGATCCGCTTGCTCACGTCCTCGAGGCTCTTGGCGGTGTCGAGCAGGACGACGGGGATGCCCGCGTCGCGTATCTGCTGCATCGACTCGGCCGGTCCGGAGGTGGTGTCGCCGATGACCACGGTGGGCTTCAGGGAGAGCACGCTCTCGGCGGAGACATCGTGGCCGCGGGTCACCGTCGGGAGCTTTCCGGCCTGTTCGAAGGTGGCGGTGATGTCCTTGGCCACCACCTTCTCGCCGAGGCCGAGCGTGAAGACGATCTCGTTGACGCTGCCGGTGAGCGGCACGATGCGGTCGGCCGACTTCACCGTGACCTTCTTGCCGTCGGCCGAGGTGACCGTGACGGGCAGCTGAGGCTTCGGCGTACCAGAGAGCGGCTCCACCCGGTCAGGGGCGGCCTTTTGGTCCGACTTAGCACCCTTTGAAGCGGGATTGTCCGCCTGGCCGCCGCAGCCCGTGAGGGCCAGGCAGGCGGCGGCGACGAGCACGCCCGCCCGTCGCAGGGAACGCCGCAAGCGCACCGGGGTCACTCGAACTCCACCGTCCTGTCGTGCCGTTGAGTAGGTCTGCTGTTTCATCTGCGGTTGCCGGGCCGGGAGGGGTTCCGCACCAGGTCGCGCATAGTTTAGGTTAGCCTTACCTCATTGACCAGACCTTGAAGGGGGACCGATGTCTTCGCCGAGACGCGCTGCCCAAGTAGCCGCCGTAACGGCCCTCGGGGCCTTGTTCGCCGCACTGCTGCCGGTCACGTCGGCGCACGCGGAGGACCGTACGGTGCAGGGCGGCAGGCTCGACTGGGGCATCAAGGCCTCGTTCCAGAGCTATGTCACCGGCCCGATAGCCAAGGGCAGTTACACGCTCCAGGGCGGGGCGGCGACCGCCGGCGCGAGCCAGTTCCGCTTCCACTCCGCGAAGGGCTCGTACAACCCGGACACCGGCGCCCTGAGCGCGGGCTTCTCCGGCGGCGTGCACTTCCTCGGGCACAAGAAGCCCACCGGCGAGTACGAGCTCGACCTCACCATCTCCCGGCCCACCGTGAAGATCTCCGGCGGCTCCGGGACGCTGTACGCCGACATGGTCAGCAAGGCCAAGAGCACCGGCAAGGTCACCACCTCCGCGCAGGTGCCGCTCGCCAGCCTCAACCTCTCCGGCATCAACATGAAGGGCGGCGGCACGCCGATCGCCCTCAGCAACGTGCCGGCGACGCTCACTTCGCAGGGCGCCAACGCCTTCGCCGGGTACTACGCGGCCGGCACGCCGCTCGACCCGGTGAGCCTGTCGACGGATGTCGTGGCGGGCTCGGGCTCCGGGTCTTCCGCCGGATCAGGCTCCGACTCCGACAAGTCCGACGACAAGGACAAGAAGGACGAGGAGAAGGGCAAGAAGGACGCGAAGGCCGGCCGGATCGAGGACGCCGCCGTCGACTGGGGTGTGCGCCGGACGTTCCGTGAGTACGTCACCGGCTCCATCGCCAAGGGCAAGTGGGCGCTCGACGGCGGCGCCCAGGACGGCGGAGCGCTGTTCCGCTTCCCCGAGGGCAAGGGCACCTTCGACCAGAAGAAGCAGACCCTCGACGCCACGTTCAAGGGCAGTGTCCGCTTCACCGGCGAGCACGGTCTCGACATCGAGCTGAGCAACCTCGTCGTCGGCGCCAAGTCGGGCAAGGCGACGCTGTACGCGGATGTCGCGAGCAAGGACTTCACCGGGAAGAAGGCCGGGCTCGTCACCTTCGAGGCCAAGGATCTCAAGGCCACGGACGGCCTGGTCACGCTCTCCGAGGTGCCCTCTAGGCTGACGGCCGACGGTGCGAAGGCCTTCAACAACATGTACAAGGCGGGCACCGCGATGGATCCGGTGTCGCTCGCGGTCGCCCTCGACGGCAAGGCCGAGCTGCCGGCGCTGCCGGACCTCGGCTCGGACGCCTCCGCAGCGCCGGACGCCAAGGCGAAGGCGGCGACGCCCAAGACCGAGTCGGCCGCCACCTCTTCCTCTTCGAGCTCCCCCGCGCTGCCGATCGGCATCGGTGCGGGTGCGCTCCTCCTCGCGGCTGCCGCGTTCCTGGTCGTACGCAAGCGGCGTACGTCCCCGGCGACGGCTGCCGCGCCCGAGGGCTCGGCCTCGTCCGACGGCTGAGCGCCCTCACCCCCTGAAACTCCTCAACTCCCTTATTCCCACTAGGAGAACCCCTGTCATGGCCACCTCCCGCCGCTCCATAGCGCTTGCCGCCTCCGCCGCCACTGCGCTCGCGCTCGGCGCCACCACCCTTGCGACGACGTCGGCGTCCGCGGCTGAGACGCCGCTGAAGGACTACACGCTGACGTGGGGCATCAAGCAGTCGTTCCGTGACTACCTGGGCAGCCCCTTCCCCGCGGGCGCCGCTGCCACGGTGACGACGGCGGACGGGGCCACCCAGGCCGAGAACAACGGTGCGTTCACGTTCACCGGTGGCACGGGAACGTACTCCGGGGCACCGGCGCACGCGGTGAAGCTCACCTTCAAGGGCAGCGTCACCATCACGTCGCTCGCTCCCCCGAAGGGCCACGGCTTCGAGATCAAGCTGGCCGACATCAAGTTCGACAGCGGCGCGAAGAGCGTCACCGCGGACGTCACCAAGGACGGCAAGCTCACCGAGGACGTACCGCTGGCCGAGGTCGCCGTCAGCCAGACGATGAAGGACATGGAGACCAAGCTCACCAAGCAGGCCGGCGAGCAGTTGGGCGGTCCGTACGAAGGCGAGGCCGGCGACAAGCTGACCGTGACCGCCCCGAGTCCGGGTGGCGGCACCGGTGGCAGCACGGGCGGCTCGACGGGCGGCTCGACCGGCGGATCCACGGGCGGGTCGACCGGTGGCAGCACGGGTGGCTCCACGGGCGGCTCGACCGGCGGCAACACCGGTGGGTCGACCGGAGGCAGTACCGGTGGTTCGACCGGTGGCGACACCGGCGGCTCGACCGGTGGATCCACGGGCGGCTCGACCGGCGGCTCCGAGCAGCCCGGCGACCAGATCGTCGACGGCAAGCTGACCTGGGGGGTCAAGGAGTCGTTCCGGCGGTACATCTCCGCCGGCGGTGAGGTGAAGACCTCGGGCGGGGCCAAGAAGGTCGCCGACGGGTACGAATTCCCGTACAAGAGCGCGAAGTTCGACGCCAAGGGCAAGAAGGTCGACGCGGGCTTCAACGGCAGCGTCCAGTTCCTGTACACCGCGCACGGCATCGACATGACGTTCAGCGACGTCAAGGTCAAGACGAACGGCACCAGCGGCACGCTGCTCGTGGACGTCAAGACGGCCAAGGGCACCGAGAACGACGTCGAGTTCGCGACGCTGGACCTGGCGAAGGCCACGTACACCGTCAAGGACGACGTGCTGCTCCTGGACAAGATCCCGGCGGCCTTCACCGCCGCGGGCGCCCAGACCTTCGCCAACGACGAGGTCGGCTCGATCTACAAGCCCGGCGACAAGATCGACCCGGTGACGGTCGCACTCTCCCTCGACGAGGACGCCGCACTGCCGGGCGGCGGCGGCACGGGCGGCAACGGCGGCTCCGGCACCGGCGGTTCGTCGACCACCGGCGGCGGCTCCGTGGGCGGCAGCGTCGGTGGCGGCGGCAACCTGGCCGCGACCGGCTCCGACGTTCCGGCGGGCCCGCTGCTCGGCGCCGCGGCCGCGGTGGTCGCGGCCGGTGCCGGTGTGGTCTTCGCGGCCCGTCGCCGCAAGACTGCCGACGAGGCCTGACACCCGGTTCGTACGACGGCGGGCCCTCTCTCCGGAGAGGGCCCGCCGTCGGCGTGTGCGGGCTCGGGCCGTCAGGCCTCGGCGGCCCGCTTCTCCAAACGGCTGCCCCGCGGCAGCGTGAGCGACATGATGTCGCTCGGGGCGTCCAGGACGATACGGTGCCAGCGCCCGCGCGGCACGATCACCGCGGAGCCGGCCGCGAGCTTCAACTCCTCCTCGTCGTCGCCCTGTTGCTCCGGGCGCAGAACCAGCCGTATGCCACCGGTGAGGCAGGCGACGACCTCGTCGGCAGCCGTGTGGATCTCCCAGTGGTCGCCGTGCACATCGGCCTCCGTCTCCACGTGGAAGGTCATCAGCTGCCAGCCGTCCCGGCCGGGGTCGAACACCGGCTTCTCGGCACGGACTCGGCCGTCCTGGTCGAGGTGCAGAAAGTTCATGAAGAGGTCGATCGGGGCCACGGTCACGGGGCACGTCCTTTGCATAGCGAGGTGGAGTGAGGCGAAGTGGGCAGGTCGTCAGTGTCGGCAGGGGCCCGTGGCCGTGTATTGAACAAATGTCACGACGCCCACGCCCTTGCCCGAAGGGGCTCGTAACCTGGAGCCATGCGCACCGCCGAGTCCGCCCGTGCCGCCGCCGCGAGGTGGGACGTGTCCACCCCCGGACGGCCCGGCAGGCTGCCGGGCGTCGGCATGGCGGGATTCCGTGACCGGTCCGCCGAGCCCCTCGACCTCCCCGTGGTGCCGTATCCGTCGGTCATGATCGCCTTCGAGTTCGGCGAGGGGCTGCTCGTCGAAGACGCCGACGGCCGGCAGCAGCGCGGCAGCACCGTGCTCGGCCTCGCCCCCGGCGGTCTGCGGGTGCGCGGCCGCTCCGTCGAATGCCTGCAGATACGGCTGTCCCCGGTCGTCGCGCATGCGGTGCTCGGCGGCGCCACGGCGGCCGAACACCCGCACACGGGCGGGGAGATGGTCCCCCTGGAGGACATCTGGGGTCCCGAGGCCCGCCGGGTCGAGGAGCGGCTGCGGGCCGCGTCCTCCTGGCGCGAACGGTTCGCGCTCGCGGATGCCGAACTGCTCCGCAGGTACACCGCGGGCCGCCCCGCCACCGCGGAAGTCACCTACGTATGGCAGCAGATGGCGGCGCGCAGGGGGCGGATCCGGATCGACGCGCTCGCGGCCGAGATCGGCTGGAGCCGGCAGCGGCTGTGGTCGCGGTTCCGGTCCCAGATCGGTCTGACGCCCAAGCGCGCGGCGCAGCTGCTCCGTTTCGACCACGCCGCCCACCGGCTCGCGGCCGGGCACAGTGCGGGTGCGGTCGCGGCGGAGAGCGGCTATGCCGACCAGTCCCATCTGCACCGGGACGCCCTGGCCTTCGCCGGGATGACACCCGCGGCCGTCGCGGCCGCGCCCTGGCTCGCCGTCGACGACACCGCATGGGCCGTGGCGGCGGGCCCGGGCGCCAGTGCTTGAATGCCCGGGTGAGCGAAACGGTGGGCGTACGCCTCGATGTGGTCCGGGTCTTCTGCGGCCCCGACGGCCGGCACGGCAATCAGCTCGGAGTCGTACGGGACGGAGCCTCGGTTCCCGGTGAGGCGGCCCGGCAGCAGCTGGCGGCCGAACTCGGCTACAGCGAGACGGTGTTCGTGGACGACGACGAGCGCGGTGTGATCGACATCTACACGCCGAGCGTGCGTCTGCCGTTCGCGGGCCACCCCTGCGTCGGTGCGGCCTGGCTGCTCGACCTGCCCGAACTGCTCCCGCCCGCGGGCGTGGTGGCGTCCCGCCAGGACGGCGAGTTCACGTGGATCGCGGCGCGTGCGGAGTGGGCGCCGGGGCGTACGCTGCGGCAGTTCGCGTCCCCGGGCGAGGTCGAGGCGCTCGACGTACCGCCGCCGGGTGAGTGGATCTACGCGTGGGCCTGGCAGGACGAGGCGGCGGGGCGGGTGCGGGCGCGGGCCTTCCCGGGG
>NZ_JAAKZW010000503.1 GCF_011044995.1 Streptomyces mesophilus | reverse complement strand
CTTGCGCCCTGGGCGGCGCCCGCGGTCCGGGCCACGCCCAGGTCGATCAGGCGCGGCCCCGCCGGTGTGATCAGGACGTTGGAGGGCTTGAGGTCGCGGTGGACGTAGCCCGCTTCGTGCACCGACCGCAGGGCGTCGGCGAGTTGGGCGGCCAGGGCGCGTACGGCGCGCTCGGGCCAGGGGCCGTACGCGGTGACCGCTTCGGCGAGTGAAGGACCGAGGACGTACGCCGTGGCGAACCAGCCCTCGCCCTCGTCCACGAACGCGGGGAAGAACTCCGTGCCGCCCAGGCGATGGGCGGCCCGGGTCTCCTCTCCGAACCGCGTGAACAGGACCGGGTCCTGCGCGTGCTCCGACCGCAGCGTCTTGAGGGCCACGGTGCGGCCCGCGGGCATCCGCGCGAGATAGACGGTGCCCATGCCGCCCGAGCCGAGGCGGGCCAGGAGCGTGTAGCCGCCGATGGACTCGGGGTCGGCCGGGGAGAGGGGGGTGAAGACCTCCGGCTGGGCGACGGGTGGCTGG
>NZ_JAAKZW010000080.1 GCF_011044995.1 Streptomyces mesophilus | reverse complement strand
ACCGGGGCTTCGCCCCGGACCCCGCATCCGACCTCCGGTCGGATCTGCTCAATCGCCGCAGGGGCTGAAAGATCGCCTCAAACGCCGGCGGGGCTGAAGGATCTGTGGGTTTATGATCACCGCCATGCAGCCGAAGGCCGAGACCGTACGTGCCGTGAACCGTCTCACGCGGCGGTGGGCCGAAGGGCTGACCGGGGCGGAGGCGACCGTGTTCTCCGCGCCCAGTCTGTGGCCGCTGCTCGCGCTGCTCGCGGATCCCGCCGCCGGGCCCGCGCGGCAGGAGCTGGAGGAGGCGGTCGGGGTACGGGCGGACCGTGCGATACGGATGGCGCACGATCTGCTCGACGCCTTCGCCTCGATACGGGGGACACGCACCGCGGTGGGGTTCTGGACCGGCGAGGACCTTCCCCTGCATCCGGAGTGGACGCTGCGGCTGCCCGCCGGGATGACCGGGGTTCTGGACAAGGACCCGGACGTCAGCCAGGAGCGGCTCGACGCCTGGGCGGCCGAGCACACCGACGGCCTGATCCCTTCGATGCCCGTACAGGTGGACGACACGACCCAACTCGTGCTCGCGGGCGCCCAGTTGGTCCGTACGCGATGGTTGCGCCCGTTCACCGAGACGCTTCTGTGGCCGCAGGAAGGGCCCTGGCGTGACCGACCGCTGCTCGGTCTGCACCGCACTTCTTCCCTGCTCGACCGCCTGGCCGTCGCCGAGACCCCGTCCGGACCGCTCACCGTTCTCAAGGTCCTCGGCAGCACCGGGGTCGATGTGCATCTGCTGCTCGGGCCCGAGGAGTGGACGCCGGCCGAGGTCCTGTCGCAGGGCATCGACGCGCTGCACCGCGACGCGGTCACCGGGGACCGCCTGCCGCTGGGGGAACCCGGCCCCGGAGTGTCGGTCACCGACGAGCGCAGTTTCCGCCCGGACCGGCCCCAACTCCATGTCACGACCAGCCCGTTCCGTATCGAGGCGCAGCACGATCTGATGGCACAGGCCGCGCTGTACGGCCTGGTCACCGCCTCCGACAGGACCAGCGGCCACTTCCCCGGAATCGGACCGAACCCCCTGGCGGTACAGCAGGCGGCCCAGTCGGCCCTCGCCGTGTTCGACGCCAAGGGCTTCGAGTCCGCGGCCGTTTCGGTCGTCCTTGCCGCAGCCGGCTCCGCGCCGCCGCAGCCGCGGTACACGGTGCGCCGCCTCACGGCCCGGTTCGACCGCCCCTTCGGCTTCCTCACCGTGCACCGCACCTCCCGGCTCGTCCTCACCGCCGGTTGGGTCGCCGACCCGACGCCGTACCCGGAGAACGACCGCCGCTAGGGGTTGAAGTACGGATCGGCCGCGATCGCCGCGAACGCCCGCTGGGCCGCGCCCCTGTCCGGCACCGTCACCCGCCAGTGCGCGTCCGCGTCGGTGCCGTCGCGGTGGAAGTAGACCAGGGCCTTGAGGCCCGGGAACGACTCCTTGACGGCGGAGTGCGCCGCGCCCAGCCACGCCGCCTGCACCGGGTGCGTGTCCGACCGGTGGACGCCCGTCTCGCCGACGATGAACGGCTTTCCGCGCGCGAGGGCGAACGCGTGCGCCGCGTCGAACATCAAGGTGAACGGCCGGTAGTCGTACGCCGGTTCCTCCAGGCGCGGCCGGGCGTACCCGTCCGCGCCGATCCAGTCCACGTACGCGGAACCGGGGTAGAACGGCTCCGCCTTGGCCGTCTCGCGATAGGCCCGCCACGTCGGGCACCACACGAACGCGACCTGCGGCGCGGGGGCGGCGAACCGCCCGTGCACGTACTGCCATACCTCCTTGAACAGGCCGGTGTCGGTGTACCGGAGGTCGAACTCCCAGGTGAAGCGCAGCAGAAGCGGGGCTCCGAGCGCGCCGAGCGCCCGCGCCTGGCCGTCGATCCACGTGTCGTGGGTGCCGGCGAGGATCGCCCGCAGGCGCGCGGTGTCACCGGCCGCCCACGACAGCATCGGGATACGGCCCGCCGCGATGTCGGTGCGCATCCGCACGAGGGGCGGGGACGCGTCGTACATCTGGAAGCAGTGGTTGATGCCGAGAGTGTGCCCGATCTTCGATTCGAGCGGCTCTGGTCCTGAGAGGCCGGTGTCGTCGCCGATGTAGTTGTATGCGCCGAAGTGCGCGCCCGAGGCCGGGATCAGGGACGCTGCCGACAACGCCGAGGCCCGCGCCGGGCCGGCGCCGAGCACCGGCGTCGCGGAGGCCGCGAGGGCGCCCAGGCCGAAGGCCCGGCGGGTGAGGCCGCTCGTCGTCCGCCCGCGGTTCATCGTCCGCCCTCGATCTCGATGAGCGTGAACTCCGGCTCGGGTACGAGGCGTTGGGAGCGCGCATCCGTGATCGCCGCGCCCCACTGGGTGAACTCCGGTGTCTTGTCCCGGTACCCGCGGTTGCCGCGCAGGGTGATGCGCCGGCTGTCGCGGACGCTCATCGCGTACGGGTGCGGGCCGAGGACCGTCGCGACGCGGAAGAAGACGGAGTTGGCGAAGAGCAGATCGCGGCAGCGGTCGAGCTCGACGGCCCGGGAGCGCCAGCCGTGGATGTGGTCCTCGGTCTGAAGTCCGAGGAAGTCCCAGTTCGTGACGGAGCGCAGGACCACTTCGCGCAGTTCGTGGTGCTCGATCGACAGCTCGTACAGGCGGGAGGGTACGGCGGTGTCCTCCGCCAGGAAGCCGTTGTCGGACCAGCCGTTGGCGCTCCAGATGTTGGCGAAGGTGCCGCCTCCGCCGCGCACCCAGATGCTGTGCTTGTGGCGGCCGCGGTAGGTGTAGCCGGGGTTGCCGGTCTCGGCGGCGCCTTCGGGGTGCCACTTCACGAACTGGGTGGTGATGTCGGCGAGTTGGGAGCCTGGCCCCGAGCGCCACAGCAGGCTCACCGCGCCCGGGGTCCGCTCGGCCGTGTCGAGTCCGAGGCCGCTGATGTGGTTGCGTCCGCCGTACGGGGTGGAGAGCAGGGCGCGCGGGCGGTCGTGGTCGCTGAAGTTCGGGTGGGCGTCCACCGTGCGCAGCCAGGTCTGGCGCGGGTGCAGTCCGATCAGGCGGGAGCGGGCGCGCAGGGTGAGGGTGCCGCTCAGGTGGTACTGGCCGATGGGGACGAAGACCGTGTCGTGGCGGTCGACGGCGGCCTGGAACACCGCGAGGTCGTCGGCGCCCTGCCCGATCGTGCGGCCCATCCGCTCGGCCACCTCGGCGACGCTCACCCAGTCCTCGACGGACGGGGGCGGTGCGGCATCGGTGCGGAGCATCGCGCGGATGCGGTCGCCCGTCACACCTGGCGCATCCGCGAGATACACCCCGTCGCGCCGCGACTCGTCCGCGCTCAGCGCGTTCTCGATGCGCAGGCCGTAGGTGAGTTCGCGGACGGTTCCGCTGCCGGGGCCGCTGGTGCGGGTGCCGCTCTGCGCGCGCAGGAGGAGGGTCTCGGTGGCGGTGGTCGTGCAGTTGAGGAGGGTGAGCTGGTTGCCGAGGCGGATCAGGTCGTTCTCCGCGCCGGGGAGCGAGGTGCTGTCGTTGAGCACCGCCACCGCGTCGGTGACCGCGTCGAAGTGCGAGTCCTCGACGTAGAGGTGCTGCCACTGGCCCGGGAAGGACGCGAAGCCGCGCGGGGTGCGGGCGATCACCGCGCGTACGACGGTGAGTTTGGCGTCGTTGAACATCGTGACCGCGGCCGTGCGCTGCCCCTCGAAACGGCAGTCGAGCAGCGTGGTCTGCCAGCCCGCCGACGCGGCGTACGCCTGGAAGCCGACCTCGCCGCCGAAGACCCGTACGCGCTGGATGAGGTTGGCGTTGTGGTCGATGCCCGCGAGGCCCTCGCCGACCTCGATGTCCAGGTCCTGGAGGATGCAGAGCTGCGCGCCGCCGAAGCGGACGGCCAGGGCGTCCGGGTTGCCGGGCCCGATGCGCAGATCGAGATTGACCAGGGCCGAGCCGAAGGTGTCGTTGTTGGCGTACGAGACCGGTCCGCCGACCGGCCGGCGCAGGAAGCCGAACATCTCGCGCGGGGTGCCGTCGGCGTATCCGGGGGTGTGCGCGCCGAGGACGAACAGCGGGCGCTTCACCCCGTATCCGATTACGCGCACCGAGTCGGGCACGGTCACCCGCGAGGTCAGCCGGTAGGTGCCCGCGGGGACCAGGACGACTCCGCCGCCGTCGCCCTTGGGGAAGTCGCGGGCGCCGAGCAGGATGTCGCCGAGCCCGTTGGCCTGCCCGCGCCGGGAGGCCTCGTCGAGTGCGGCCTGTACGGCGGCGGTGTCGTCGCCGACGCCGTCCGCGTGCACCTCGAAGCCGGGGCCGCCCAGCATGACGGCGGTCGGGTCCGGGGGACGGCTTGTATGGATCGAGCGGTACGCGACGGGGTCGTCGTACCGCGTTCCCGCCGCGGTCGCGGGCTGCGGCAGCAGCGGTACGGCGGCGACGCCGGCGCCGAGCGCCACGAAGCCGCGTCTGGACAGGCTGCGGTGGTCCGGGGGCATGCGGAACTCCCTCTACTGTGCGGGCAGTTGTGGCGCCACGGAGGATGGCTCTGCGGAAGGTTCTGGGGTGATCAGCGCGCGGCGGCCACGGTCTCCCCCGGCTGCGGGGAGCACGGCAGGAGCCGATGGCGCTCGGCCATCCGGCCGTCGATGAGTTCGGCGAGCAGGGCGAGGGCCTGTCGGCCCATCTCCTCGCGCGGGATGCGGAATCCGGTCCAGCTCAGGTCGCTGTGCAGGGGCAGTTCGGGCTGTCCGAGCACGGCGAGCGACAGATCGCGCGGAACGTCGAGCCCCCGGCGCCCGGCCGCGGCGCGGAGTTCCTCGGCGCGGTGGCTCTCGGCGAGGAGCAGGCCGGTGAGCCGGTTGTCGCGGGCAAGGTCGGCGATCTCGTCCGGGGTGAGTTCATCGGGGTCGATGGTCAGGGGACGCAGCCCCGCGTCCCGTATCGCGGTGCGATAGCCGTCGAGCCGGTCCTGGTGTGCCTCGCGGCCGCCTGGGGCGCCGACGAAGCCGATGCGCCGATGGCCGTGGTCGAGGAAGACCCGTACGACGTCGGCCGTCGCACGGATGTAGTCGGCGCCGACGAATGCCAGATCCGCCCCGCCGGGCAGCTCACGGCGGCCGACGAACACGAACGGGAAGCCGTCCTCGCTCAGCCGCGCCAGCTCGGCCTTGTCCTCGCCGCGCCCGAGCAGCACACAGCCGTCGGTGACCGCGAGCCGTGCGCGGCCCTGTCCGGTGAGGCTCCGGCGGCCGTCGGCGACCGGGGCGCTGGTAAACAACAGCAGGTCACAGGCGCGCCGTTCGGCCTCGGCTTCGATTCCGCGCAGGAACGGGAAGTAGAAGTCGGCGCTGGTGGAGGGGAAGACGGGCTCGTACGTGAAGACGCCCACGATCTGGTTGCGGCCCCGTGCCAGGCGCTGGGCGAGCGGGTTCGCGGCGTATCCGGTACGGGTGATCGCGTCGAGGACACGGCGGCGGGTGGCCTCGCCCACGCGGTCGTACTCGGCATTCAGGACAAGCGAGACGGTTGCCTGGCTCACCCCCGCCAACCGGGCCACGTCGGCCTGAGTCACCCGTGCGGTCATCGGTTCACCTCCCCCGCCCCATCGCGTTGTTATGCGCATAACGAACTGTTCCGGCCGACTGTTCGCCAGGGCCGTATGGGCAGGGATGCTCATCGCTGCGGGTCGGCGGCGTCAAGGGGCGCGCAGTCGTTATCCGTATTACTGAAGGGCATCGCGGCGGCCGAAATCCCGTCGCGGCCTGGGTGCTTGCCCTGCGTGACACCGCCGCAGCCGCCGGTGATCGACCGCTAATCCGTATTACTCCTGCTGCAACACCCTTGACGCGGCGCGTGATCCGCACCTAGCTTCCTCGGCATCTGCTCCAAGCAATACGTATTAGCCACTCTACGTGAGGGGTTTCCTTCCCATGCCTCAGGCTCCCGGCCGGCTCACCCAGCGCGATATCGCACGACTCGCGGGTGTCAGCCAGACCACGGTGTCGCTGGTGCTCAACAACCGGCCCGACGCGGCACGTATCGCGCCCGAAACCCGGGAGCGTGTACTGCGGGTGATCCGCGAGACCGGTTACGCGGCGGACCCGCTGGCGCGCCGGATGCTCAAGCAGCTCAACCAGATCCTCGGCGTCTTCACGTACGAACCCGTCTTCCCTTCCACGAGCGCCGACTTCTACTACCCGTTCCTGCGCGGGATCGAGGAGAGTGCCGAGCTGAGCGGCTGCGATCTGCTCCTGTTCACCAGCGCTCCGGTGCAGGACGGGATCCGGCGGATCTTCCACGAGAACAACCGCCTGCGGGTCGCCGACGGCTGTGTCCTGCTCGGCCGGGCGATCCCGTCCGCGGAGCTCAGCCGTCTGGTCACGGAGGACTACCCGTTCGTCTGTGTCGGGCGCCGCGACGACGCGGACGGCCTCGCGGTGCCGTATGTCGGCGCCGACTATGTGTCCGCGACGGCCGAACAGGTCGACCGGGCCCGCGCGTTGGGGCACGAACGGTTCGCGTTCGTCGGTCCCGGCGCGGTGGCCGAGTCGTCGGCGGACCGCCTGGAGGGGTTCCGCAGGGCGGCAGGCGAGGACACGCTGCAGGTCGGGGTCGAGCTGCCCGATCCGGTCGACCGCCTCGAGCGGATTCTCGCGGCGGGTGCCACCGCGGTGCTCGTCGACTTCCTCTCCGATGCCGTCGAGCTGACCGAGGCGGCACGGGGCCGCGGTCTGCGGATCCCCGAGGACCTCTCGGTGATCGCGCTCGGCGATCCCACCACCCCGGTCGACGCCCCGCTCGACTACACGGGCTTCACCATCCCCCGCCAGGAGATGGGCCGCCAGGCCGTCGATCTCCTGACGGAGATGCTGCACGGCCAGGCGACGGTCACCCAGCGGCTGCTCGCCTGCCGGCCGGTCGAGGGCGAGACGCTCGCGCCGCCGCCGCGCCACTGACACCAGCACCAGCACCAGCACCGGCACCGGCACCGGCACCGGCACCGGCACGTAAGAACCGCACCGAACACGCACAAGTTCCTTCCGCACAAAGGAGACCCATGCAAGCGGACGTCCTCGTCATAGGCGGCGGTACCGGCGGTGTCGCGGCGGCGCTCGGCGCGCTGCGGGCCGGCCGGAGCGTGCTGCTCACCGAGGAGTACGACTGGCTCGGCGGGCAGCTCACCAGCCAGGCCGTGCCTCCGGACGAGCACACCTGGATCGAGCAGTTCGGCGCGACCGCCTCGTATCGCGCCCTGCGGGAAGGCGTGCGCGACTACTACCGGCGCCACTACCCGCTCACCGAGGCGGCCCGGGCCCGCCGGGACCTCAACCCCGGTGCGGGCCACGTCAGTCGGCTGTGCCACGAGCCGCGCGTCTCGGTCGCCGTGATCGACGCGATGCTCGCGCCGTACCGCGGCTCGGGCCGGCTGACCGTCCTGCAGCCGTACCGTCCGGTCGCCGCCGAGACGGACGGCGACCGGGTCACCTCGGTCACCGTCGAGCACCGCGACACCGGAGAGCGGCTCACCCTCACCGGGTCCTATGTCCTGGACGCCACCGAGACCGGCGAACTGCTTCCGCTCACCGGCACGGAGTACGTCACCGGGTTCGAGGCGCAGTCCGACACCGGGGAGCCCAGCGCACCGGACGAGGCACAGCCCCTGAACATGCAGGCCGTGTCGTACTGCTTCGCGCTCGACCACATCGACGGCGACCACACGATCGACAAGCCCGCCGCGTACGACTTCTGGCGCGCGTACGAACCCTCGTTCTGGGGCGCGCCGCTGCTCTCCTTCCGGGCGCCGCACCCGCGCACCCTGAACGTCGTCGAGCGCGGCTTCACCCCGAACCCCGGGGACGATCCGCTGTCCGTGATCGCCGACCAGCGGGTCAGCGGCGGCGATATGAACCTGTGGACGTTCCGGCGGATCGCGGCCCGCGAGATGTTCACGCCGGGCGCGTACGCGAGTGACATCACGCTCGTCAACTGGCCGATGATCGACTATCTGGAGGGTCCGGCCATCGATGTGCCGGACGCCGCACAGCACTTGGCGCGGGCCAAGGAGCTCTCGTTCTCGATGCTGTACTGGATGCAGACCGAGGCCCCGCGCGCCGACGGCGGCACCGGCTTCCCGGGCCTGCGGCTGCGCGGTGACGTCACCGGTTCCACGGACGGTCTCGCGCAGGCCCCGTACCACCGCGAATCGCGCCGTATCCAGGCCGAGTACACGGTCGTCGAGCAGGATCTCTCGCTCGACGTACGCGGCGGAAAGGGTGCCGTGAACTACGGCGACTCCGTCGGCATCGGGATGTACCGCATCGATCTGCACCCGTCGACCGGCGGCGACAACTACATCGACGTGCCGTCCAGCCCGTTCGAGATCCCGCTCGGCGCGCTGATCCCGCAGCGCATGGAGAACCTCCTGCCGGCGTCCAAGAACCTCGGCACCACGCACATCACCAACGGCTGCTACCGGCTGCACCCCGTCGAGTGGAACATCGGCGAGGCCGCAGGTCTGCTCGCGGCCCACTGCGTCGAGCACGGGCTCAGCCCGCGTGCCGTGCGCAACACCCCCGAACGGCTCGAGACCTTCCAGCGTCTGCTCACTTCACATGGCGTGGAGCTGCGCTGGCCCGACATCAGCGGCTACTGATCAGGAGCACTCCTCATGCGTAAGCAGACCCGCATCTCGCTCGTCGCACTCGCCGCCAGTTCGGTCCTGGCGCTCACGGCGTGCGGCGGTGGATCCGACACCGCGTCGGACGGTCCCGTGAATCTGCGGATGACCGTCTGGTCCGGCAGCCCCGAGCACATGAAGCTGCTCAACGGGATCGCCGACGAGTACCGCAAGGCGAACCCGGACGTGAAGTCCATCAAGTTCGACGTGCTGCCGCTGGAGAACTACACGACGACCCTCACCACGCAGATAGCCGGCGGCAAGTCCCCCGACCTGGCGTGGATCTTCGAGAACTCGTCGGCCGACTTCGTCTCCTCGGGCGCGCTCGCCGAAGTGAAGGTCGACGACGAGAAGGACGTCCTGCCGTCCGCCAAGAAGATCTGGGAGCAGGACGGCAAGCTGTACGCCTACCCCTTCTCCACCTCGCCGTTCGGTGTGTTCGTCAACAACGACATGCTGAAGGAGGCCGGGCAGCCCACGCCGGCCGAGCTCATCGCGCAGGGCAAGTGGAACTGGGACGAGGTCTCCAAGCTCGGCGGCGCGGTGCACGACAAGACCGGCAAGACCGGCATGGTCATCCGCGACTTCGACTACAAGACATGGGACAACCTCGCCCAGTACTGGGGCGGCTGGGGTGCCGAGGCCTGGTCCGAGGACGGAAAGACCTGCGGCTTCGACAAGCCCGAGATGGTCGAGGCGATGACCTCACTGCACAAGGCGATCTTCGAGGACGAGTCGATGCTGGCCCCCGGCACCTCCGCCGACTTCTTCGCCGGGGAGTCCGCGATGACCGTCACACAGATGAGCCGCGCCTCGCTCCTCGAGGACAAGTTCAAGTGGGACTTCGTCCCGCTGCCCGAAGGCCCCAAGGGCGAGTACGACGTCATCGGACAGGCCGGTATCGCACGCCTCGCGCAGAGCAAGCACGCGAAGGAGGCCGACGGCTTCCTGGCCTTCATGACCAACAAGGAGAACTCGGCCAAGCTCGGCGCGTACTTCCCGCAGGCCCGCAGCTCGCAACTGGACGCCGCCACCCTCGCCAAGTCCAACCCGAAGCTCAGCGAGAAGCAGCTGTCGGACGTGGTGATCGACGGGATCGAGAAGGGCAAGGTCAAGCCGGTCCACAGCGGACAGGCGGAAATCGGCGACGCGGTGCGCGGCTCTCTGGACCCGCTGTGGAAGAAGGACGCGGACGTGCAGAAGGTGCTGTCGGGCGTCTGCACCGCGATCAAGCCTCTGCTGGAGCAGTGACCTGCCCATGAAGACCCTTGAACGACCCCGCACCTCCGCCGCCGGCAGGTCCGGCGGCGGGGAGGGCGGCCGGCCCCGGACCGAGCGGCCGTTCTGGACCGCCCGGCGCCGGGATCAGCTCGCCGGCTACCTCTTCATCGCACCGCAGCTGATCGGCTCCGTGCTGTTCGTGCTCATCCCGCTCGGCCTGGTCGTCTGGTACAGCTTCCACGAGTGGAACGTCCTTGCCGGCACCTTCCACTCGGTGGGGGGCGACAACTACCAGAAGCTGCTCGACGACCCGAAGCTGCCCGGTGTCCTGAAGTCCACCGCGCTCTTCTCCGTCGGGCTCGTCGTCCTCAACCTGACGCTGGCCCTGGCGCTCGCGGTGCTGCTCAACCAGAAACTGCGCGGCAGCGTGGTCTTCCGCACCCTGTTCTTCTCCCCGGTGGTCGTCTCGCTCGTCGCGTGGACGATCGTGTGGGGCTTCCTGCTGCAGAAGAACGGCGGCATCAACGCGGGCCTCGACGTCTTCGGCATCGAAGGGCCCAACTGGCTGCGCAGCGAAGGCACTTCGATGGCCTCGGTGATCGTCGTGCAGGTCTTCAAGAACGTCGGCCTGAACATGGTGCTCTTCCTGGCCGCGCTGCAGGGCGTACCGCGTGAGCTGTACGAGGCGGCGACGATGGACGGCGCCGGGCGCTGGCGGCAGTTCTGGAAGATCACGATGCCGATGATCAGCCCGACGGTGCTGCTCACCTCGATCATCACGGTGGTCGGCTCGCTCCAGGTGTTCGCCCAGATCGCGGTGCTCACGCAGGGCGGACCCAACAGCTCGACGACCGTCCTCGTCTACTACCTGTACCAACAGGCCTTCAAGTTCCATCACTTCGGATACGGCGCCACGCTCTCGGTCCTGCTGTTCGTGATCGTGCTCGTGCTGACCGTGATCCAGTGGCAGATGCGCAAGAAGTGGGTCTTCCATGAGTCGTAAGCTCTCGCCCCGCGCCAAGCTCGTGCTCTACGGGGTGCTGCTTGTCCTCTGCGTCCCGTTCGTCTTCCCGACCTGGTGGATGGCCAGCTCCTCGCTGAAGCCGGTGAGCGAGGTCTTCGCCTTCCCGCCGTCGCTGCTGCCGGGCAACCCCACGGCCTCCGCGTACGAGAAGGTCTTCGAGCTGCAGCCGTTCGGGCAGCAGTACTTCAACAGCATGTACATCGCGGTGGCGGTGACGCTCGGCACGCTGGTCGTGTCGTCGATGGCGGGCTATGCCTTCGCGCGGATCCGCTTCCGCGGTCAGAACGTCCTCTTCCTGGTCGTCCTGACCGGTCTGCTGATCCCCAGCGAGGTCACGATCGTCCCGCTGTTCCAGATGTTCAACGACTGGGGCATGATCGACACCCATTGGCCGCTGGTCCTGGTGCCGATCCTCGGCGCGCCCAGCGTGCTCGCGACCTTCATCATGCGGCAGTTCTTCCTCGCGCTGCCGGGTGAGCTGGAGGAGGCCGCGCGGATGGACGGTCTCGGCCGGTTCGCCATCTACTGGCGGATCGCGATGCCGCTGGCCCGGCCCGCGCTGGCCGCGGTGGCGATCTTCACCTTCCTGCACAGCTGGAATCTGTATCTCGAACCGATCGTCTATCTGACGACTCCGGAGATGTTCACGCTCCCGCAGGCGCTGACGCAGTACGTGGACGCGTACGGCGGCCCGATGTGGAACGTGCAGCTGGCGGCGGCTTCGCTCACCGCCTTCCCGGTGCTCGCGGTGTTCGTCTTCGCGCAGCGGCAGTTCGTGGAAGGGCTGGCGCATACGGGGCTGAAGTGACGGGCATTTCCAGGGGGTTTCCCGGAACACCGGCGCGCATCGCTGTGGGGGCGGTGCGCGCCGGCCTTCGTACACCTACGCCTTGCGGCTGAGCGCCTCCGCGCCCGCGTAGCGCGCCGAGTCCCCCAACTCCTCCTCGATCCGGATGAGCTGGTTGTACTTCGCCGTACGGTCCGAGCGGGACAGCGAGCCGGTCTTGATCTGGCCGCAGCCCGTCGCCACCGCCAGGTCCGCGATGGTGGTGTCCTCCGTCTCGCCGGAGCGGTGCGACATGACGACCGTGTAGCCGGCGCGGTGCGCGGTACGGACCGTGGCCAGGGCCTCGGAGAGCGTGCCGATCTGGTTGACCTTCACCAGGATCGAGTTGCCCACGCCGGTGCGGATGCCGTCCCGCAGCAGCGCCTCGTTCGTACAGAACACATCGTCACCGGTGAGTTGGCAGCGCTCGCCCACCTGCGCCGTCAGCTCCCGCCAGCCGTCGAGATCGTCCTCGGCCATCGGGTCCTCGATGGAGACGACGGGGTACGTGTCGATCAACTTCGCCAGGTAGGCGGCATGTTCGGCGGGTGAGCGCCGTACGCCCTCGCCGACGTAGTCGTACATCCCGTCCTTGAAGAACTCCGAGGACGCCGGGTCCATCACCAGACCGATGTCCGCGCCCGGCCGGTAGCCCGCCCGCTCGATCGCGCGGACCACGAAGTCGAGCGCTTCCTCGGCCGTACGCAGGGACGGAGCGAATCCGCCCTCGTCGCCCACCCCCGTGGCGTGGCCGGCCGCGAGCAGGTCGCGGCGCAGGGTGTGGAAGACCTCCGAGCCGATCCGTACGGCGTCGGCGAAGGTCTCCGCACCCATCGGGGCGATCATGAACTCCTGGAAGTCCAGCGGATTGTCGGCATGTGCCCCGCCGTTGACGATGTTCATCATCGGCAGCGGGAGCAGGTGGGCGTCGGCCCCGCCGAGGTAGCGGTAGAGCGGCAGCCGGTGGGCCGCCGCCGCGGCCTTGGCGGTGGCGAGGGAGACGCCGAGCAGGGAGTTGGCGCCGAGCCGGGACTTGTCCGTGGTGCCGTCGAGGGCGACAAGGGCCGCGTCGAGGCCGGACTGGTCCTCGGCGGCGCGGCCGCGCACGGCGTCCGCGATCTCGCCGTTGACGTGGGCCACGGCTTGGGCGACTCCCTTTCCGTGCCAGCGCAGCGGGTCGCCGTCGCGCAGTTCCACGGCTTCGCGTGCGCCGGTGGACGCTCCGGAGGGGACCGCGGCGCGGCCCAGGGAGCCGTCCTGAAGGGCGACGTCCACTTCGACGGTGGGATTGCCGCGGCTGTCGAGGATCTGGCGGGCGGTGACGGCGGCGATGGTGGTGCGGACGGCTATGGACGGCATGGAGTTCATGGCGCGGATGGCCCTTCCCGTTGTCGGTTGCCTCGACCTGCTTCGTTGCGACGACGGTGGCGCGGGGCCGGGCTGACGCTCAAAACTGTACAGCATTGCTGTGCAGTCTTGCTGAGCAGTTTCGCTGTACAGCTGTGCTGCACAGTTCAGCTGCGCAGTTCCGCTGCTGGGTTAAGCTGGGGCATGCCCACCCCGGAATCCGCCGCCCTCGCGGCTGAGCTGCGCACCGTGATGGGCAGGCTCGCGCGGCGCGTCAAGCACGAGGACCAGCTCCCCGTCGGCCAGGTGGCCGTGCTCGGCGCCCTCGACCGCGACGGAGCGATGACCACCAGCGATCTGGCCGCCGACCAGCGCGTGCGCCCGCAGTCCATGGCGCGCGCCGTGGGGCTGCTCCTGGACCAGGGCCACATCACGCGCAGGGCGCACCCCACCGACAAGCGCAAGACGCTGGTCGAGCTCACCGCTACGGGACGTGCCGCCCTGGAGGCGGAACGGGGCCGCAGGGCCGGCTGGCTGGCTCAGGCCATCGAGGGCGAACTCTCGCCGGAGGAACGGGAGTCACTGGCCCACACCGTGGCTTTTCTGAACCGCCTCGCTGCCCGCTGAGGCGGGTCTCTCGCCGCTTCGTGTTGCGGGCGGTCAGTCTTGGTCGACCTGCACCAGATACCCCACGAACTCGGACTCCCCGCTGTCGCGCACCCACTGCTCCGCCTCGTGCACCGCGGTGAGCGTCCCGCTCCCCGGCACCGGATGCCGCGTACGGTCGGAGGCGGTGGCGTAGCGGCAGTGCACGTACTGGATTCCGGTCACCGTTCCGGTCGCCCGGTGCGTCGTCTCCGGGTCCACGTCGCCGTGGTGCCCCTCCGCGGCGTCCACCTGCGCGGCGGCCTGCGAACCGAGCACACCGGCAAGCCAGTTGCGGTCCGGCTCGCGCACCGCCCAGTCGACCCGTTCCCCGAGGGAGAAGGGCGTACCGCAGCATTCCATCTGCCAGCTGTCCATCCAGACCGTCATCGCACCCATGGGACGTGTCTATCAGCGCGACGGCGCCCGCCGGTCGCGCCGACCCACCGCCGCACACGGAAATCCGATGGCCCGGCGGCCCGCGGGCGACAAGAATCCGGGCATGACCTCGCTGCCCCTGCCGACCCACTGGCCCCTCTCCGGCCTGCGCCTGACCACGCCGCGGCTCGAGCTGCGGCTGCCGGACCTCGACCAGCTCGCCGCGCTCGGCTCACTGGCCGCCGACGGGGTGCACGACCCGGCGGTGCAGCCCTTCACCGTGCCCTGGACCGATGCCGAGCCCGCGCAGCGCGGCCGCAATGTGCTGCAGTACCACTGGCGCTGCTGGGGCGAATGGCAGCCGGAACAATGGGTGTTGAACCTGGTGGTGCTGCACGACGGCATCGTCGTCGGTACGCAGGGCATCAGCGCCCGGGACTTCGCGGTGTGCCGCGAGGTGAGTACCGGATCCTGGCTGGGCAGGGCCCACCAAGGCCGGGGCCTGGGAACGGAGATGCGCGCAGCCGTCCTCCACCTGGCCTTCGCGGGTCTCGGCGCGCAGCACGCCGTCTCGGGCGCGCTCGACCACAACACGGCCTCGCTGACGGTCTCCCGCAAACTCGGCTACCGCGACGACGGCGTGGAGCGCCACTCCGTACGCGGAACAGCGGCCCTGGTGCACCGCCTGCGCCTGACTGCCGAGCAGTGGCAGGAACGGCAGCAGGTGCCGGTCGGGGTGGAGGGGCTGGCGGCCTGCCTCCCGTGGTTCGGTGCCGCAAGCCACGACAGCGGCGGGCAGGACCGCACCGCCTAGGATCCGATCATGCCGGCATCCGCATCCCTGGCCATCGCCCAACGCTCCCTCGGCGACCCGGACATCCGCTACCCGCTGTGGCCCCCGCTGCTCAAGGGCTGCCCGCGCACCAGCTCGGACGCCATGTCGTACCCGGTGGAGGTCGAGTACGACCACACGCGCGTGCCGGCGGACTTCTTGTCCGGTACCGGAGCCGGTTTTGGATTCGGCACCGGAGCGGGCCTTGACCGCTGGAGCGCGCTGCTGCCCCCGCTGCTCGCGCCCACGCTCGGCGAGGGCGGGACTCCGCTGATCGACATCGGCGGCGGCGTGTTCATCAAGGACGAGTCCCGCAACCCGACGTGGAGCCACAAGGACCGCCTGAACCGCTGCACCGTGAGCGCCGCGCTCGGTGTGGACGCACCCGGGATCGTGGTGGCCTCCTCCGGCAACCACGGCGCGTCCGCCGCGGCCTATGCGGCCCGCGCGGGCCTGCGCTGCGTGGTGCTCGGATCGGCCGAACTGCCGCCCGCGGTCGCCTCGTTCCTCACCGCGTACGGCGCTGTCGTGCTGCCCGTGCCGGTCGAGCACCGCTGGCCGCTGACCGAGCGCATCGTCGACCACTTCGGGTTCTTCCCGGTCAGCAACCTCACCCCCTTCCACACCGGGAGCTCCTTCGGCCCGGAGGGCTACAAGACCGTCGCGTACGAGATCGCCGCCGAAGTCGGCGTCCCGGGCGCCGTGTTCGTGCCGACCGGCTACGGCGAGCTGCTCTTCGGCATCGGGAAGGGCTTCGCCGAGCTCCGGCAGCTCGGTCTGACCGACCGGGTCCCGCCGCTGTACAGCTGCGAGCCGGCGGCGGGCGGTCCGCTGGCCACGGCGGTCCGGCGGAAGGTGCCGGGCGCCCAGGTACCGGTCGGCGCGACGGACGCGTACGGCATCGACTGCCCGGTGAACAGCTATCGCGGCGTGCTGGCCCTGGAACGCAGCGGCGGCCGCCCGCTCCTCGTGGACGACGCACAACTCCGCGCGGCTCAGGAGGAACTGGCCGCACAGGGCCTGTGGTCGGAGCTCTCGGCCGCAGCGGGGCTGGCGGGACTGCGGTCCGCGGCGCCCGAGGTCGAGGGCCCGGTGGTGTGTGTGACCACGTCGAGCGGCTTCCAGGACATCGGCGTGGGCGCCCGGACGCTCGCCCCGGTCGATCCGTCCTGGGAATCGGTCCTCGACCGGCTGACCGCCGCGGGGATCGGCCCGGCCTGATCTGCCGTACGGGGGCGGCCCTGCCTGATCTGCCGTACGTCGTACGGAGGCGGCCCTGCCACCGCGCGCCCTCATCCCGGCAGGTGCCCGGGCCGCAGCTCGTCCAGGACTACCCGTACCGCTGCCCTGGGCGGCACTCCTCGGCGCAGGGCCGCGGTGATGCGGCGGCTCACCGGTGTGGCGAGGGGCCGGGTCGTCACCTGGTAGCGCGGGTCCACCGCCAAGCCGGGCAGCAAGGTGATGGAGAGGCCGGCCTCGACGTGCTGCAGCGACATCAGGTAGTTGCTGAAGCGGCACACCACCCGGGGTTCGAACCCCGCCTGGCGGCAGAGCCGCAGGGTCAGGTTCGCCATGTACGACTGCGGGATGTCGAACGCCCAGGACTCGTCCGCGAGCGCCGCGAGGTCGATCGGCCCGCGGCCTGCCGCGGCGGGGTGCCCCACCGGGAGGACCACCAGGACCGGGTCCGTGGCCAGCGGCACGAGGTCGAGGTCGGGGCCGAGCGGCAGTTCGTCGAAGTCCGTGGTCGTGATCACCAGGTCGGCGTCGCCCACGCGTAGCGCGGGCACGCTCGCATGCGGTTCCAGTTCGAGCAACTCGACGTCCAGGTGCGGGTGTTCCCGTGCGAGCCGGGTCACCGCCGGCACCGCCATGCTGTGGATCGCACTCTGGAAGGCACCGAGGCGCACGAGCCCCGACGGCTCCTCGCCGAACCCGCGCAGCTCCGCCTCGACACTGTCCATGTGGTCGAGCAGCGCCCGGGCCCTGCGGGCGAGGATCAGCCCGGCGGAGGTCAGCCGCACTCTGCGGCCGGTGCGTTCCAGGAGCTGTGTACGCGTCTCCGACTCGAGGACGGCCAGCTGCTGGGACACGCTCGACGGGCTCATATGGGCGGCCTGGGCCACCGCGCGGACCGTCCCGAGCGTGTCCAGCTGGCTGAGCAGGCGCAGCCTCCAGGGGTTCATCATGCCGCCATTGTTGTGCGGTTCTGCCGTACAGGAAGGGCGGAAGTGTGTGATGGACGCGATGCTCGCGGCGAACCTACGGTCGAAGGCATGAGCGCATTCACGGGCAAGGACACGAGCGCAATACCGGGCGAAGGCACGAGCGCCACGCCGGGCAAGGACACGGACGCACCCACGGGCGACAACTCGCCCACCCCCGCCGCCGCTTCCGGCTTCTGGGCCGACGCCGACCGGCATCTCGTCCGCTACGGCGGGGCGTTCACCCGCGAGATCATCGAGCGCGCCGCCGGCAGCTTCGTGTACACCGCGGACGGCCGGAAGATCCTCGACTTCACCTCCGGGCAGATGAGCGCGATCCTCGGCCACTCCCACCCGGAGATCGTCGAGACCGTCCGCCGCCAGATCGGCAGCCTCGACCACCTCTACAGCGGCATGCTCAGCCGCCCGGTCGTCGACCTCGCGCGCCGCCTCGCCGCAACGCTGCCGGCGCCGCTGGAGAAGACCCTGCTCCTGACGACCGGCGCCGAGTCGAACGAGGCCGCGATCCGGATGGCCAAGCTGGTCACCGGCAAGCACGAGATCGTGTCGTTCGCGCGCTCCTGGCACGGCATGACCCAGGCCGCCGCATCCGCGACCTACAGCGCGGGCCGCAAGGGGTACGGACCCACCGCGCCGGGCCACTTCGCGATCCCCGTACCGAACGCGTACCGCCCCGACTTCACCACCACCGACGGCGCCCTCGACTGGCGGCGCCAGTTGGACTTCGCCTTCGAGATGATCGACGCGCAGTCCACCGGCAGCCTCGCCGCCTGCATCGTCGAGCCGATCCTCAGCTCGGGCGGCATCATCGAACCGCCCGAGGGCTACCTCGCCGCCCTGCGGGACAAGTGCCGCGAGCGCGGCATGCTGCTGATCCTCGACGAGGCCCAGACGGGCCTGTGCCGCACGGGCTCCTGGTACGCGTTCGAGCGCGACGGCGTCGTACCCGACATCCTCACGCTCTCCAAGACCCTCGGCGCGGGACTGCCGCTCGCGGCCGTCGTGACCAGCGCGGAGATCGAACAGGAGGCGTACGAGCGGGGGTTCCTGTTCTTCACCACGCATGTCTCCGACCCGCTGCCGGCCGCCGTCGGCAACACCGTCCTCGACGTCCTGGCCCGCGACGGTCTCGACGCACGGGCGCGGTCCCTCGGTACGTATCTGCGCAAGGGGCTCGAAGAGCTGGCGGACCGGCACGAGGTCGTGGGCGATATCCGCGGCCGCGGGCTGCTCGCCGGGATCGAATTCGTCGTGGACCGTGCGACCAAGGAGAGCTCGGACGAGCTGGGCGCCCGCGTCACCCGCCGCTGCCTGGAGCTCGGCCTGCACATGAACATCGTCCAACTGCCGGGAATGGGCGGCGTGTTCCGCATCGCGCCGCCGCTGACCGCGACGGAGGAGGAGCTCTCACTGGGCCTGGCGATCCTCGACGAGGCGATCGTCGACGCCACGGCGTGAGGACAGCACCAGATACAGCACCGCCGCCGACGCAAGCCCCACGGCCCATCCGTAATCCGACAGCGGCTTCAGGAACGGGATCAGCCCGTCCTCGGGAAACGGCCCTTTGCCCGGCGCCGAGTGCGAGCCCCCGACCGCGAGCAGCGCGCCGACGGTGAACGCGAGCACGGCACGCCAGTTCCACCCGCCGCTGTACCAGTAGCGGCCCTCCTTCACGTACAACTCCCGCAGCGCGAGCCGGGTGCGGCGCAGCAGCAAGTAGTCGGTGATCGAACTCAAGCCACCTCAGGTCGATGGCGAGCAGCTGCGCAAGGTTCATGCAAGGTCCGTACAGGGTCCGCCTGCGACGTTGTACCCGCATCCCTGCACGTTCCAGAACCAGACACTGCTCGTAGGGGGAATCACCATGCGTAACTACAAGAAGAAGACTGCGTCCGCTGTGCTCGGTGGCGCCATGGCTGGAGGGCTTCTCCTCGCGGGTGGGTCACCCGCTGCCGCGACCTCATGCAGCCTTACGGCCGGCAATGTACTGAAGACCAGCGGCGCCCGTGTCACCGGATACGGTGCCTGGAGCGGCGACTGCGGTTACATGAAGATCAGGATTCAGCAAAAAGTCCTGGGGGTTTGGTTCACCAAGAACACCGACGGCTTTGACGCCAGTGACGAGAAGGTCGGCACCGTTGCCGTGTCGACCCCTTGCAGCGGTACTCAGACCTGGCGGGTATGGATTGACGGGGAGGGCACCGACCCCAGGACCGGCTCCTCCAAGTCGATCACCTGCTAAGGGAGACTCTGAAGAGTCTCCCTTAGCAGCCGGGCGGAGGGCTGCCGGGCCGGTCAAGCCGACCCGCTAGCTCCCTCAAGCGCCGGCGACGGCTACTCGCCGTCCGGCGGGATCAACTCGTAGTCCGCACCCTCGGGAATCTTGGGCGGCTTGGCCCAGCCGTTGCCGGACCTGGCCTCCCCCGGCGCATGTCCAGCAGCTCATCGCCGTCCATGTCGGGCCCCAGGGCCCACATGACGGTCATGGAGCCCTCCGCGTACTGGAAGCTCGAGCCCTTCGGGCTCGTCTTGAGGGTCAGGCCCCGCGAAGGCCTTCTGTGCGTTCAGCTTGATGATCTCGCCGCCCGGGACCCAGGCATCGACGGTTCTCTGGAAGCTGACCTTCCAGTCGGCTTCAGGCACGTTTCGTCCTACGACAATGCCCCCGCCGAAGCAGGGGCTCGCTAAGTTGCCCCTGGGATCACGAACTCCAGGAGGCCGTTGTGGATGTGTTACCGCCGCAGGAAGCCGCTCACGAGCGCTTCATCCGTCGCTCCTTGAAGTTCCGGGCGGAATACGAGCACGGCCCCGGCAGCCGTGGTCGATGCAGGTCAGGCGCCACTGAGTGCAATGTTTGTGGTTGCTCCCATGCACCACACAGCGCCGCGAAGTTGTACGTGGTCCAGTGCCGCTCGGCGACCGGTACGGGCTTGAGGTCGTCGTTGGCGTACGCGCTGTCGGTGGGATAGGCGCCGGGGGCCAGCTCGACCTGGCCGTCGGCGGTGACCAACTGGGTTGCGGGGACGGCTGGTTCACCCACGTGGGGTGAGGGGTTCGCGTACGTCATGCCCGGTCCATTCCTCTTGGGGAGTGTTGAGGATTGCCCTGACGTGCTCTGACGTGCTTCGACCTGCTTCGGCGTGCTCCGACCTGCCCGGCTTGCTCTGACCTCTGACCTGCCCGGCTTGCACACCGGTCATCCCATCGCGGGGATGACCTCCTGTCCGTAGACGTCGATGACCTGCTCGCGAGCGTCGTGCATCGCGTACACGGCGAACTGGTCGACGCCCAGGTCCCGCAGCACACGCAGCTTCTCGAGGTGCGCCTCGACCGGCCCGAGCAGACAGAAGCGGTCCACGATCTCGTCGGGGACGAAGTCCGTGGACGGGTTCCCGGCGCGGCCGTGGTGGCTGTAGTCGTAGCCCTCGCGCTGCTTGATGTACGCCGTGAGCGCCTCGGGGACGAGACCCGAATGTTCCCCGTAGCGGGCCACCAGGTCGGCGACGTGATTGCCGACCATGCCTCCGAACCAGCGGCACTGCTCGCGGGCGTGCGCCAGATCGTCGCTCACGTAGGCCGGTGCGGCCACACAGATCTTGATGTCGGCGGGGTCGCGGCCCGCGGCCGTGGCGGCGTCACGGACCGCGCGGACCATCCACTCCGTGAGGAAGGGATCGGCGAGCTGGAGGATGAAACCGTCGGCCCGCTGCCCGGCGAGCGCGAGCGCCTTCGGGCCGTACGCCGCCATCCACACCGGCAGCTTCCCGTCCCGCACCCACGGCAACCGCAGGGCCGCACCGTCGACTTGGGCCTCGCGGCCCTCCGCCAGGTCACGGATGGCATCGATCGCCTCGCCGAGCCGCGCCAGGGTGTTGGGCTTGCGCCCGGCCACCCGCATCGCCGAGTCACCGCGCCCGATCCCGCACACCGTGCGGTTGCCGTACATGTCGTTCAGCGTCGCGAACGTGGAGGCGGTGACCTCCCAGGTGCGGGTGCCCGGGTTGGTGACCATCGGCCCCACGGTCAGCCGCTGCGTCTGGGCCAGGATCTGGCTGTAGATGACGAAGGGCTCCTGCCAGAGCACGGCCGAGTCGAAGGTCCATCCGTAGCGGAAGCGATTGCGTTCGGCCCGTTTCATCAGGCTGACGACGTGCGCGGCCGGCGGGTCGGTCTGCAGAACGAGTCCGAAGTCCATGCTGGTGCTCCTGTTTCGAAGCCCACGTCAAGCCCCGTTTTTCCGGGGCGAGTCCGCAGGCCGGGGCCACCGAGAAGCGACCATCGTGGACTTGTTCCAGGGCGTTGGCAAGAGGGCTCTACGCGTGTCCACCCAGACGGTTTCAGGCGGTCTGCCGCCGTACGCGGTAGGCGAGGTGGAGCACGCGGTCGCCCTGGATGACGACGTGGGGGTCCTCGAGGAGGTGCTGGGCGTCGACCGTGCCGAAGTAGCGCTTGCCGGAGCCGAAGACCACCGGTACGACGTCCATCGCGATCTCGTCCACGAGGCCGAGCGCGAGGGCCTGCCCGCCCACGTCGCCGGCCGCCACGCCCACGTTGCCCTCGCCCGCCAGTTCCTTCGCCTTGGCGAGCGCCCGGGTGACGTCCCCTTCGAAGTGGTACGGGGCTTCGGGATGCCAGCCGTCGGGCTTCGGCCGGTGCGAGACGACGACCACGTGCCGGCCGGTCGGGGGCTTGCCCTCCCAGCCGTTGGTGAGGTCGAACAGATGTCGGCCGATCACCAGGGTCCCGATGCCGTCCCACACGGGCTTCACATACGCGGCCGAGACCTTCGAGACGCGCAGGCCCGGGCCGCCGAGGTCCACGTCGCCGTTGGCGTACCACTCGAAGAGCGGGCCCGGGTCGTCGTTCTTGTCGGCGATGAAACCGTCCACGGAGACAACGTTTTGCATGACTACCTTGCTCATGACAGCTCCCGGGTGCCGGTGGGCCTGGGGTGGCCCTTCATGGGGACAGACCGGTTGCGCGCCGGAAATTCATCGGGGCTTGGATCTGCGGGGCGTCCAATCGTGGTGAGCCGCGGTGTCGAGCATCCGGTGCATGGCGGCCAGGTTGAGACCCAGCCCCGCCAGCCGCCTCACCCACCCCGCTCCACGGACGGCCAAGCCGACCCAAGGTACTGCTCCGTCTGCCGCTCCAGGTCCTCGAGGTGGTCGTCGAAGTGGACCGTCACGCGGCTTCGGTAGTCGGCGAGGAGGGTGCGCAGGCCGGTCAGTTGGCGTTCGAGGGTGAGGCGGGAGCTGGTGAGGGCTTCCAGTTCCGAGCGTTTCGCGCGGATCTCGCGGTCCAGGGTGTGGAGGTGGTCGGCGGCCGCCTGTTCGGCGTGTGCGGAGGCCTGGGCCGCTCGGGCCGTCGCTTCCTGTTCCAGGTGGCCGGCCTTCGCGCGGGCCTCGTCGATGATGCGCTGGGCCTCGGCGCAGGCGGCGGCGATCGCCTGGCCCGCGGTGCGGTCGGCCAGCGCGATGATGCGGGCGGCGTCGTGGCCGGTGTCCGCGGGGGCGGGGTGCCGGCGGCGGAGGTCGGCGTTGTCGCGGTGGAGGTGGGCGAGGGTGTACTCGACGTCCTGGAGGAAGGTGTCCACCTCGCCGAGGTCGTAGCCCTCGCGCAGACGTGTGGTCGTGAACCACTTGTGGTGGACGTCGTCGGGGGTCAGCAACGGGCGCTGCTGACCGGGGACTTCGGGGTGCCGGTCGATCACGTCGTGCGCGTTCACCTCGTGCGCGTTCACCTTGTGCTCGCTCAGCGCGCGTTCGGCCACCTCGTGCTCGTTCACGTATGCCTCACTTCCCTGTCTGTACCGGTCCGGAGCGTGCAGGCCTCAGTGCGCCGCCAGCAGCAGCGCCCCCGTCGCGAGGACCGCCGCCGTAGCCGTCGCGCGATGCCAGTCCGGCGGGCGGCCGTTCGCGTGGCGGCGCAGCGCTAGGCGCACGCCGACGACCGCGTGGCGCACGATGATCCCCGCCACCACGGCGAGCGCCGACGGCAGCAGTACTGCGGGGAAGGGGTGCAGCACACTCAGGAGTACGCCGAGGGCTGGGCCAAGGCACGCGAGGGCCAGCCAGGGAAGCGGACCCTGGCCGCTGTCCTGGAGCATCACACCGAGCGTCAGACCGTTGCCGACGGAGAGCACGAGCAGCGCGAGGAAGACGGGGACGGAGAGGATCAGGGCGAGGGTCGTCCCCTCCATGACGCGGTGCACGCCGAGCGCGGCCGCGGTGCCGAGTCCGGCCGACACCACACCGGCCGTCTCGGTGAGGCGGCGGTGCCGTCCCGGTGCGTGGCCGGGGTGGGGGCGGGCGCGTCCGTGGCCGCGGGTGCACAAGCCGACCACGGCGTACGAGGCGAGGGCGACCGTGGGCGGCAGCCAGCCGGGGACACCGAGGAGCACGGTCTCGCGCCAGGCCTCAGGGGCGAGGTCGAGCAGCACGGCGGCGAGCATCAGCGCAGAGGCGGTGAGCAGCAGCAGTCCCGCCTGGGCGCGGGCCCGGCGGACCAGCGCCACGGTGGAGGCCGTGGCCATGGCGCAGCAGCCGACGGCGACCCAGATGCGGTGCTCGATGAACTTGAGCAAGGAGTGGAGGGTGGTGACGGAGGTGAGGGAGGTGACGGACTCCGGCAACGGCATTTCTGTACCTCTTACGCCGATTCCTGACGGGGCGCCAGAATCACTAGCTTTTCGCGCATTTAGTGCATCGCTCACGAAGGTGCCCAGCAGGGTCGCCGGTCAATCCTGGAGCTCCTCACGGACTGGCTGCCCGGGCGGCCGTGGTACCGGGATGGTCCCGAGGGGCCGCGGCCCTCCTGGGCGGGCGGGTTCCGGCTCGACGACCCCGAGGGCGGGGTCGGGATCGAGTTCATGGTCGTCAGCGATGCCGGTGCGCCGTACGGCGGTGCGTCGCACAGCGGCGCGGAGGAGGCTTCGTATCTCGTCCCGATGACCTACCGCGGCGCACCGTTGCAGGGCGCCGACGAGGCCCTCATCGGCACCACGGAGCACGGCGTGCTCGGCAAGCGGTGGGTCTACGACGGGGGCCATGACCCGGTCCTGGTCGGTGAGTTGGCGGCGCTGATCGACGGCCGCGCGAAGGCACAGGCGCAGAGCGTCAGCGATCAGGAGGACCGTGACGTCCGGGTCGCGTACGAGGGTTCGCCGTTCGGGGCGGCCGGGATCGGGGCCGTCACCGACACGGAGAGCGGGACCGGGATCCGGCTGACGAGCGGTGCGACGCTCCGGCTGGTGCGTGCGCTCGCGCCGGGAGGAGACGGTCACGTCAGCGGTGTGTGGCAGCGTGCCGATGCGTCGCAGGTCCGCGGCCACTCCGTCACCGTGCATCCGGGAGCCTGACCGCACGCGCCCCATGTGCCCCTTCAACCCCTGTGGGATCATCGCTCGCAGGGAGAAGGGGGCCGGGAGTTGAGCACGAACAAGGACGAGTCGTCCATACCGGACGAGGAGTGGGAGCGCTTCCTGCGCGAGGCCGAGGCGGGCAGCCCCGGCGCGCCCGAGGAACCCTCGGCGCGGGCGCGGATGGTCGCGGAGCGACTGCGCGACACCCCCGACGGCCCGCAGGGGTGGCGTGCTCACCAGCCCCCGCGGCAGCGGCGGTTCAAGACCAGGCAGGTGCTTGCGCTGCTGCTCGCCGTGGCCGGCCTTGTCGTGGCGCTCACGCCCGGCGCCTTGTCCGGCTGGTTCGGCGCCGGCGGCACGGACGACCGTCCGCTCGCCGCGGAGTCCGCGCGTCCGTCCGGAGCGCCGGCGGGCGGCGGTGCCGAACAGCCCACCAGGGACGAGCCGTTCAAGGGCTCCCCGGCCGCCCAGTGGGCCGACGGGGCGGACGGCATCCATGTGCCCGAGGCGCGGGCGACGGGCTGGATGGACAAGGCCGCGGTCGCGGATGCCCTCGACAAGTCCCGAGACTTCGTCGTCGCGTCGAATCTCGATCCGGCCGTGCTGCGCGGCAAGCGTCCGGACGCGGCGATCGGCCTCGTCAACCCTCGCCAGGCGGACGTCAAGCCGCTGCTGACCACCGCGTTGACCGAGCCGACCCGCGACAACGACCCGCTGCTCCTGTTCACGCGCTACCGCACCGACGAGGTCGAGCTCGTCGGCGAGGCCGTCAAGACGCGCGGCCGGCTCTCGTACGAGGAGGGCGAGTACGGCGCCCTCGAAGTGACCGCCGACGTCACCTTCGTCTACCCGTTCGCCCGCGTCGAAGGCGGCAGCGACGAGGTCACCCGCACCATCGTGCGCCGTGAGCTGGTGCTGAGCTGGGACGACCCGTCGAAGGTGCGGACGGAACGCGGCACCTTCTCGTTCTCCTCGTACAAGGTGCATACGACCAACGGCGGTTGTGACGTCATCGGCTTCCTCTCCCCCACCTTCGCCGAGGACCACGAACGCGGCGGCGGGGACGAGGGACTCGACCCGTACGACCGCAGCGAAGGTCTCGAGGGGACCGGGCGCGGCGGGGAGTGCGGGACCGCGAGCCGTTCCTGAACGCGGGGCCAGGGCCTGCCTTGTGGATCCGCCCTGGGCCAGGGCCTGCCTTGTGGATCTGCCCTGGGCCAGGGCCTGTCCTGTGGATCAGGCCCTGACTCAGGCTCCGCGCTTGATCTGCCGGAGGATGCTCTGGTCGGCGATCTCCGTATCGGCGGCGAGCAGCAGGGCCTTGCTGAGGATCAGGCCGAGCCGTTCGTCCTCGAACGGCAGGAACACCTGGCCTCCCTTGGTGGCCCGGCGGCGGTCCGGCACGATGCACAGGTAGGCGCCGTCCGGCTCCATCAGGATGTTCGCCGAGCCGAGATGGATCCGGTACGTGGTCAAGTCGCCGCGTACGACGAGGAAGCGGCCGTCGAGCGTGCAGCGCTCGGCGATCTTCAGCCGGGGCAGCAGTCGCGCGAGCACCTCCTTGCGCCCCTCGGCGGTCTCGGTCAGCTCGGCGAATCCGGCGCGCTCCCAGTAGGCGCGCTCGGGCCCGCCGTCGGTCCAGTCGGCGTCGGCGGCGATGGAGCAGACGCCGACGAACAGGTCCACATCGCGCATGGCCTCGCTGAACACCAGCGGTGGCACCTCGGCGAGCGGCGCCTCACGCCAGGTCCCCGACTCCCGGCGCTGGAAGCGGACTTGGTCGGTCGAGGCGAGTTCGTGCGCACCTTCCGTGTCGGTCCAGAGGTGGCGGAACGTGACCCGCCACCGGCCCGAGTCCACGAGCCGCTCGGCCCAGTCCTCCTCACCGGCGTCCCAGCCGCCGAGGAGTCTGCTCTGCCAGCCCCGGGCCCGGAACAGGGCGAACATCTTGCGGTAGTGGACGATATGGGCCGCGAAACGGTTGGAGTAGACGCGGGTCTCCTCCTCGGCCGGGGTGAGGAGGTAGATCTCGCGGAAGGCCTGCTTGAACGGCTGGCGCACCTGACGTTCCGTGAGCAGTTCACGCCACCGCCGTACGGCCTCGGGCTCCGCCCGCTGGGGATGCCACAGGCGTACGCGAGCGTCGGCGGGGGCCTCGGGGAGGTCGGCGTCGGCCTCGGGCAGTACGGTCTGCCAGCGGTCGGGCCCGAGTTCGATCTCCCAGATCAGCCGGCGCACGAGGGTCCGGGCGAGCGGATGCCCGGCCAGCTCGGAGCGCCACAAGGCGTACGCGTGGGTCGCGTCGTCGACGACGAAGCTTCCCTCCAAAGCCCTCAGCAGGGTGGCTAGTTGGGCGTTGACGCGCTTGACGAGATCGCGCAGTTCCTTGACGAGGTCCCCGTGGTTGCGCCGTACGGCGGCCGGGACGCTCTTGACCGTGCGTCCGTCCTTCTCCCAGGTCAGCACGGCGGTGTCGGTCACGGTGACCACGCCCTCGTACTCTCCGGCGGACCTGCGCACGACGCCGTCGTCGTCGAAGTCGAGACGCGGCAGACGCAGGGCCACCTCGGTCCGTTCCGCCAGCGCGATGTCGGCCTTCTTCAGCATCTTGTCGAGCTGCTTGGGCACGCCGGCGTGGCGCACGGTCCGGCGTACGGTGCGCAGGGCGGCGACGAGTTCGGGGGTGGGGAACTCCTTGGTGGCGCGGGCGATTTCGTAGAGCAGGGCCTGCGAGGGCAGCGTCTTCGCGGTGCCGGGAGCCAGCGCGATGCCGGGCAGCAGCCGTGCGCACACCTCGGGCAGCCAGTCCTCGTCCCGCACCAGGGCGACTCGCAGCGCATCGCCGAGGACAGTCACCTCCCGGTCCGTGAAGGCCTTCTCCGGCTGGTACGGGATCTCCCGGGCCTGTATCGCCTCGGCGCGCGCGGCCGCGGCTTCCAAGGCGCGGCGGGCGAAGGCGACGTACGCGGGATGGGCAGCAGCGCTGAACCACACGTGCGCGTCCGTCTCCACGAGCCGGTGGTCCCGGTCCATGCCGGCGAGCCGTCGCTGCGCGGCCGGATCGAGTCCCGCCCGCACCGCCATCTCGTCGGCGACGATCGGCCCGCTCTTCCGCGCCACCGTCGCGACGGCCGCCCGCACCGTCTCCTCGCCCGCAAGGCGCGCGAGCGCGAGCAGCGCGAACGGCTGACGGAACGGCTGGTGCTCACAGGCCGACTCGACGAGGGAGCGGGCCAGTTCGGGCGCGTCGGGCACGGGGTCGATGAACCCTTCGATCACGGGAAGCAGCTCCCTCAGATCCACCGGCCGGCCCGCGCGGCACTCCTCGATGAACACCTCGAAGATCCTCCGCACGGCGTGAGGCGCATACCGCGCAGTCCGCTGACGCGCCGCGGCCATCACGGACGCCCGCACGCGCACCACCTCCCACGGAGCCTGCTCAGGACCCGCGTGGAACGCCGCCGCATGCAGGGTCCCGAGCTCGTCATCGCCGACCTCGCTCAGCTCGACGGGCTCCCGCACATCGAGCCGGGCGTCGGAATCGGTCAGCGCCCGCAGCAGTCGTTCCGCCTCCGGGCTCATCGGGCACCCCGCTCGATCTGCCGGCGGATCGTCGCGTCAGTGATCTTCGTGTCGGCGGCCAGCATCAGCGCCTTGCTGAGAATCAGCGAGAGCCGCTCGTCCTCGAAGGGCAGGAAGACCTGACCGCCCGTTCGCGGCGAGCGCGCCGCCGGGACGATGCAGAGGTAGGCGTCATCGGGCTCCATGAGGATGTTCGCCGAACCGAGATGGATCTTGTACGTGGCCAAGTCGCCGCGGACGACCAGGAAGCGGCCGCCGAAGGCGCAGCGGTCGGCGAGCTTCGTCAGCCGGGGCACGATCCGCTCCAGGGCCTCGCGACGGATCTCGGCGGTGGCCGTGAGGGCGCCGAAGGTCGCGGTCCGCCAGTAGTCGGTGTACCGGTCCTCGCCGCGGTCGGTCCACTGGGCGTCGGCGGCGATCGAGGTCACGCCGACGAAGAGGTCGACATCGCGCATGGCCTCGCTGAACACCGGTGCCGGCACCTCGTCGAGCGGCGCCTCGCGCCACTGCCGGCCGTGGCGGCGCTCGAAGCGGACCTGGTCGGTGGCGGCGTGGTCCGGTGAGTAGCGGAAGTCGTCCGACGCGGGCTCGTGGTGGAACAGCGCCCGCCACGCGCCGTCCCCGAACTCGGCCCGAGCGGTGCCGTCGTAACCGCCGTCGTGACTGCCGAGGTAGTTGGACTGCCAGCCGCGCACCTTGAACAGGGCGTACAGCTGTTGGTAATGCACGATGTGCGCGGCGAAGCGGTTGGAGTAGAGGCGGGTCCGCTCCTCGGCCGGGGTGAGCAGATAGATCTCACGGAAGGCCTGCTTGAAGGGCTGGCGCAGCCGGTCGGTCATCAACCGCTCGCGCCACGCGCGGACTTCGTCCGACTCGGCCCTGATCGGGTGCCAGAGCCTGACGTGTGCGGCGGTGCCGTCTTCCGGTCCGGCGCCCGGCGCGGCGGCCCGCCACGCGCCGGTCCCGTCGCGGAACTCCCAGATCAGGCCGCGGACCAGCACCCCGGTGACCGGGTGGTCGCGGTAGTGGCGGCACCACTCGTCGTACGGCCATACGCGGTCGCTGGACAACAGGCCCTCCACGCGGGCGCGTTCGCTCGCGAGGGTGCCGCGGAGCTCTTTGGCGTACGCCTTCAGCTCCTTGAGCTCCTCGGGGAATCCGTCCTTCACGGCTGCGGGTGCGGTGCGGGAGATGGTGCCGTCGGGGCGGGTGAAGGTGAGGCGTACGGTCGTGGCGTCCTCGATCTCGATCCGTATGCGATGGTCGCCCAACTCCCTTACCAGCGAGCTGCCCTCGCCCAGCCCATGGCGGGGCACGCTGCGCTCGACGAGCTGCTGGGGGGTGATGCCCTGCTTCTCCGCGGCGGTCGTCAGGGCGGTGTCGAGCTGCTTGCGCAGGGCGCGGTGCTTGATCTTCGCCTGGAGCCGCCAGAGCTCTTCGAGGGAGGCGGGGGCGCCGGTGTCGGCGAGGGCGTTGATGGCGGCGCCGGAGAGCTTGAGGTCCTCGATGACACCGCGCTCGGCGCCGCTCACCCGCAGGGCGAGCGCACCGAGGTGACGTACCGCCTCGGGCCCGCCGGTCAGGGCTGCCGCCCAGACGGAGCCCCGGGCGAGATCGGTGTCGTTGCTGTGCACGACGTAGTGATAGTGGTAGTCACCGCCGATCCAGGCCGTGTGCGCGCCGTGGTCCCGGGTGCACAGGGCCTCTCCCTCGGCGAGGTTCCGGAGCGTTGCGGCGACGAGCTCGTCCGCCTTCGCGGCGGCCACGAGGTCGAGACAAGTCCGCCGCCACTTCTGTGTGGGCCGCGGGGACGACAGAGCGGCGAGGTGCCGTACGAGAGCGGCGAGTTCGGCCGCCCGCCCGGCCCCGACACGTTCCCTGAGCGCTGCCGCCCAGGGCGCGTCGGCGGGTACGCGCGTCAGCGCATCCGGCCGCACGCCATCGAGCACATCTCGCTCACGGGCCTCGCCCGCCAAGGTCTCGTTCACCATGCGGGGATCATGGCAGGGGGGTCTGACAACGCGCCCGCAGGGCCGAGCTGACCACCGGCACCGGCGCTGTCGAGCAAGGGTGGGCCGGTGGCTGACCGGCCCACCCTGAGGTGTCGAGGTCACACGGTCAGCGCCTGGGCCGCCTCCGCGCCCTCGGTCCCGCGCGCCTTGCGCTCGGGCCCCCGCAGCGCCACGTAGACGAATAGCGCGGCCATCACGAACACGCCCGCCCACATGGCCTGTTGCCAGCCGTCGACGAAGGACTCGCGGGCCATGCGGACCAGTTGCTGCGCCTGGGGGCCGGCGGTGTGGGCGGCGTCGAGGGCGTTGGCGACGCCCTCGCGGGCGGGGCCCGCGGCCTCGGGCGGGAAGCCGTCGAGCCGTTCCCCGATCGCGTCGCGGTAGCCGGCGGAGAGGAGTGCGCCGAGCAGGGCGATGCCGAGGGCGGTGCCGAACTCGCGGGTGACGTCGTTGAGCGCGGAGGCCACGCCCTGGCGTTCCTGGGGCAGCGAGGAGGTGATGGCCTCGGTGGACGGGGTCATGGACAGACCCATGCCGAGCCCCATGGCGAGCATGCCGGGCAGCAACGACGGATAGCCGCCGTCGACGGAGACGAGCGCGGCCATGAGGCCGAGTCCCGCTCCGGACAAGGCGATTCCGGTGGCCATGGTGGCCTTGGGGCCGACGCGTTCGGCGAGCTTCGGGGCGAGCCCGGACGTCATCATCATGAGGACGGCCATGGGCATCAGGGCCGCGGTGGACAGCAGTCCGGACCAGCCGAGCACGACCTGGAGGAACGGGAAGAGGACGACGAAGATCCCGGCCTGCACGCCGAAGACGGCGAGCAGCGTGAGCGAACCGCCGGCCAGTCCACGCGCACGGAACAGGCGTACGTCGAGCAGCGCGCCCTCGCGGCGCCGCAGCTCCCAGAGCACGAAGAACACGGCGGCGAGCGCTCCGACAGCCAGGCTGACCAGCGTCAGCGGCTCGCTCCAGCCGCGCTCCGCCCCCTCCTGCAGGAAATAGATCAGGCCGACGACAGCGGCGACCGAGGCCAGCGCTCCGGTGGTGTCGTACGCGTGACGGGAGTGCTCACGGGAGTCGGGGACGGACCGCAGCGTCATCGCCAGGGCCACCGCGACCAGGACGACGGGCAGCACGAACAGCAAGCGCCAGTTCGCGACGTCGACCAGGGCGGCCGACAGGAACATGCCCAGGATGCCGCCGCCTCCGGCGACCCCGGTCCAGATGCCGATGGCGCGGCCGCGTTCCTCCTCCGGGAAGGTGGAGGTGATGACGGCGAGCGTGATCGGCATGATCATCGCGGCGCCGATTCCGCTGACCAGGCGGGCACCGAGCATGACCTCGGTGGAGGGCGCGAGCCCGCCGGCGACGCTCGCGAGACCGAAGAGCACCAGGCCCGCGATCAGCATGCGCTTGCGCCCGAGCCGGTCGCCGAGCGCACCGAGGGGCAGCAGCAGCGCGGCCAGGGTGAGCGTGTAGAGGTTGATCATCCACAGGATCGCCGACTGCGAGGCACCGAATTCCACGGCCAGGTCGGGCTGGGCCACGTTCAGGCCGGAGACCGAGGCGATGACGGCCATCAGCGCGATGCAGACGGCGATCAGGACGGAGCGGCGCCGCAGCTCCCAGAGCACGAAGAACACGGCGGCGAGCGCTCCGACAGCCAGGCTGACCAGCGTCAGCGG
>NZ_JAAKZW010000007.1 GCF_011044995.1 Streptomyces mesophilus | reverse complement strand
GTGGGGGGTGTTGCGGGGGCGGGATGCCTAGCATGGCCGTTCGACGTATACGATGGAGGTGCTGGGGTGCGGGAGCTGTTCGTACGGGATGCCGGGGCGTGGATGCGCTGGATCGAGCTGAACCCGTCCGCGGGGGAGGCCGGTCCGGCCCGGGTCTATATCCACGGCATCGGCTGCAGCGCCGCCTCCGACTTCGCCGAGACCGCCACCTGCCCGCCCCTCGCGGGCCGCCGGAGCCTCCTCGTCGACCTGTTCGGCCACGGCTACAGCGACCGTCCCGCGGATTTCGGCTACCGCATGCGCGAACAGGCCGACGCGGTCGCCGCCGTCATCGCACACGCGGGCCTGCGCGACGTGGAACTGATCGGACACTCGATGGGCGGAGCGGTCGCCATCGAACTGGCCGCCACGCGACCCGACTTGATCGCCAAGCTGGTGGTCGCCGAGCCGAACCTCTTCCCCGGCGGCGGCTTCGTCAGCCGCGTCATCGCCGAGCAGGACGAGGAGACCTTCGTCGCCGAGGGCTTCGCGCGGATGGTGGCGGGCGAGAAGCTCCCCGACTACGCGGCCCGCCTCCGCCTCGCCGACCCCCGCGCCCTGCACCGCAGCGCCACGGCCCTCGTCGAGGGCACGGACCCGAGCTGGGGCGCGCTGTTCGTCGACCTCGACCGGCCGCGCGCCTTCGTGGTGGGGGAGCGGACCCGGCCCGACGCGGAGACGGATCTGATGGCGGCGGCCGGGGTACCGGTCGTGGACGTACCGGGCGCCACGCACAACATGATGATCGACAACCCGGGAGGCTTCGCCGAGGCGGTGGAGCAGGCGCTCGGACTTGCCGAGCCGGGAGCCTGAGGCCGTCCTGTGGATCGGGCCCCAGGCCCCGCCCCGTCCTGTGGATCGGGCCCCAGGCCCACCTCGTCCTGTGCATCGGGCCCAAGCCCACCCCGTCCTGTGCATCAGGCCCCAGGCCCGCGCTACGCGCTCGAACCCCCCTGCCCCGTACCGGCGTTGAAGCCGCCCAGGCGTGCGAAGAGGCCCGTGGCCTGGGTGTTGAGCTCGCGCGATACGGCCTGTGCACCCAACTCCTCGCCGTGGTCCTCAAGCCCGCTGCCCCGCAGGGTTGTTGCCCAGGCACGCAGATGCGTGACCGCTCCCGCGGCATGACCCTCGGCGTCCTGCAGCGGGGCGGCGGCCGGGCCCGTCGGGTCGTCCAGCGCGTCGGCCGTCTCCATGCGCAGCCGCTGCACCTGCTGCGCGAGATCCTGCCGGGTGTCGGCGGGCAGTCCGTGCGCACGGGCGATCAGGCGCAGGATGCGATCGCAGGAGTTGACGACGGCCCGCAGCAGGTCGAAGTCCCGGCGCGGCGGCGTCAGGCCCCCGGCCAGGGCGTGGACCCGCAACGCGGGGTTGTACGGAGTGATCGGCACCGCATCCCGCGCCCTGAGAGCCTCCCGGAAACACGGGTGGATCCGGAACTCCCGCTCGTCCGCCTGCAACGGCCGGTCGAACCCGCCCGCGTAGACGACCTCGTCCCCGCGCCGCACGCCGAGGAAGCCGACCGTATGGAGAATGTCGACCACCGCCTCCGGCGTGAACGATTCGGTGTACGCGGGATAGCGGCGTTCCAGATCCCCGCGCGCCTGGGCGAGCAGGCTCGCCACGGCCGCCCGCGTCACCACGTACCCGCCGTTGGCGAAAAGGCCGAGAAGCGGTTCGAGGAACGGGTGGGCGACAAGGTATTCCTGCGCCAGATCCTGCAGCTTCCAGACCGAGAACTGCCGTCCGGCCTCGACCACATCACCCTCGGTGATCTGCGTCCGTCCGTTGTGGACCGCGCGGTCCCGGCACAGATTGAGGTACTGGATGGCGTCCCTCGGCCTCGGCAGGGCCCGTGTGAAGAGATACGAGGCGGTCTCCTCGCCCTCGACCCGGCGCGGGAAGATCTGCTGCCACAACTGGGTCTCGTCGAGCCCGGGCCCCGCCGTTGCCTGGGCGCGGGACAGCGCGAGCCGGCGCAGCTGGGGTACCGGCCAGTCGATCCGCATCTCGTAACTGCGGAACTTGTCGCCCTCGCCGAAGGTCAGCGAGTCGTAGATGTCGGAGCGCAGAAAGACCAGGCAGCGCACCGCGCCCGGGTACTTCACCGCGACGTCCTTCGCGGCGAGCAGCAGTCCGATGACCATGGAGTTGGCGTCGGCCTGCCCCGACCAGACCTTCTCCAGCTGGTCCACGAGCAGCAGCAGGGGCGGGTGCGCCGCGGCACAGCCCAGATCGCGGAAGGCGAGCGCCACATGGTCCTCGAGGACGTCCAACTGGCGCCCGGCGCGGGCGCCTTCGGTGGCCGTATGCCCGAGATCGACGCCGATCTGGAAGCCGAACGCCCCGAGCTGCAGCCCGTTGGTCTGCAGCCGTTCGCGGCCCTGTGCCGCGAAGTCGGCGAGTCGGGTGCCCGGCAGCTCACCGTTGTCCCGCAGGAACTTCCGCAAATCCTTGACCGAATCCGGCTCGCGCCGGCCATGGGCCTCCCGCGCATGCGAGGTCAGATGGCGCGCCGCGTGCACCGCGAACACATACCGCCAGATCAACGACTTGGCGGTGTCCCCGGTGAGGCCCTGGAGCTCGAACCGCCGGATCTCGTCGCCGGCCGCGTCGTCCGGCGTGATCGTGACGGAGGCTCCGGCGTGCCCGCCCTCCGCGCCCAGGTGTACACAGATCGCGCTCTTGCCGGACCCCTTGCGCCCGATGATCAGCATCTTGCGCCCGGACACGGCGGCGTCATACGCGGCGGTCTGCAGAAAACCCGCCCGCAACAGGCCGTTTGCCATGTCCTGTTCGGCCTCGTCGTGGCCGAAGTACAGCCGTTCGACGACGGACGGTTCGGTCATGTGTCCCCCTGCGCTGTGACGGCTCGTCACTCGTTCGTGAATCGTCCCGAGGCGGCCCGCAGGGTAGAGCATTCCGCGGAGGCCAGCCATGGAACAGACAGTGTTGCGACCCAAGCCGATGCCCGGCCGCGCACCCGCGCCGGGACACCGTCCGCATGCCGCTCGGCGGCGTGCCAGGCGGTTCAGAACCGTACTCGGTGCGACCGTGATCGCGCTCGTCCTCGTGCTCGCGGGGATCGGGCTCGGGACGGTGGGAGCCACAGTGATCGGGATGAGCAAGCTCGCCGATCTGCAGAAACAGGCGGCGGCACAGGGGGCGCCCCCGTCCGCCGGGAAGCCGGGGAAGCCGGGGCAGCCCGGGAAGTCCGGGGCGCCGGGGAAGGAGGCCGGCGCGCCCACGCAGACCCAACCCCAGGGCGGCCGGGGCGAGTCGGTCGCCCCCGCGCCCGCGACGATCGGGGTGGAGGCGGTGGATCCGGCCTCGGGCAAGGGAGCCCGCCTGGTGGGCGTCCACCAGCCGGGGCCCGGCTTCAGCGCCGGCCTGGTGCGCGGCGACGTGATCACGTCGTTCGCGGGCGAGCCGGTCGACTCGGCCCAGGACCTGGCCCGCGCGGTAGCGGCCGCCCGGCCGGGCAAGGAGGTGCCCATCGGCGTACGGCACGACAACGGGAACCGTCAGGTCCTGGCCGTCATCCCGGGAGTGGTCACGTAAGCGGGGCGGGCTCGCAGAGGGTCACGTAAGCGGGGCGGGCTCGCAGAGGGGCACGTAAGCGAGGTCGCTTCGGGCGGCGGTCACGTCAGCGGGCCGTCCGGGCCTCGTCACCCGACGGGCGCCCGCACGCTGCGGAAGTGCGTGGTCAACCGGCCCTCGTCGTCCAGGACATGGAGCGCGAAACCGGGATCGGCGGCGCGGTCGGCCACCGCGTCGCCCTCCCAGGGCAGCCGCAGCGTCCAGGTCACGCCCGGGCCGACGGCCACGGGGCGGCCGGCGAAGACCGTGGCGGCCGGGGTGTGGGCATGGCCGGTGATCAACGCCCGGATCTGCGGCCGCCGTTCGAGCAGCTCCGCGAGGCGCCCGGGCTCGTGCAGCGGATACGAGTCGGGCAGCGGGGCGTGCAGCGCGATCGGCGGGTGGTGGAACGCGAGCAGGGCCGGGACGTCGGTGCCCAGTCCGTCCAGAGTGCGCTCGATCCAGTCGTACGTCCCGGGGGAGAGCCGTCCGTCGTCCTGTCCCGGGATGCTCGAGTCGCACATCAGGACCGCGGTCCCGCTCACGACCTCGACGCTGTTCACGGGCGCGTCCGACGCGGCCTGCCCGAGCAGCGCCTTGCGGTAGGCCTCGCGGACATCGTGATTGCCGGGGCAGGTCAGGACCGGATACGGCAGGTCCGCGAGAAGCTCCGCGGCCTCCTCGTACTCGGCCGCGGCGCCGTGGTCCGCGATGTCCCCGGTCACCAGGAGGGCGTCCACGGGTACCTCCCGCAGCCGCGCGATCACGCGCGCGGCGCGCTCGCGGGCACGGTCCGTTCCGTCGAGGTGCAGATCGCTGATCTGGGCGAGGACGAGCATGAGGCCTCCAAGTCGCTTAATGGTTGAGCTCGATCTAACCGTTAACCCGAAGGGGAGCGCAAGGCCCGCAAGAGAGCCCGCCGTGCGCTTCGTACGGAAACGACGTGGCCGCAAGTCACGCGGGCCGGGCACGATGGCCCCATGCTGAGCACCCTCCTCGCCTTCCTCGGCGCCTGCACCCTGATAGCCGCGTCCCCCGGCCCGAGCACCGTGCTGATCATCAAGAACTCTCTGCGCAGCCGGCGTTCCGGCTTCCTGACCGTGCTCGGCAACGAGACCGGAGTGTTCGTGTGGGGCGTCGTCGCCGCCCTCGGCCTCACCGCCCTGCTCGCCGCCTCGCAGTTCGCGTACGACGTGATGCGCATCGTCGGCGCCGTGGTCCTCGTGGTCTTCGGTGCGCAGACGCTGTGGGCCGCCAGGAAGCGGAAGAAGGACGAGGGCGAGGCAGAGGGCTGGGAGGCGCCGGAGCGGTCCGGCTGGTCCTCGTACCGCGGCGGTCTCCTGCTCAACCTCGCCAACCCCAAGGCCGCGATCTTCGCAATGTCCTTCCTGCCGCAGTTCGTCCCCGCCGGCGCCCCCGAACTGCCCGCGATGATCGCGCTCGCCGCGATCTGGGCCGTCTTCGAGGTGGGCTACTACGGCGTGTACGTGTGGTGTGTGGGCCGGATGAAGACCTATCTGTCGCGGGTCCATGTGCGCAGGCGCCTGGAGCAGATCTCCGGCGGCGTGCTCCTCGCCCTGGGCGCGCGGCTCGCGCTCGACGGCTGAACGGGCCGATTCCCGCTCGCGCCCCCTCGATCACCGGAGGGAGGATGGGTCCGTCGAAGCCCGCACCCACCGAGGAGCCCGCGATGCCCACCGCCCCCGCGCCGTTCACCGCCGACGACTACCAGGCCCGGATGGAGCGCGCGGCGCAGGCCGCGGCCGATGCGGGTCTCGCCGGGGTCCTGATCGCGCCCGGGCCCGACATGGTGTGGCTCACCGGGTACCGGCCGCCCGCCGAGACCGAGCGGCTCACGATGCTGGTGCTCGCGGCCGGCCAGGAGCCCGTGCTCGTCGTCCCGACCCTCGAAGCGCCCGATGCCGAGAAGGCCGCCGGTGCGCCCGCGCTGACCCTGCGCGACTGGACCGACGGCAAGGACCCCTACGCCGTGACCGCCCCGCTGCTCGATGTCGACGGCCGCTTCGGCGTCAGCGACAACACCTGGGCGCTGCATCTGCTCGGCATCCAGGGGCAGCTCCCGGGCACCACGTACACCCCGCTGACCGCGTGCCTGCCGATGCTGCGCGGCGTCAAGGACGCCCACGAACTGGAGCGGCTCGCTGCCGCGGGCGCCGCCGCCGACGCCACGTACGAGGAGATCAAGAAGGTACGGTTCGCGGGCCGCCGCGAACTGGAGGTCGCGGGTGATCTCGCGGATCTGCTGCGGCAGTTCGGGCACGAGCAGGTCGACTTCACCGTGGTCGGCTCGGGGCCGAACGGCGCCAACCCGCACCACGAAGCCGGCGAACGCGTCATCGAGCACGGCGACATGATCGTGCTCGACTTCGGCGGTCTGATGCACGGCTACGGCTCGGACACCTCCCGTACGGTCCATGTCGGCGAACCCACCGACGAGGAGCGCAAGGTGCACGACATCGTGCGCCAGGCGCAGGAGGCCGGGTGCGCGGCGGTCCGGCCGGGGATCGCCTGCCAGGAGGTGGACCGGGCGGCGCGGGCCGTGATCGACGAGGCCGGATACGGCGAGTACTTCATCCACCGGACCGGCCACGGCATCGGTGTCACCACGCATGAGCCGCCGTACATGATCGAGGGCGAGGAGCAGCCGCTCGTGCCCGGGATGTGCTTCTCGGTGGAGCCCGGGATCTATCTGCCGGGCCGCTTCGGCGTACGGATCGAGGACATCGTGACCGTCACGCAGGACGGCGGCCGGCGGCTCAACGCCACCGACCGGGAGCTGGCCGTCGTCGAGTAGCCGGGGCGCTCAGGTCAGCGGCGCGACCGTGAAGTGCCGTACCTCGAGCGGTGCGGTGAGGTACTCCTCCTCGCCCGGCAGCGTGATCGGCTCGTCCCGCCAGTTCTCCCCGGCGTAGTCCACCAGATCCTTCTCACCGCGCCAACGGCTCACGTACAGGAGCGAGGTGGGCGGTGCGAGGAGTACCTCGTGGTCGATCATGCCGGGGTAGCGGTCGGGCCAGTCGCGCACCATGGCGACGATCCAGTCGCGGAAGGCGTCGAAGCGCTCGGGACGTACGCGGGCCTCGCTCACTCTGATGATCACGGCTGTCAGCGTGCCACAGGGCTGGAGTGGTGTCCCTGTTTCGCGTCACAACTCCTAGGCGGGCGCCAGGAGTACGCAGGATTCCGGCGCAAGCGTCAGCACCCCGTCCGCCCCCGGCGCCTCGACCGGCTCCCACGCCGCGAGCACTCGTGAGGCGCCGCCCTGGAGCGGGATCCGCGCCGGTTCCTTGCCGAAGTTGACCGCGATCCGCAGATCGCCGCGGCGCAGCGCCAGCCAGCGGCCCTGCTCGTCGAACGCCGCCCGCAGCGCCGCCAGATCCGGGTCCTCCAGATCGGGCAGCGAACGACGCAGCGCCACCAGCTCCTGGTACCAGGCCAGGACGCGGGCGTGGTGCCCCGTGCTCGGCTCCGACCAGTCGAGGCAGGACCGCTCGCGGGTCGCCGGGTCCTGCGGGTCCGGCACGTGCTCGATATGCCGCTGCCGCGGCGTGGCCGCCTCCGCCCAGCCGTGGGCCGCGAACTCCCTTCTGCGGCCGGTCCGTACGGCCTCGGCGAGCTCCGGGTCCGTATGGTCCGTGAAGTACTGCCAGGGCGTGGAAGCCGCCCACTCCTCGCCCATGAAGAGCATCGGCGTGAACGGTCCGGTCAGCGTCAGCGCCGCCGCGCAGGCGAGCAGACCGGGGGAGAGGATGTCCGAGAGCCGGTCGCCGAGCGCGCGGTTGCCGATCTGGTCGTGGGTCTGGCTGTAGCCGACCAGGCGGAAGGCCGGGACGCGGGCGCGGTCCAGGGGCCGGCCGTGGGCGCGGCCGCGGAAGGAGGAGTACGTGCCGTCGTGGAAGAAGCCGGACGTGAGCGTCTTGGCGAGCGCGGCGAGCGGAGCTTCGGCGAAGTCGGCGTAGTAGCCCTGGGATTCACCGGTCAGGGTGCAGTGCAGGGCGTGGTGGAAGTCGTCGTTCCACTGCGCGTGGAGCCCGAGCCCGCCCTCGCCGCGCGGGGTGATCAGGCGTGGATCGCAGAGGTCGGACTCGGCGATCAGGAACAGGGGGCGGTCAAGCTCGGCGGCCAACTCGTCGACCGCCGTGGACAGTTCTTCGAGGAAGGGCAGCGCGCGGGAGTCGTGCAGGGCGTGCACCGCGTCCAGGCGCAGACCGTCGAGCCGGTAGTCGCGCAGCCAGGCGAGCGCGCTCTGAAGGAAGTACGCGCGGACCTCGTCCGAGCCCGGGGCGTCCAGGTTGACCGCCGCCCCCCACGGGGTGTGGTGGGTCTCCGTGAAGTACGGGCCGTAGGCGGGCAGATGGTTGCCGGACGGGCCGAGGTGGTTGTGCACCACGTCGAGGACCACACCGAGGCCCAGCTCATGCGCCGCGTCGACAAAGCGCTTCAGCGCCTCGGGGCCGCCGTAGGGCTCATGCACCGCCCATGGCGCGACCCCGTCGTAACCCCAGCCGTGCCTGCCGGGGAACGAGCACAGCGGCATCAGCTGGACATGCGTGATCCCGAGCCGCTTGAGGTGGCCGAGCCGGGCGGCCGCCGCGTCGAGGGTGCCCTCGCGGGTGTACGTGCCGGTGTGCAGCTCGTAGAGCACGGCGTCGCGCATCGCGAGTCCGGGCCAGTCATGGCGCCAGGTGTACGCGGTGGGGTCGACGACCGCGCTCAGGCCGTCCGGACCGTCGGGCAGACGGCGCGAGCGCGGGTCGGGAAGTAGCGGCCCGCCGTCGAGGGAGAATCCGTAGCGGTCGCCGTCGGACGCCTCGGACTCGGTGATCCACCAGCCCGCCCGGGTCGGATCCGGGTCCAACGCCCGCTCGACGCCCTTGAGTTGCAGTGTCACCTGCTGGGCATCGGGTGCCCACACCTCGAACAGCACGGACGATTCCCCCTCGTCGTCGTACGCCTCGTATGTCGCGCGGGACCATCGTGCTGCACAAATGATCGTGATGCCGGGGGTTTTCGCGGGTCCGGCACACAACGTCCAAAAGCGCGCGCCGGACCCGCCCCACGGCCTCACACGAGGTTGATCCGCTTCTGCACCACCGGGTACCCCACCTTGGCGAAATGAGCGGCCATCGGGAAGTTCCCCTCGTCGGTGGCCCCCACGACGACCGTCGCGCCCTTGTCGACCAGGAAGTGGGTGCACTCGGCCAGCAGATCGAAGGCGTACCCGTGCCCGCGCTGCTCGGGCAGGACGCCGATGAACCCGGCCGCGAAACCGGACGGGATACGGACCGGCAGATGCATCCCGACCAGCTCGCCCTCGGCGTCGTACGCGAGCTGCGGCCAGGCCTCGGGGCACCAGCGGATGTAGTCCACCTCCTCCTGCGCCGCCTTGTCGAGATCGTGCTCGGCGGCCGAGCGCAGCGCATGGGCGTCAAGCGTCGCCGAGTGGATACGGCGCAGGACGCCGAAGAGCACGGCGTCGTCGCGCTCCTCGCGGAACGTCAGCCGGTCCGGACGCGGCGGCAGACCGCACTCCGTGGTCCACCGGTAGTGGTAGCGCTCCACGAGCATCTTCATGCCGGCGGCCTCGGCCGCCGCGATCCGCGCCTGCCCCGCGGCGAGCGTCTCGGGGCGCTCGCGCCAGTCGGGCGGGAGCATCAGCTCGTACTCGACGTCGAAGGGCGCACGGCGCAGCAGTTCGGTGCCCGCGTCCTGCTCGCCTTCGGCGAAGTCGAACCAGTTGAGCAGGACCGGTGTCCCGTTGCCCTCGGCTCCCCACCAGGCCGCGCGGGCCACGACGCGGTCGTCGCGCAGGGCCACATAGGTCCAGTCGGGGCGGTAGTCGCCGCCCTCGGCGAACGTGGCGTACTCGATGCCCGCGATGGCGCGGCCCACCAGGCCGGGATCGTCAAGGGTGTCGAACAAAGCGGCGTCGCTCTCGGTGAGCGCGCGGATGACCAGCTCGGTCATGGATTTCCTTCCGGAGGTGATGGATCTGATCGCTCACCCTCCCGGCCGGACGCGGTCCTTCAGGACCGGGACGCTGTGCGGTCGCGGCGGGAGCGGCGGGCGGAGCTCGCATACATCGCGTACGTCATCGCACTCGCCTCCCTTCCTTGATCCGTGGCGTCGGTACGAGACTAAGCTCGCCATACGTGCTCTGTCCACGGGTTTGGGCAGGGCGCACGGCAGGCCCGCTGAACTGGCCCTTGGATCAGCGGTTTTCTGGACACCCACGGCGCGCTGGCCGACAATCACGTACGTGACGTCCTCCTTCGAGTTCCCGACCTATCCCGCACGGGTGTCGGACGCCGAGCGTGACGAGGTGCTTGCCGCACTGCGCGACGGCGTGGCCCAGGGGAGGCTTTCGCACGACACCTTCGTGCGCCGGATGGAGCTCGCGCTGGTGGCGCGCCGCCCCCATGAACTGGCCCGGCTCACCGCCGATCTGCCCACCGCCGAGGGCGGCCGGATGGTCAACGCCCTGACGGGCGCGATCGGTGCCGTCTCCGCGTTCACCGTGCGGGTGCGCCGCGCATGGGAGGCCGAACGGCTGCCGAAGCTGCTGCTTCCGCTGCCCGGGCCCTTCCCGCTGCGGATCGGCCGGGATCCCGCCAACGGGCTGCGGCTCAGCCACGAGACGGTCTCGCGCAGCCATGCCGAACTGGTCCTCCAGGGCGGTATCTGGGTCCTGCGCGACCTCGGCTCGACCAACGGGACCTCCGTCAACGGGCGCCGCGTCGTGGGCGCGACGGTGGTGCGCGAGGGCGATCACATCGCGTTCGGGTCGATGCGGTTCCGGCTCTCGGCGCAGTAGGGCGCGAGAGGCCAACCGGCGCAGTAGGGCGCGAGAGGGCCAACCGGCGCACACCAAACCCTTTCTGCGGCTCCCGTTCGAGTGAGTGGGGGTGATCGCGAGGGTCCCGTGTGCCGATGCATGCCCCATGACGATCATGAAGACCGCAAGCAAGGGCCTGTTCGCGGCGGTGGCCGCGGGCGCACTCCTCGTCGGCGGCGCGGGCGGCGCCTCGGCGGCCACCGGCGCCGACCACGACACCGAGCGCCGGGCCACGGCCCGTGCACTGCCGGGCAACTGGATGTACCTCGGCGTGATGGAGGGCGACGGCGCCTTCGGCGATCTGCAGGGCCGCCTCCTTCGCTGCCCGCCCGGCAAGGGCAACGGCCACCCGAACGCGGGCGCCGCCTGCCGCGCGCTGACCAAGGCCAAGGGCGAGATCGGCAGCATCAAGCCGCAGAACGTCGCCTGCCCGATGATCTACAAGCCGGTCACGGCCGTCGCGTACGGCATGTGGGACGGCACCCGCCGTATCTACGCCAAGAGCTTCTCCAACGACTGCGTGATGGGCGCGGCGACCGGCAAGGTCTTCCAGCTCGCCGAGTAACTCCCGGACACGACCGAGCGGGCTGTACGGATGCGTACAGCCCGCTTTCGTATGCCTCGGCACAGGTCTTACGCAGCATCCGCGGCCACCCGCGCGTACTGCGCCGCGGTGAGTACGGTGCGCGCCTGGTGCTCGACCTGGTGCTCGAGCGGCACCCACCGTGCGCGGAACGCCGTCGCGAACTCCTCGCACCAGCGCGTCACCAGGTGGTCGAGCTCCGGCGCCGTGGGATCGCCGGCCGCCTTCAGGACCCTCAGGAGCATCGCGGCGGCCCGCAGCGGAAGGCGCCGGCCGAAGGCGTCGATGCTGGAGACATACGTCATGGTGGCGTCTGCGGGCGGCGGAAGCAGCCAGTCGTCGGCCAGGCCCGGCACCAGGTCGAGCGCCCAGCGGGTGGCGCGCAGCAGCGGCGCCAGCGGGTGGGGCGGCTCCAGCGGACCGCCGGCATCGGTGTGGGCGGCCGCGTACCGCTCGGCCGTCCTGGCCCGGGACAGCACCTGTTCCACCTGGGCGGCCTGGGCCCGCAGCCGCCGCGACACATGCTGCAGGGCCGCCCCCGGATCGGGGTGGGCATGCGTGTCGTCGACGAGATCGCTGGCCCACATGGGCACTTCGACGATCGCGGTGAGCCCGCCGTAGCGGTGGGCGTGGTACCAGGTGGAGCGGGTCACGTCCTCCGGCAGGCTGGGGAAGGGCACGTCGGACCCGGGCTGGGGCATCACATGCACCCCGGGGCCGGTGACCGGCCAGCCCGCCGCGTCCGAGGTCCCGGTCTCGATCGGGATGTGCAGCTGCGCGGCGGACTTCGCGAACGGCTCGGCGAGACCCGGTATCTCCCGGGTCAACTGCACCCAGGTGCCGCCCAGATCGGTGCCGTGCAGCGACACCTGCAGATACGGCTGCAGCTCGTCGATCAGCCGCAGCAAGGTGCGCGCCTCGGGCGGCAGCCGGTCCGGCGGGAGCACCGACGGCGCCCACTCGGGCTGCTCGGGCCCGGCCGGCCGGAAGAAGTGCCGGTGGTAGTCGAGCAGCGAGGCCGGTGTGAGGGAACGGTGCAGACTCGCCCCGTCCGGGTCGGCGCAGAGCAGGAAGTGCCAGGAGGTGTGGGTGCGCAACCTGGGGTCCGCGGCGACCTGACGCGCCAAGTGCAGCGCCGTGGGACCGCCGACCGGTTCGTTGGAGTGCGCGCCCGCCACCACGAGCACGGTACGGGTCGCGTGGCCCACCGAGAGCAGGTGCAGCGGGCGTCCGGCCCGCGAGGTGCCGACGCGGCGCAGTCGGCACAGCCAGGGCTGCTCGGCCACCAACACCCGGGCGGACAGGACGAGTTCATTGACGCTGGGGTAGTGCTGTTCCGTCAGGTGACTCACCCCCGTTGTGGGCCTGTCCGGCGGAGCAGGCCTGCTGTCAGGCCACCGTGCACCAGGCCCGATCCGCCGGACGGGCCCTGGTCCGCCCGGCGCACGCACCCGCAGTACCCCATGTGCCGACCCTGCTGTCAAGGTGGCCGAGAACCGTCCGGGGCACCGCCTGCCTACTGCTGATGCAGACCGCGTCCGGCAAGGGTGAGGAAGACTTCGCCGACCGCTTCGGAGAGGGTCGGATGGGCGTGGATGTGCCGGGCCACATCGGCGGGTTCGGCGTCCCAGCCGACGATCAGCTGGCTCTCCGCGATCATCTCCGAGACATGCGGTCCGACCAGGTGGACACCGAGCACCTGCCCGCCGCCCTGGACGGCCACGACCTTCACCATGCCGCCCTGCCCGTGCACCATGCCCTTGGCCACGGCCGTCAACGGCAGGGTGTTCACCTCGACTTCGTGCCCGCGCGCCCGCGCCTCGGCCTCACCGAGCCCGACCGAGGCGGTCTGCGGTGCGGAGTACGTGACCTGGGGGACGGCGGCGTAGTCGACGGGCCGGGACGGCAGACCGGCCAGTGTCTCGGCGACCAGGAGCCCCTCGGCGAACGAGGCGTGCGCGAGGCCGAGCGAAGGCGGCGGCAGCAGATCGCCGACGACATGGATGCCGGGAACGGACGTCTCGAGCCGGTCCCAGTCGGCGGGCGCGACGAAGCCGCGCTCGTCGGTGACCAGGCCGGCGGCCGCCAGGTTCAGCCCGTCGGTGACCGGCATCCGGCCCACGGCTACCAGGAGCCGTTCGGCCTCCAGAGTGCGCAGCTCACCCCGGGCGGTGCGGACGGTTGCGCGTACCCCGTCGTCGAGGACCGTGGCGCCCTCCAGGCGCGCGCCGGTCTGCACATCGATGCCGCGCTTCTTCAGGCCGCGCGTCAAGTGCCGGCTGACATCGGCGTCTTCCAGCGGTACGAGCCGGTCGGCCGCCTCGATCAGGGTGACCTCGGCGCCCATGGAGCGGTGGAACGAGGCGTACTCGACGCCGATCGCACCCCCGCCGAGGATCAGCACCGACTGCGGCAGCCCGGGCGCGAACAGCGCGTCGTCGCTGGTCACCACGCGCCGCCCGTCCGGCTCGAGACCCGGCAGCGTACGCGGCCGCGAACCGGTCGCCAGGACGACGCCGCGGCGCGCGGTGTACGTCCGGCCGCCGGCGCGCACGGTGCGCGGACCGGTCAACTCGGCGCTCGCCCGCACCACATGGACCCCTCCATGGCCGAGGTGGGCCTCGACGCCCTTGTGGTTGCGGGACACGATGTCGTCCCTGGTCGCCGTGAGCGCCGCCCAGTCCACCGACTCGAGGCTCGCCTTGACGCCCCAGCGCTCCCGCGCCTCCGCGATGCCGTCGACGAGCTCGGCGGCGTGCAGCATCGCCTTGCTGGGGATGCAGCCGCGGTGCAGACAGGTGCCGCCGACCTTGTCGCGTTCGGCGAGGATCACGCTGAGGCCGAGGTGCGCGGCGCGCAGTGCGGTGGAGTAGCCGCCGGTGCCGCCGCCGATGACGATGACGTCCGCTTCCTGGGGTGCCGCCGTCGTGCCCTGGGGTGATTCCGTCGCGGTGTTCATGATCCGTAGCCTGCTGCCGGGGCTTGATCCGCGTCCAAGGCAATGTTCTTGTGGGGTCCATGCACGGTGCTTATGGGGAGGGCCGGCGGTGCTTCGCGGGGGTGGTCGGCGATGAGTCTTCGGCAGATGGAGTACTTCCTGACGGTGGTGGAGGAGTCGTCCTTCACCCGCGCCGCCGAGCTCCTGCACGTCACCCAGCCCGCGCTCTCGCACCAGATCAAGGCCCTGGAGAAGTCGGTGGGCGGTGCGCTCCTGGAGCGGATGACGCGTGGCGTGGGCCTGACCCCGATGGGCCGGGCGTTCCTGCCGCACGCCGAACTCGCCGTCCGCAGCGCCGCCCAGGCCCAGCGCGCCGCCCGGGCGGCGGCCGGTGCTGAGGGCGGTGAGCTGCACATTGCCGCGCTGCACGCCGTCGCGGTCGGTCTGCTGCCCGAGGTCTTCGCCCGCTGGAGCCGCGCCCACCCCGGCGTACGGCTGCTCCTGCACGAGTACGGCACGACGGAGCAGCTGGAGGAGCAGGTCGAACGGGGCGTCGCCGACCTCGCGATCGGCCCACGGCCCGCCCACTGGACCGGCGCCGTCACGGGTGTCGGCGAGGAGGAGATCGTCCTCGCCGTGCCCTTCGACGACCTTCCCCAAGCTCTCAACTTCGTTCGAGCAGGGGAGGCCCCATCCGCCGGCCGCACCCAGGTCGAGCTCGGTGAACTGGCCGAACTCGCCTGGGTGCGATGCGCGATGGAACCGGTCGTCCACGGACGGCGCTTCCTCGACTGGGCCTGCGGACAGGCCGGCTTCTCCCCTCGTACCGCCGTATGGACCGAGCACACCTCGACGGCCGTGCGGATGGCCGCGGCCGGCGTCGGGATCGCGGCGGCGCCCGCCCATGTCGTACGGGGAGCGGTGGGCGAGGACTGTGCGGTCCTGTCCGTGGAGCCGGCGTGGCGGCGTGAACTGACCGTGTTCACACGGTCGGAGCCGGCCGGGGTGCTCGGTGCGTTCGTCCGGACGGTGACCGAGGTGCTCGCCGTCCACGCCCGATGAGAGGCGCCCGCCGACACATCTGTCACGGGCGGGGTACGAGAAGCGCCACCCCCCACGGCCCGGCCACGTCCGCCACCCGTACGCACCCTTCGTGCACCCGCTCGTCGGACGCGAGCGCGTCCACGTACCGTCCGGGCGGCAGGGTCAGTGTGGTGTCGCGCCAGCCGCCCGCCTCCTTCAGGCGCAGCGAAAGCCGGGTCGTGACCGTGATGGCCGTCGAGGCGATCCCGGTGCGCGCGAAGGCCACGCAGTGCTCGGCCGCCGGGCCTTCGGCGGTGAGCGGCACATAGCCGGCGAACTCTCCGTAACAGTCGGCGAGTTCACGCCTCAGCCGCAGGGCCGTCATGGTGAGGAAGAGCTTCTTCCGGTCGAGGTCCCAGCGCTCCCGCTCCTCGGCCAGCCCCTTGAAGCGGGCCTCCTGGAACGCCACCGGCCGCCGGTTGTCCGGGTCGACCAGCGCCAGGTACTGGTGCTCCGTGCCCTGATACAGATCCGGCACCCCGGGCATCGTCAGATGGAGCAGGGCCGCGGAGAGCACGTTCGTGCAGCCGTGGTCCGACAGCGGGCCGGCGAACTCCGCGACCCTGTATGCCGCGGGCCCGCTCGGCCCGGCGTCCATGAACTCCTCGACGGCCGCTTCGTACACCGGATCGGGCTCCGTCCAGGACGTGAAGAGACCCGCCTCCCGTGCGTGCTTGAGCAGGACGGTCCGCATCCGCTCAGCGTGCGGGAACTCGATCCCGAGGAGCGTCTGCCAGGCGGCCCACGCCAGTTGCGCGTCGGGCGCGGGCGCCGCGTCGGCCATCGCGGTGACGGTGGCCAGCAACTCGGCCCAGCGGTCCGGGCATTCGGACAGCAGGGCGATGAAGAGACGTACATCGGCGCTGCGTTTGGTGTCGTGCGTGGAGAGCGTGGTGCCGCCCGTCGGCCAGTCGCGCTGCATCCGCGTACAGAAGGCGTGGAACTCGGCAGGACCGATCGCCGGCCGCCCCGGATCGCCCCCGACCTCCGCCGCGGAGAGCAGCGGGGTGTGGCGGTAGCAGGCCGTGTCCTCGACGGCCTTCGCGCGCAGCGCCGAAGCGGTCTGCGCGAACCGTGTGCGCAGCTCCGTGTGCGCGGCGTCGCCGGCCGGATCGAGCAGTAACTCCCGTACGCAGTCCACCGCATCGGACTCCTCGGGCACGGTGAACGCGGTGCGCGCCTCGGCCGCCGCCTCGTCGGTGAGTACCCTGCGTACCGACTCACCGGTCCCGTACGGACGGTAGACCGGCATCCGCACCAGGAGCTCGCGCAGCGCGGTGCGCAGCGCCCACGGCGCGTGGTCGCGCTGCCCGGGCGCGGTCGCGCAGCGCTGCACCGCGCGCACCAGACGGTCGACCTCGGCGGCCAGTTCATGCGTGACCACCTTGTACGCGGCCCGGCGCACCGTCGCCTCCCAGTGCCCGCCGCGGTCGGCGGGTGCGTCGGTGAACCGCCGGTACTGGCCCAGGAGTTCACCGGCACCCGCGGGGTCCACGAACAGCCCGTCCACATGCCGCAGCGCGTCATAGCCGGTCGTGCCCGCGACCGGCCAGCCCGCCTCCAGGTGCTCACCGTCCGCGAGGATCTTCTCCACGACCGTCCAGCGTCCGCCCGTCGCCTCGTGCAGCCGCCGCAGATACGCCCCGGGGTCCGCGAGCCCGTCGGGATGGTCCACGCGCAGCCCCTCCGCGACGCCCTCGGCGAGCAGCTGGAGCAGTTTGCCGTGGGTGGCGTCGAAGACCTCCGGGTCCTCGACCCGCACCCCGATGAGATCGGAGATCGTGAAGAAGCGGCGGTAGTTGAGCTCCGTGCGGGCGAGCCGCCACCACGCGAGCCGGTACCACTGCGCATCGAGCAGCTCGGGCAGCGGCCGGTTCTCGGTGCCTTCCCTGAGCGGGAACTCCAGGTCGTGGTAGCGCAGGACGTCACCGTCCACCCGTAAGTCCGCGAGCTCCTGTCCGACCCGGCCGCCGAGCACGGGCAGCAGCACCTGACCGCCGCCCGCCTGCCAATCGATGTCGAACCAGCGGGCGTACGGCGACTGCGGACCGTCCTTGAGGACCTCCCACAGCGCGCGATTGTGGCGGGCGGACGCGGCCATGTGGTTGGGCACGATGTCCAGGACCAGGCCGAGGCCCTTCGCCCGCGCGGTCGCCGACAAGGCCCGCAGCCCGTCCTCGCCGCCCAGTTCCTCCCGTACCCGGGAAGGGTCCGTCACGTCATAGCCGTGCAGCGATCCCGGCACGGCCTCGAGCACCGGCGACAGATGCAGATGCGAGACACCGAGCCGCGCCAGATACGGCACGGCGGCCTCGGCGGCGGCGAACGGGAAGTCGGGGGTCAGCTGAAGCCGGTACGTGGCGGAAGGAGCGGCGGACGAGGTTCCGGCGGAAGCGGCGAACGGCACGGTCGTCATGCGAACGTACGTACCCTGCTGCGCGGCTTTTGTGTCATCGGCTCATGCGCGCGCTTCGGCCGGCGTGGCTAGCGTCGGACGATGACCAAGGGGAGTTGGGGTTCAGAAGGGACATTCGGTGCTTATCGCCAGGTGATCGGGCTGACCGGAGCGCTGCTCCCGGCCGTCTCGTTCCTCGGGCGACTCCCCACCGCGACCATCCAGATGGGCAGCGTGCTGCTCGTCGCCGAGACCAGCGGCTCGCTCGGCACCGCCGGCGCCGTCGGCTGCGCCCTCGCGCTCGGCCAGGTGGCCATGGGCCCCTGCCTCGGGCGGCTCGCCGACCGGCGCGGACAGCGGCCCGTGGTGCTGCTCTTCGCACTGGTCAACGCCCTCGCGATCGCCGTGTTCACGCTGGCCGCGCTGTCCGGCCTGCCGACCGGTGCGCTGATCGCGCTCGGTGTGCTCGCGGGCGCCACCCAGCCCGGGATCGGACCCCTTGCCCGCTCCCGCATCGTGGCGCTCGCGCGCGGCCGGGGCGCGGACGACCGGCTCGTCGACACGGCGCTCTCGCTGGAGGGCACGATGGACGAGCTGTCCTTCGTGCTCGGCCCCGCGCTCGTCGGCATCGCGGCCGTCGCCGGCCATCCCGCGTACGCCTTCGCCGTGGCGGCGCTCCTGGTGGCCGGGTGCGGGACGGCCTTCGCGCTGCATCCCTCGGCTCGCGCGGTGCCTTTGGCCCTACGGAGCACGGCCGCCCGGCCGCGACGCCGGATGCCTCCGTCGGTCCACGTCGTCCGCGCCGGCCTCGTCTTCCTCGGCATCCTGCTCGGCGCCTGCGGAGCCGGAATCACCGCGCTCACCCAGGAGTTGGGACACGAGGGCCAGGCGGGCCTGGTCTACGCCGCGATGGGCGTGATGAGCGCCGTGGTCGGCCTGTCCATGGCCGCGCTGCCCGCCCGCTTCGGACTGCGGCTGCGCTGGCGCATCGCCACCGCCGCCGCGGCCGTCCTCTCGCTGCCGCTGATCTGGACCGGGTCCATGACCGCGCTGTACCTCGTGGTCACGGTCTTCGGCGCGATCTACGCACCGAACCTGATCACCGGATTCGGACTGACCGAGCGCGCCGTGCCCAAGGAGCGGCTCTCCGAGGGCATGACCTTCGCGGTCAGCGCCTTCGTCGGCGGGCAGGCGGTCACGCTCGCCGTCGCGGGACGGCTCGCCGAGGCGTACGGGGCGCACGTGGCGTTCGCCGTCGGGAGCGCGGCCGCCGCGTGCGCCTTCCTGGTCTCCCTCGCGGTGCGGGAGCCCTCCGGTGCGGACGTACAGGAGCAGGATCTCAAGCCGGCCGCTGCAGCACCGTGAGACTGCGGTCGGCGAGCAGGAGCCGGTCACCGGCCCGCACCTTCGGGCCGTCCTCGCCCGGCACCCCGTCCTCGGTGGATGTGTCGAGCACGACCTGCCACTGCCGTCCGTGGTTGAGCGGCACCACGAACTCGACCGGCTCCGGGGCTGCGTTGAACATCAGCAGGAACGAGTCGTCCTGGATGCGCTCACCGCGCGCGCCCGGCTCGGAGATCGCGTTGCCGTTGAGGAACACCGACAGGGCGCGGGCGTGCGAACGGTCCCAGTCGCGCTGACGCATCACCTCGCCCGCCGGGGTGAACCAGGCGATATCCGTCAACTCGCCCTGCGAGCCGGTCGGTTCCTCCACGGTGCGGCCGTGGAAGAAGCGCCGCCTGCGGAACACCGGATGCTCGCGCCTGAGCCGCGCGACCGCCCGCGTGAACGCCAGCAGGGCATCGTCGTCGTCCTGCGGCCACTGCACCCAGGCCAGCTCGCTGTCCTGGCAGTACGCGTTGTTGTTGCCGTGCTGGGTGCGGGCGAACTCGTCGCCGTGACTGAGCATCGGCACGCCCTGCGAGAGCAGCAGCGTGGCGATGAAGTTCCGCAGCTGCCGGCCGCGCAGCGCGAGCACCTCGGGATCGTCGGTCTCGCCCTCGACGCCGCAGTTCCAGGAGCGGTTGTGGCTCTCGCCGTCGTTGTTGTCCTCGCCGTTGTCCTCGTTGTGCTTCTCGTTGTACGCGACCAGATCATGCAGCGTGAAACCGTCATGGCAGGTCACGAAGTTGATCGAGGCCAGGGGCCGGCGCCCGTCGTCCTGATAGAGGTCCGAGGAACCCGTCAGGCGCGAGGCGAACTCGGCGAGCGTCTGCGGCTCACCGCGCCACAAGTCCCGTACGGTGTCGCGGTACTTGCCGTTCCACTCGGTCCACAGCGGCGGGAAGTTCCCCACCTGGTAACCGCCCTCGCCCACATCCCAGGGCTCGGCGATCAGCTTCACCTGACTGACCACCGGGTCCTGCTGCACCAGATCGAAGAACGACGAAAGCCGGTCCACCTCGTGGAACTGCCGCGCAAGCGTCGCCGCGAGATCGAAGCGGAACCCGTCCACATGCATCTCGGTCACCCAGTACCGCAGCGAGTCCATGATCAGCTGCAGGACGTGCGGCGACCGCATGAGCAGCGAGTTTCCGGTGCCGGTCGTGTCCATGTAGTACTGCGGATCATCGGTGAGCCGGTAGTACGAGGTGTTGTCCAGGCCACGGAACGAGAGTGTCGGACCCAGATGATTGCCCTCGGCCGTGTGGTTGTAGACCACATCGAGGATCACCTCGATCCCCGCCTCGTGCAGTGCCCGCACCGCGGACTTGAACTCCAGGACCTGCTGCCCGCGATCGCCCCAGGAGGCGTACGCGTTGTGCGGGGCGAAGAAGCCGATCGTGTTGTAGCCCCAGTAGTTGTTCAGGCCCATGTCGACCAGACGGTGGTCGTTGACGAACTGATGCACCGGCATCAACTCGAGCGCCGTGACGCCCAGTTCGGTGAGATGCTCGATCACCGCCGGATGCGTGAGCGCCGCATACGTGCCGCGGTCCTCTTCCGGAACCGCCGGATGCAGCATCGTCAGGCCCTTCACATGGGCCTCGTAGATCACCGTCTGGTGGTACTCGGTACGCGGCGGCCGGTCGTCGCCCCAGTCGAAGTACGGGTTCACCACCACCGAACTCATCATGTGCGGCGCCGAGTCCAGATCATTGCGCCGCTCGGGGTCGTCGAAGTGGTAGCCGTACACCGCCTCGCCCCACTCGATATGGCCGCTGATCGCCCGCGCGTACGGATCGAGCAGCAGCTTCGCCGAGTTGCAGCGCTGCCCCTGCTCGGGTGCGTACGCGCCATGCGCACGGAACCCGTAGCGCTGACCGGGCATGATCCCGGGCAGATACGCATGCCGCACAAAGGCATCGGTCTCCCGCAGCTCCACCGCGGTCTCCGAGCCGTCGTCGTGCAGCAGACAGAGCTCGATGCGGTCGGCGGTCTCCGAGAAGACCGCGAAATTGGTCCCGGCGCCGTCGTACGTGGCGCCGAGCGGATACGCCGTTCCAGGCCAGACCTGCATGGGTCGAATCTTCCACTTCCGGCCGTGAGGCCTGAGGCGACTTCGGGAAGAGTTCCCCCATAGTGAGGCAACCACCCCTCGATTCGCCCCGTCCTACAGGCCGACCACACATACTCGGAATGTCTGCACCCGCAAAGGGGACAGGGGCAGGCAGTTGAGGACATAGGGGGAACAGTGCGCACACTCATGCACCGCCACCTTGGCAAGGTGGTGGCCGGTGCGGCCGTCGCGGTCACGGGGACCGCGGTGATGGTCGGCATCACGCTGCCGGGGACCGCGGAGGCGGGGGCGGGCAGAGCCGCAAGAGCGGGACAGCAGAAGGAAGTTGCCGCGCTGCCGCCCGCGCAGGTCGAGGAAGCTCCCGAGGAGGGCGACAAGGGCGTCGGGCGTGATCCGCTCACCGACGGCGAACTGCGGCGGGCCGAACAGATCGCCTCGGGTGCGGCCCAGCTGACCGGGGGCCGCGATGTCGAGGGGGGCCGCGGCGTCGAGCATCTCGCCACCAATCTCGGCGAGTTGAGCCCCGACGAGTCGGCCGGGGCCTCGGTGCCGCGTCGCGCCGAGCTCACGTACTACGACTACAAGACCGACGCGCTCATCACCAAGACCGTCGATCTGGCGGCCGGCGAGGTCGTGGCCACGGACACGCAGAAGGGTGTCCAGGCGCCGGCGAGCCGCGAGGAGAACCGCGAGGCGGTCGAGCTGCTCCTGAAGAGCCCGCTCTCGGCGGACCTCAAGAAGGACTACAAGGACGCGACCGGGAAGGCCCTGACCGAGGCCGGCCAACTGCAGGTGCACAGCATGATCTTCCGCTCCGCCGCCGAGGCCCCCGCGCCGGGTGCGCTGGGGGAGTGCGGCAGGCACCGCTGCGTACGCCTCTTCCCGAAGGTGGTCAACGGGCCCTGGATCGACGCCCGTGACCTGATCGTCGACCTGAGCTCGCGCTCGGTGGGCCGCCTTTCCTGACGCCGTGGCCGTAACTCCGGCTCCTTGAGCGCCTGTTGCGCCGGAGCCGTGGAGCCACCCCCCACTTCTGTACGAGGGAGCACTTCACCATGCACGTGAACAGAGCACGCCGCGCGCGTAGCCGGTTCGCCGCCCTGAGCGCCGCCGCCGTCCTCGGCGGCACGGCCCTGGCGGCGGGACCCGCCAACGCCGCGGCGCCCGAGAACCCCGCGGCCGGCGCAACCGCCGCCGCCCCCGCGGCCCCCGCACCGGCCGCCGACTGCAGCGCCGCGTACCGCATCGAGCAGACCCTGTCCGGCGGCACCACCTGGCGGATGTGCTGGCACTACGAGACCGCGGCGGGCCTTGTCCTCGACAAGATCTCGTACCAGCCCAAGGGCGAGGCGGCCCCGATCCCGGTCCTCACCACCGCCAAGCTCGCTCAGATCCATGTCCCCTACGACGACGGCTCGGTGGAGTACGACGACCTCACGGGCGCCGGCTTCGGGCAGGGCCTGATGCCGATGAATCCGGGGGAGTGCCCGGGCGGCACCATCAAGAAGGTGAAGGTCCCCGAGGCCTGGAACCCCGAGCAGGCCAATGTCAACGGCCTCTGCGTCACCACGCGCGCCCGGGGCCACGCCTACCGGATGAGCGAGGTCCAGGAGAACGGCTCGGTCAAGATCCGCCAGACCCAGGGCAAGGACCTGCTCGTGTACGCGGTGAACCAGGTCGGCTGGTACGAGTACATCACCGAGTGGCGCTTCCAGGACGACGGCACCATCCAGGCCAACGTGGGCGCGACCGGCTCGCTCTCCGCGGGTGACTACGACGCGGGCGACGGCCGGGGCTGGCCCATCGGCAAGGGCGCCAAGGACTATGCGACGAGCCACAGCCACAATGTCTTCTGGCGGCTCAACTTCGGCCTGGACGGCTCACCGAAGGCGAAGGTCGAGCAGTACGACTCGAAGATCAGCCCGCCCGCGCGCGGCGGCTCCGCCCCGAGCAACAAGACCACGCGCACCGACGTGACCAAGGAACTGGCCGCGGACGCCAAGACGATGCGCTGGTGGCGGGTGGTGAGCACGGCCGGCAAGAACAAGGACGGCCATGCCCGTTCGTACGAGATCGTCCCTGGCGCGCAGGCCAAGTACTCAGGGCGGCCGTTCACCAAGCACGACGTGTTCTTCACCAACTACAAGAAGTGCGAACAGTTCGCGAGCGACAACATCCCGAACTGCGGGCCGGGCGGCGGAAAGAGCGTCGACAAGTGGGTCAACGGGCAGACGCTCACCCACCCGATCGTATGGGTCAACATGGGCTTCCATCACGTGGCGCGGGACGAGGACCAGCAGCCGATGCCGGTGCACTGGCAGGGCTTCTCGCTGGCCCCGCGTGATGTGACCGCTATGAATCCGCTCACTCCCGCGGACCTCGCGGACCAGAACGGCCAGCCGGACCAAGGGAGTTGAGAAAAGCAGCCTGTCCATCCTGCTGCACCGCCCGCCGCTCCCGGAGTACCCTTCCTTGATCGTTGAACGGGGTCCGGGCGCTGCTCGGCCCGGAGGCCCGTTTCGTCAACGCGACAGGGCCCCAGGGGGAGCGGAAGGCGGTGCACGGGTGAGCTCGGGAGGTCTTGAGCTGCCCCCAGGCGACTCGGGTCGTGATGAGGGAGGCTCCACGGACACCCCGCCCTCAGCGGTGTCCCTGGCGCGACCTGTGGACACGAGCTCCCAGATCGGACCGGAACTGAACTGGGGCGCCGACGCCTGGCGCGAGGTGCGCACCCGCGCACAGCGCGCCGGGCGCGCCTATATCTGGCTGAATCTGGTCGAGCAGCGGCTGCGCGCCGTGGTCGCGGCCGTTCTGCGCCCCATCTACGAACCTGTCCACGGTGACGACTGGGTCGTGGCCGCCGCCGGTCCCGCCGGGCAGGAGTGGGTGCAGCGGGCGGTCGCCGTACGGGAAGTGAGCCGCCGCAAGGGCTACTTGCTGGACCCGGCCGACGACAACGTGCTGAGTTTCCTTACGCTGCCGCAGCTGCGCGAGCTGATGGTGCAGCACTGGCCCTGCTTCGAGCCGTACTTCGACGACCGGCGCGATGTGGAGCTCGCCCTGGACGAGCTGGAGGTCACGCGCAATGTGGTCTCCCGCAACCGCGCGCTGTCGGAGACGGTGCTCGCGCAGGCCGAGCGGGCTTCCTCGCGGTTGCTGGAGATATTGGGCGGTGACGCGGAGGTGCCGTCCGCACGCCGGCTCCCTGTGGACGCGGTGGAGGACATCGTCGGAGACCGGTATGCGGATGTGGTGGGCGTGCATTCGGACCGGGTCCGTCTCCTACGGCAGTTTCCGGCGGAGGATCTCTTCGGCGGTGCCCGTCGCCTCGACGCGATCGGCATAGGGCTCAATCTCCTGGTGCAGAACTTCTCGGGGCGCCGGCTGCTGCGGCTCGCGGAAGCGGGCGGCCGGGTGCGGCTGCTCTTCCTGAACCCGGCGAGCAGCGCGGTGAAGCGGCGGGAGCGGGAACTGGGCCTGAAGCGGGGTGAGTTGAGCCGATCGGTCGAGATGAACATTTTGCATATGCGACGGGTGCGCGCACGACTGCGCGATCCCGGCGCCTTCCAGATCCATGTCTTCGACGAGACCCCCCGCTTCACCGCGTACATGGTCGACGGGGACGGGGCGGACGGGGTCGCGGTGATCCAGTCCTATCTGCGCCGCGCGCGCGGCATGGAGGCGCCCGTCCTGGTGCTGCGCAGCGGCTCCCGGGTGGTCAAGGCGGACGAGGCCCGGGGCGGGGAGCACGGTCTCTTCGAGACGTACCGGGAAGAGTTCGAGTCGGTGTGGGCGGATTCCCGGCCGGTGTCGTGAGCTCCGGGTGCTGTGATTCCCGGGCGGTGTCGTGAATTCCGGACGCTGCGATCCCCGGCCGGTGTCGTGCGCTCCGGGTGCCGAGATCCCCGGGGCCCCGCGGGCCCGCACCCCGGAGCGGACCCCGGGCGGACCTCGTTGTCAGTGCCGCATGCGATCGTGTGACCACATGGGGGAACCGCAACGAAGGAGGCGCCACGCATGGGCTGGCACCAGGAGCTGCTGATCGGCTTCGACCTCGAGACCACGGGCACGGACCCGCGCGAGGCGCGCATCGTGACCGGCGCGCTGATCGAGGTCAGGGGTGGGAAGCCGATAGGGCGCAGGGAGTGGCTCGCCGATCCGGGCGTGCCGATCCCCGCCGAGGCGGTCGCGGTGCACGGCATCAGCAATGAGCGCGCGGCGTCCGAAGGCCGGCCGGCCGCGGAGGTCGCGGATCAGCTGGCCCGGGCCCTGGCGGGGTACTGGGACGCGGGCGTCCCGGTCGTGGCGTACAACGCGACCTTCGATCTGACCCTGCTCGCCGCCGAGTTGCGGCGCCACGGCCTGCCCTCGCTGCGGGAGCGTCTGGGCGGGCGCGAGCCGGCACCGGTCATCGACCCGTACATCATCGACCGCACAGCTGATCGCTATCGCAAAGGCAAGCGCAATCTGGAGGCGGTCTGCACCGAGTACGGGATCGTGCTCGACGACGCGCACAATGCGACGGCCGACGCCCTCGCCGCGGCCCGCCTCGCGGGCGCGATAGCCGACCGCTATCCGAAGATCGCCACCCTCGGCCCGGCCGCGCTGCACCGTCAGCAGATCGCCTGGTACGCGGAGTGGGCGGCGGACTTCCAGGAGTTCCTGCGGGCGAAGGGGGACGCGTCGGCGGTGGTGGAGGCGAGCTGGCCGTTGAGGGAGCTCGACATCAACTCCGGCGTGTGAAGCCTTCGGTTGAAGGGTCCGGGTGAAGCCCTCGGTCCGGGTGAAGCCCTCGGTCCGGGGAGCGGAGGGCAGAGGCGGGGCCCGGGGAGCGGGCTCGTCGGTGGTATAGACCTTGCTTCAGGGGTGGGCTCAAGGTCAACATGAGCGGTGCCGAGGCTCGGTAGGAGCCGTGTCGATCGCTTGTCTTGGGGTGGGGCGTGGGATCCGTGGGTCGTGCTGGGCCGAAGAGCGTGCCGAGCGGCGCCGTACGGCGTGCGGGTGGTGGTCCGAGATGACGGAGACGGTCCGGGCGGCGTACGCGACGAGCGAACCGCCGCCTCACGCACCGCCGTTGTGGACCCGCAACTTCACCCTCTACTTCACCGCCCGCATCGCCTCGCTGCTCGGTGACGCGATGCTGCCCGTCGCGCTGTCGGTGGCGATGCTGGCCCTCGGGTACGGCGTGAGCGCGGTCGGGTATGCGCTGGGCGCCTGGATGGGGGCGTTCGCGCTGTTCGTCGTGTTCGGCGGGGTGCTCGCGGACCGGATCCACCCGCGGCCGCTGATGATCGGGGCGGACGCGGTGCGCTGCGCCCTGATCGGCGCGATGGCCCTGGCCTTCGCCTCGGGGCGGCCCGGACTGTGGTTCCTGATCGGTGCGACGGCGCTCGGCGGTCTGGCCACCGCGATGTTCCAGCCGGGCGTGAACGGCCTTGTCCCGCAGGTCGCCGTCGACGCGCAGCAGGCCAACGGGGTGCTCCGCGTGGCACAGGGCATCTCGACCATGGCGGGGCCCGCGCTCGCGGGACTCCTTGCGGCCTTCTCCCCGGTGTGGGCGTTCGCGGTGACCGCGGGCACGTTCGGGGCGAGCGGTCTGTGCCTGCTCGCGCTGCGGCTCGGGGCGTTCACCGTCGACCGTTCCGCCTCGACCCTGGAGAACCTGCGCGAGGGCTGGCAGGAGTTCCGCTCCCGATCCTGGCTGTGGGCGGTGATCCTCATCTGGTGGGTGCTCGGCGTGTTCGTCTGGGGTCCGGTCACACCGCTCGGCGCGGCCTCGATCACCGGTGAACACGGGAGCGCCGCCTTCGGATACGCCGAGGGCGCGTTCGGCGCCGGATGCGTGCTCGGCGGCCTGGTCGCGATCCGGATGCGCCCCGCGCGGCCGCTGCTCGGCGGGGCGGTGGCGATGTTCCTGTTCCCGCTGATGCCGCTCACCGCGGGGCTCGCCCCGGACATCTCGCTGCCGACGGTGTTCCTCGGCTACGCGCTCAGCGGTGCCGGCTGGGCGTTCTGGGGTGTGCAGTGGGCGACGACCGTGCAGACCCAGGTCCCGGGGGACAAGCTCAACCGGATCTCCGCGTACGAGATCGCGGGGTCGATCCTCGCGGTCCCGCTCGGCCAGGTGGTCTCGGGACCGGCCAGCTCGGTCCTGGGCGTGCACGAACTGCTGCTGCTCGCCGCCCTGATGAGCACCGCGTGCGCGGTGGCACTCGTCGCCACCCGCCCGATCCGGGGGCTGCGACGCGCGGCCCCTGTCCCCGAAACCGTGTAGCCCCCTCGCCCCGTGCGCGGGTGCGCCTTTCTCACCCTCGCGCGGGCCCGTGGCTCAGAACGGATACCACCGCACCGACGGATCCCCGTCCCGCAAGGACGCCACCCGCCGCTCGAACTCCGCCAGCGCCTTCGGGTTGCTGGGCGCGTGCTGCGCGACCCACGCACAGCTCGCCGTCTCCCGCGCACCCCGCAGCACCGCGCACCCGTCCCACTCCCGGACATCCCACCCGTAGACCCCGACGAAGGAGTCGTACGCGGCGGGATCGAGCCCGTACCGGTCGCGGGACAGCGCCATCACCACGAGATCGTGCTCGCGGAAGTCGGACGAGAACGTCTCCAGATCCACGAGTACGGGGCCGTCCGCCGTGACCAGCACATTGCGCGGCAGCGCATCGCCGTGGATCGGGCCCTTGGGCAGATGCGGCGTCAGCTGCCCGACCTCCTCCGAGAAGGCGGCCCGCCGCGCCCGCAGAAACTCCACATCCGCCGGATCGATCGCGTCACCGGCAAGCCGCAGCCAGCGGTTGACCCCGCCGAGCAGCTCACGGCGCGGCAGCACGAAGGACTCCGCGGGAGGGGAGGGCAGTTGATGCACGAGCCGGATCAGCCCGGCGAGATCCGCCGGCTCCGCGGGCCGTACCGACGCGCCGAGCCGGTGCCACACCGTGACCGGATGCCCCTCGAACACACGGGGCTTGGGCTCGGCGGCCCGCACCGCCGGCACACCCGACTCCGCGAGCCACTCGGCGATCTTCACCTCGTGACCGGCCCGTCCGATCAGGCCGGGGGCCGAACGGCCGACCTTGGCGACGAGATCACCGAGTGCGAACACCGCGTTCTCGCCGAGCGAGAGCAGCCGCGCATCCCCGGTGAGCCCCACACCCTCGAGCACCTGACGCGCCCTTGCCTCGTCCATCCGCCGCCTCCGTACGTACCGGTCGCACCTGCCGCGCTGCCGTTCCGTTTTCCGGCCGGCGTCCACGGTCGGGGATCAGTCTTGCATTCGCACACCGCGTAACCCCTGCGAGGTCGCTTGACGTATCAGGTCCACGTCAGCACGATGACGTGGGCCGCCAGGGCGGCCGTACCCCCACGTACCCGCCCGAAGGAGCCGATTCCGTGACATTGGCGACCGCGACGAAGTCGAAGCGGTCAGCGAAGAATGCGCCCTCGCGCAGACCGGCCGACCACGGAGCCTGGTTCCTGGTTCTGCCGGCGCTGATTCCGATTCTGGTCCTGAGCGTCGGGCCGCTGCTCTACGGCATCGCGCTCGCGTTCACCGATTCCCAGTCGGGACGCACCGAACCCACCCAGTGGATCGGGCTTCTCAATTTCCAGGACCTGCTGCACGACACCTTGTTCTGGGACTCGTTCCGCATCGGTCTGCTCTGGGCGGTCGGCGTCACCGTTCCGCAGTTCTTCCTGGCCCTCGGCCTGGCGCTGCTGCTCAACCAGAACCTGCGTTTCCGCTGGCTGGCCCGCGCGCTGGCGATCATTCCATGGGCGATGCCCGAGGTCGTCGTCGGCATCATGTGGCGGCTCGTCTACCACCCCGACGCGGGCGTGCTCAACGAGACGCTCTCCAGCCTGGGTCTGGGCGAAGGCCGTGACTGGCTGACGGGCACGGCGACCGCGCTGTTCGCGGTGATCGTCGTCGGTATCTGGGCGGGCATGCCACAGACCACGGTCGCGCTGCTGGCGGGACTGCAGAACACCCCACGTGAGCTCCATGAAGCGGCGGCGATGGACGGCGCCGGCGCCTGGCGCCGCTTCCGCACGGTCACCTGGCCGGCGATCAAACCGATCGCACTCGCCATCTCGGCGCTCAACTTCATCTGGAACTTCAACTCGTTCGCCCTGGTCTACGTGCTCACCCAGGGCGGCCCCGGCGGCCGCACCCGCCTGCCGATGCTGTTCGCGTACGAACAGGCCTTCCGGTACGGGCAGTTCGGGTACGCCGCGGCGATGGGCTGCGTCATGGTCGCGGTGATCTCGGTGATCCTCGCGTTCTATCTGGTGGGCCGCCTGAAGGGAGGCGACGAGTAGTCATGCGTACGACGAAATCCGCACGCGCCGCGCAGTACGTGGCCCTGCTCGCCTATCTCGCCTTCCTGGCCTTCCCGTTCCTGTGGCTGATCTCCACGGCGTTCAAGCCGGCCAAGGAGCTGGGGAGTCTGGATCCGACGTGGATCCCCGAGAACCCCACCCTGCAGAACTTCCGGCAGGCCTTCGACGAACAGCCGCTGCTCCAGGCCGGTCTCAACTCCCTGATCGTGGCGCTGAGCGCGGCCCTGGTCGCGGTGGTGATCGCGACCCCGATGGCCTATGTGATGGCCCGCCACCGCAATCGCCTGTCCAAGGCGGCGACGGGCTGGGTCGTGGTGAGCCAGGCGTTCCCGTTCGTGCTCATCATCATTCCGCTGTTCCTGATCCTGAAGAATCTGCATCTGATCAACGCCCTGCCCGGCCTGATCATGGTGTACGTGGTGTGGTCGCTGCCCTTCGCGCTGTGGATGCTCGTCGGCTACGTACGGGCCGTGCCGACCGAGCTCGAAGAGGCCGCGGCGGTCGACGGCGCGAGCAAACTGCGGACGTTCGTCTCGGTGGTCGCACCCCTGCTCGCGCCCGGCATCGTGGCCACCGCGATGTTCGCCTTCATCACGGCGTGGAACGAGTTCTTCTTCGCGCTCGTCCTGCTCAAGACCCCGGAGAAGCAGACCTTGCCGGTCATCCTGAACCGTTTCATCGGCACGGAGGGCGTGGCCGACCTCGGTCCGCTCGCCGCCGCCGCGTTCCTCGCCACCATCCCCTCCCTGGTGATCTTCGCGATCATCCAGAAGCGGATCACGGGCGGCATGTTCGCAGGGGCGGTGAAGAGCTGATGCGCACCTCCAAGTGCCTGGCCGCCGCGGCAGCGTCACTGGCCCTGCTCCTGTCCGGCTGCACCGGCGACGCCCCCGACAAGGACGGGAAGGTCACCCTCCAGTTCCAGTCGCTGGCCTGGCAGGCCGAGTCCGTCGAGGTGAACAAGGAACTGGTGAAGGAGTGGAACGCCGCCCATCCCGACGTCCAGGTCAAGTACATCCAGGGCAGCTGGGACAGCGTTCACGACCAGCTGCTCACCTCCTTCGAGGGCGGTGAGGCGCCGGACATCATCCACGACGCCTCCGACGACCTCGCGGACTTCGCGTACGGCGGCTATCTCGCCGATCTCTCCGAGCTGATCCCCGCGCGCCTCAAGTCCGACATTCCGCAGAACAGCTGGGACACGACGACCTTCGACCAGGGGATCTACGGCGTCCCGTTCCTCCAGGAGCCGCGGGTCATCATGGCGAACGCCAAGTGGCTCAAGGAGTCCGGCGTACGGATCCCGACCCCGGACAAGCCCTGGACCTGGGGCGAATTCCGCCGGATCACCAAGGAGTTGAGCGGCGACGGCAAGTACGGAGTCGCCTGGCCGCTGAAGGAGCCGGTCTCCGCCACCCTCAACCTCTCGCTCTCCGCGGGCGGTCAGCTCTTCCACCGGGAGCCCGACGGCAAGGTGGACATCCGCTTCGAGGAGGGCGACGGGGTCGTGCCGGGCACGATCCACGACCAGGTCAACACCGACCACAGCGCGTCGAGTACGACGCTCGGCATGGGCGGCTCGGACACCCTGCCCGGCTTCTTCGGCGGCAAGTACGCGATGGTGCCGCTCGGCTTCTCGTACCGCCAGCAGATCGTCCAGCAGGCACCGGACGGCTTCGAGTGGCAGGTGCTGCCCGCGCCCGCCGGCGCGGACGGGCTGACGCAGGGTGTCTCGCCGCAGACGCTGTCGATCTCGCAGGACACCGAGCACAAGAAGGAGGCGATGGAGTTCATCGACTTCCTGCTGCAACCCGACAACATGGTGCGCCTGGCCAAGGGCGACTGGATGCTGCCCACCGGCACCGAGGCCCTGAAGGCACCCGCGCTGCACGCCGAGAAGGACGGCTGGGCCACCGGCACCGCCCTGGCCTCGCATCTGACCTCGGCCCCGGCCCAGTCCGTACGCGGCTATCCCGAGTGGAAGGACAAGGTGGCCACGCCCGCCCTGCAGGAGTACTACAGCGGGGCGATCGACGCGGCCGAGCTCGAGAAGCGGATTGTGAAGGACGGAAACCTGGTACTCAAGCGCTACCAGAGATAGCCGTCCGCGCTCCCGATCCGTCGAGGGGCCCGAGCCGCCGAGGGATGGTCCGTATGCGCAGTGTCGGGGTGGAAGAGGAGCTGCTCCTCGTCGACCAGGAGAGCGGGGAGCCCACGGCGCTCTCCCAGGCCGTCCTGGCGATGGCGTCCCGCGACGGGGACCCCGACGACGCCTTCGAGGCGGAACTCCACCGGCAGCAACTGGAGTTCGCCACCAGTCCGCAGGAGGACATGTCCGCGCTCGCGCGGGAGATCGTGCGGTGGCGGGAGGCCGCGGCCCAGCACGCCGAGACGCTCGGGGCCGCGGTCGTGGCGCTCGCCACCTCACCGCTCCCGGTGAACCCCACCATCGGGACCGGACCGCGCTACCAGTGGCTGGAGGAGCAGTTCGGCCTCACCACGCAGGAGCAGCTCACCTGCGGCTGTCACGTCCATGTCTTCGTGGAGTCCGACGAGGAGGGGGTGGCGGTACTCAACCGGATCCGCCCCTGGCTGTCGGCGCTGCTCGCGCTGAGTGCCAACTCCCCTTTCTGGCAGGGCAGGAACAGCGACTACCACAGCTACCGCAGCCGGGTCTGGGGCCGCTGGCCCTCGGCCGGACCGGTGGAGCTCTTCGACGACGCGGCCGCGTACCACGAGCAGACCCGCGCCATGGTCGCCACCGGCGCCCTCCTGGACAAGGGCATGGTCTACTTCGACGCCCGGCTCTCGGACACGTATCCGACCGTCGAGGTGCGTATTGCCGATGTCTGCCTCGAACCGTCCATGACGGTGCTGCTCGCCATGCTCGTACGGGGCCTCGTGGAGACGGCGGCACGGGAGTGGCGCGCGGGCGAGGCGCCCGTACCGCACTCGGTGGCCCTGCTCCGGCTGGCCTCCTGGCGCGCGGCCCGCTCGGGCCTGGCGGATGAGCTGGTCGATCCGCTGCGGATGGAGCCCGCGCCGGCCCGGTCCGTGGTGGAAGCGCTCTTCGCGCATGTGCGGCCCGCGCTCGAGGACACCGGCGATCTGGAGACGGCCCGCTCGCTGCTCGACCGGGTGCTGCGGGACGGCAACGGAGCACGCGTCCAGCGCGCGGTCTTCGAGCGCGACGGCAATCTGCGGGAGGTCGTCGACGAGTGCGTACGGCGCACCGCCCGCGGTGTGTGAAGCGTCCCCACGGCCTGCCCCTGAGCCGTACGCCTACGGGGATCACTCAGCGTGAAGCCTGCGCCTGACCTGCCCGGCCGGTCACTCCACCGGCCGGGACGAACACGACCGCACGGCTGGCCGGTGTGACACTGCGAGAAGGCAGTGAGTTGCCTGGACGACCCGGCAGTACCGACACGGGAGCGGCGGCGTGACGGCAGCGCAGGACGCGGAGGACACGGACGGCCTCGATGCCCGACTGACCGGCTTTCTCGCCGGCGGTCATATCGCGGAGCTCGATCTGGCCATGGTCGTCACCCTGGCGGCCGAGGCCCTGGGCCTGGCGCCTGTGCAGGCGTATCTGGCCGATCTGCAGCAGCGCCAGCTGATCCCGCTCGGGTCCCCGGCGGAGGCGCTGGCCGTCGACGACTCCGCAGGCGGCTGGGCGTACCGGAAGCAGGATCTGCACATCGAGGAGGACGGCCGCGCGATCACGGTCTGGCTGCCGCTGATCGACGGGGCCGAGCGGCTCGGCGTGGTGTCCGCCTCGACACCGGCCATGGACCCGTCGTTCCTGGTGCGCTGCCGGGCTCTGGCCGCCCTGCTCGCCCCGGTGATCACCTCGAAGCGCGCCTACAAGGACTCCGTGGTGCAGCGCACACGGACCGAGCCCATGGGGCTGCCGGCGGAGATGCTCCGCGCCCTGCTGCCGCCCCGCACCATCGGCACGCCGCGGATCGTGTCCACCGCGGTGATGGAGCCCGCGTACGAGATCGGCGGCGACGCGTACGACCACGCGCTGACCACGAGCACCCTGCACGCCGCCGTCGTGGACGCGATGGGCCACGATCTGTCCTCGGGCCTCACCGCCACCGTCACGATGGCCGCGTGCCGCAACGCGCGGCGGACCGGCTCGGATCTGAACGAGCTGACGACCGCCGTGGACATGGCCCTGGGCGAATGGCTGCCCGACCAGTTCTGCACCGCCGTCCTGGCCCAGCTGGACCTGGCCACGGGAGCGCTGCGCTGGATCAACTGCGGGCATCCGCCGCCGCTCCTGGTGCGCGGCTCGCGCCTGGTGTCCGAGGCCATGGAGCGCGAACCGGACGTCCCGATGGGGCTGCCCGCCCTGCTCACGGACGCTCCCCGCACGGTCCACCAGATCGCGCTGGAGCCGGGGGACCGCGTGCTGCTGCACACCGACGGCATCACCGAGGCCCGTCTCGCCGACGGCGCCGAGTTCGGCGCCCATCGCTTCGCGCAGGCGGTGATCCATGCCGCTTCCACCGGGGAGCCCGCCCCGGAGACGCTGCGCCGTCTGATCCACTCGGTGCTCGACGCCTCCGAGAACAGGCTCCGCGACGACGCCACGATCCTGCTGCTCGAGTGGAACCCGCCGCTGTCGTGATGTCTAAAGGCTGTTGCAGAACTGCTAAACGATCTTCCGAGACCGCGCCGCAACGGCTACCAAGCCGGCAGAAACCGGTGCACATTCGGGCAGTTGACCTTGCCGTCGATGGCCGGATCCGAGCGTGATCGCAGTTCTGCAACAGCCTTTAGGGCCTGTCTCGTGGATCAGGCGGCCTGAGGTCTCGGGTGCTGTGACGTCTCAGGCGGATCCGCCGCGCGCGGCTTCGCGCTCCGCCATGTTCTTGAACTGGCCCAAGTCGTAATTGGCCAAGGTCTTGTCGAGGTTCGTCAGGGCGCCCAGATATTCCACGAAGCCCTTCGGGTCGTACTCGACCTGAAGCGTCACGCGGCTGCGCGTATCACTGAGCCGGTGGAAGGTGACCACGCCGGCGTGCTCGACGCCCTGGGTCGTGTGCCAGGCGATGCGCTCCTCGGGAACGACCTCGGCGAGCTGCGCCACGAACTCCTTGTCGGCGCCCGGCAGGGAGAGCTGCCAGGCGAAGGTGTCCGGGTCGATGCGCTTGACGTGTTTCACATGGCTGAGGAAGGAAGGCCAGCGTTCGACGTCCTTCCACAGCGCCCAGCTCACCGAGACGGGGGCTTCTACGTCGACGGCTTCGAGCAGCGAGGACGACATGGGTTACTTCTCCTCTTTCTTATACGTACGAGGTGCGTGCGAAGTGCGTGCGGGTCAGGCGCCGACCAGCGAGTCGTCGCCCGGACGCGCACCCGACAGACGGTGCCGGGCCGCGATCAGGGCCATGTCGACATCGCGGGTACCCGTGGCGATACACAGGGTGTACGCCACGTCCTCCAGTCTCCGCTGCACCTCCGGGGACCCCTTCTCGGCTTCGAGGATCTTCAGCGCCGCGTACTCGTCCATCAGGTCGAGCAGCACGGCCGGGTGCGCCATCAACATCGAACTCCCCCTCTGTCTGTCCGCCCGAACGGGCCCGTCGCTTCCGGCCCCCCGTGTTCCCGGGATGACCTCGGCCATGCATTCCCGAGGTGAGGCGAGGCGAGGCGCCGGCCGCGCGCGGCCGGTGAATCGCTCCGTTTTGAAATGGTCCGTTTGGCGGCGGAGGGCCAGGGCATGCGAGTCCTCGTGCTTCGGACCGGAGGCGCAGCCGCAGGGGCGGTCTGTCCGGTTCCGTATGCACGGTGGCCCGACGAACGGCGCCCCTCACTGCGGTCGAGCTTGATGACTCCACGGCGAAGGGATTCGTAATGTCTGCGCATATCCACACCACGAACAACCGCCCCGGCCACGCCACCTCGTCCACCTCCCGACGCATGCGTCACCCGCACGATGACGCACCGGATACCGCCGCGCAGTTCGCACGGCTGGTCGACCTTGACGAGGGACCGGAGCGTGAGCTCTTGAAGGAAGAACTCGCCGAGGCCTGGCTGCCGATGGCCCACCGCATCGCGGGGCGTTTCGGCCGGCGCGGCGAGGAACTCGACGATCTCCGCCAGGTCGCCGCACTGGGCCTGGTCAAGGCGATCGATCACTATGAGCCGAGCCGCGGCGCGTTCGAGAGTTACGCGGTGCCCACCATCACCGGTGAGATCAAGCGGCACTTCCGGGACCGGTCCTGGGCGCTGCGCGTCCCGCGCCGCGTACAGGAACTGCGCAACCGCATCCGCGGCGCGCACCGTGAACTTTCCCAGCTGCCCGGCGCCGGTGAGCCTCAGATCGAGGAGATCGCCGTACACCTCGGCCTCACCGAGGACGAGGTGAAGGAGGGCATGCAGGCGCTGCACAGCCACAGCACGCTGTCCTTGGATGCCCAGTTGTCCTCGGCCGACGACGGCTTCAGCCTGGCCGACGCGCTCGGTGACCCCGACCCCGCCTATGACACCGTGATCGACCGCGAGGCGGCGAAGGAAGGGCTTGCGAAGCTGCCCGAGCGTGAGCGCACGATCCTGTATCTGCGCTTCTTCGAGGACAAGACGCAGCAGGCCATCGCCGATCAGCTGGACATCTCTCAGATGCATGTGTCCCGGCTCATCACGCGCAGCTGTGCCAAGGTCCGCGCCCAGGCGCTCGGCGCCGAAGAGCAGGATCTGCCCCGCGCGGCATGAGGACGTGTGGGCGGCGCCGCCCCGGCACTACGGGCGGTCGTGACGGCGCCGCCCCGGCACTGCGGGCCGTCGTGACGGCGCCGCCCCGGCACTGCGGCGAGGGCCTTACGCGCCCCGCGGCGGGAGCAGGTCGGGGCGGCGCCCGAGGGCGTGCAGGAACTCCAGGGCGTCCCGCACCAGGGTCTCCTCGTACCAGGCCAGCCAGCGGCCGGCCTCGTGGCCGATCCTGGTGAGCAACGCCGACTGGCGGGCGGCCAGTTCACCGGACGGGTCGGGCAGATGGGCGGACACCATGCCCACGCACGTACCGTCCGCGCCGATCAGCGGAACGCTGTGCACGGACCGGCTGCCCGCCTGCAGGATCGTGCGCCGTGCGCCGTCGGTGAAGACCGGATCGACGGCCACGTCGCGCACGGTGCGCAGCGCGAGCGCCGCGGCGGCCTCGCCGCAGGCGGTGCCGGACTCGCCGACGAAGGCGAAGTAGTCCACGAAGTCGTCGCTGTGACCGGTGTGGTGCTCCAGGCGCAGGCCGCGCGCCGCCTGATCGGCCAGCTGCACATTGCCCATGTCGGTCCCGGTGATGGCGAGGACCTGGGAAAGCACCACGCGCAGGACGCCGCTGCGGTGCACCGGCGCATCGCCGTTGAGGTCCAAAGCCGGCAGCAGGGGAGGGTGCTGCCTGACCCTGCCGGGGAACCACAGCTCCCTCATGCTGTCCGGTCGTGCGGTGGTGAGCACCGCGTCCACCAGGGAGCGCATCTTCACGTTGAAACGCTGTGAGGTGTGGCGCAGCAGGACGAACGCCTCATCGGCGTCCCGGAGCCGGTAGCGCTCCATCAGGATGCCCTGGGCCATCGAGACGGCCGGGCGGCTGCGATCACGGGCCCGCAGGTGCCGGATCTCCTCGGTGGTGCGGGCGAGTTGGTCGCGTAGCGCTTCGACGTCACCCTGCTCCGGGTCCGGTGCGACGTACATGCGGGCTCTTCGGTCCATGCGTTCCCTTCTCCTGCTCCGGCTTCAGGCCCTCGCCCCGCTTTTGCGGTGGGGGCACGGAATCTGCCGGGGCATACGTGCGGCGGCGCCGCCGGCTGTTTTCTCAACCGGGCGACGCCTGACCCACGGTGCGCTCTGACAGATCTGCCCATGGGGTGCCTTTGCACGTATCCCGTCAGGCCGGACGCAAACCACGCTCACAGGCGTCCGCCGCTCCATCGCGCCACCGGACCGCGGCGATTGCGCTCCGCACGGCGGCCCGCGCCATAGGTGGCCAGGCCGAGTGCGGTGATCCCGGCCGCCGAGAGAGCCGCGATCAACTTGCGGTTCTTGAAGGCCGCCCACGCGGTCAGGGCCGCCGCACCCGCGCGTCCCGCGGTCGCCGTCACGGCCTTGCGGCCGGACTCGACGCCGCCGAGCGCACCGGTGAAGACACGGCCCGAGGCGCGGGCCGACTTGTCGGCCTTGTCGGCCGCACTGCCACCGGCCTCCGCCACGGTGCCGGCTGCCTTTGCGGCCAGGCCGGCCGGCTGCTTGCTGTCGGTCTTGCTGTGTTGGTTCGTCATGCCGTTGCGGTTGACCCGATCTTCGCGGGGCAAACGCGGTGTGGTCCCGCCGTGGAGCCCAGGTGCCCGAGGGGTGTGCGGCAGGTGCCGCCAGGACATGAGGACCCGCCCGAGGGGCACTCGCCAGGGGCGGTCGTCGGGTGCTGGGCCCACGGCGCACGGCGGCCGAGGAGGCAGGCGATGACGGATCCGGCGCGAGGGGCCGTGGCGGAGGGTGTGTGGGAGTTCGACCCGCAGGGAGCCGTCGATCCGGGGGCCCGCGACCGGGTGATCAGTGACATCGGGCACAGCGGCGCGCGTGATGTGGTCGTGCTCGCGCACGGCTGGAACAACGACCCCGGCGTGGCAGGAGAGTTCGACGCGCGCTTCTTCGCCCTTCTACGGGAGGCCGCACCCGAGGCACGCATGGCGCGGGTGGGCGTGCGCTGGCCCGCGATGCGGTTTCTGGACGAGTCCGCTCCGCATGTGCCCGAGGAGCAGCGCCGGGCCGCCCTCGACGCGCTGCCCGCGCTGGACGCGGCGACGGCCCGCGCGCTGGTGGACGCCTTCCCGGCCAGCGGCGACGTGGTGCACGAGCTGTGCGACCTGCTGGCGCGGCGGCCCGCCGGCGGCTTGGCGCTCGACGACTTCGGCACGCTCCTGCGCCGCCTCGTCGAGCTGCGGCTGACCGACGCCCGCGCCGAGTTCGCCTCGGACGCCGAGGACGATCTGCTGCCGCAGCACGATCCGGTGATGCTCTTCGACGACACCGCCGGTGTGTGCGGGGAGTTCGCCGCCGCCCTCGATGAGGCGCGCGAGGCCGTCGAGGCCACCCACCACCGGCCGGAACGCATAGAGCGGCACAGCGAGGGCGATGCCGACGTCTCGCACCACGGCACCCATGCGGAGTCCGCGGTCCTCGGTCCCCGCGCGCCGGATGCCCTCAGTTCCCTCCTGGACCAGAAGGGGCCGGTGCAGACGGCCGGCGGGTTCGGCGACGAGCGCTTCGCCACTGGGCACGACGAGTTGTGGCGCGGGGCGCACGAACTGCTGCGCCAGGTCGCCGGACACACCTTCCGCCGTCGCGCCGGCGTCGTGGGCACGTACGGCCTCGGGCCCGTTCTGGCGCTGCTGGCCCGGAACGTGCCCGGGGTCCGTATCCACCTGGTGGGTCATGGCTTCGGGGCGCGCCTGGTCGCCTATGCGGTACGGAACCAGGCCGAGGACTCCCGGGCCGTGGCCTCGATGGTGCTGTTGCAGCCGGCCCTGTCCCACTTCGCGTTCGCCGACCACATGCCGCACCAGATGCGCGGCGGCGGCGCGCTGGCCGGTTGCCTGGAGCGTCTGGCCGGTCCGCTCGTGTGCTGCTACTCGCACAACGATCTCGAGCTCGGCCTGATGCACCCGCTCGCCACCCGCATGATCGGCGACTCGGCCTCGCTGTCGGGCATCGACCGCAAATGGGGCGCCCTCGGCCATGACGGAGCCCAGGCCTCGGCGTCGTTCACGGCGATCGACCTCGCCGAGATGCTGCGCTCCGGCATGGGCGAGAGGCAGTGCGTCAACGTCGACGTCAGCGAGGTCGTACGCGAAGGAGACCCGCCGGCCGGCGCGCACAACGACGTATTCCATCCGGACCTCGCCCGGCTCGTCGTCCAGGTCGCCGGGATCGGCCGGGAGGACTGAGCCCGACGGTGCGCACCCCTGCCTGACGAGACGATACGTCTTGCACGAGACGTCTCGTCTCGTCTAAGGTGAGCGCATGACAGCTCACAGGCCCGCGCACATCGCCATGTTCTCCATCGCCGCTTCCGGGCATGTGAACCCCAGCCTGGAGGTGATCCGCGAGCTCGTCGCCCGCGGCCACCGCGTCACGTACGCGATCCCCGAATCCTTCGCCGACAAGGTCGCCGCGGCCGGCGCCGAGCCCAAGATCTGGACCTCGACGCTGCCCACGGACGACGACCCGGACGCCTGGGGCACGGAACTGATCGACAACATCGAGCCCTTCCTGACCGACGCCCTCCAGGCGCTGCCCCAGCTCGAGAAGCTCTACGAGGGCGATGAGCCGGACCTCGTCCTCTACGACATCACTGCGTACCCGGCCCGTGTACTCGCGCACCGCTGGGGCGTGCCGATCGTCCAGTTCTCGCCGAACCTCGTCGCCTGGAAGGGATACGAGGAGGAGGTCGGCAAGCCGCTCTTCGATCCGCTGAAGGAGACGGAGCGCGGCAAGGCCTTCTTCGACACGTTCGCCGGGTGGATCGCCGAGAACGGCATGGACCTCTCGGTCGAGAACTTCATGGGCCGCCCCGACCGCTGCCTCGTGGTGATCCCCAAGGCGCTCCAGCCGAACGCCGACCGCGTCGACGAGTCCGTCTACACCTTCGTCGGCGCCTGTCAGGGGGAGCGTGCCGAAGGGGAGTGGGCCCGGCCCGAAGGCGCCGGGAAGGTGCTGCTCGTCTCGCTCGGCTCGACCTTCACCAAGCAGCCCGGCTTCTACCGCGAGTGCGTCAAGGCCTTCGGCGATCTGCCGGACTGGCATGTGGTCCTGCAGATCGGCAAGCACGTCGAGGTGGCCGAACTCGGTGAGATCCCGGCCAATATCGAGGTGCACAACTGGGTGCCGCAGCTCGCCATCCTCCGTCAGGCGGACGCGTTCATCACGCACGCAGGCGCCGGCGGCAGCCAGGAGGGCCTCGCCACCGCGACCCCGATGATCGCGGTGCCGCAGGCGGTCGACCAGTTCGGCAACGCGGACATGCTCCAGGCGCTCGGCGTCGCCCGCCACATCCCGACCGAGGAGGCGACCGCCGAGGTGCTGCGCGAGGCCGTGCTCACGATCAGCGCGGACCCGGAAGTCGCCCGCAGGCTGGCCGACTTGCAGACGCAGACCGCGGCCGAGGGTGGCACCAAGCGGGCGGCCGATCTGATCGAGGCCGAGCTGCCCGGCCACTGACCCCCGCGTGTGCGGTCGCCGGGTCGCCCGGTGGCCGCACCGGGTGTTGTCGGTGCGGGGGCCTATCGTCTGCCGCATGACGAAGACGTATGCGGCGCTCCTTCCCGGTATCAATGTCGGCGGCCGCGCCAAGGTCCCCATGGCCGAGCTGCGCACCCTGCTCACCGGCCTCGGATACGGAGAGGTCCGCACCCATCTGCAGAGCGGCAATGCGTTCTTCAGTGCCGCCGAGGGGGACGAGCAGAGCCTCGCGGCCGACCTCACGGCCGCCATCGAGCAGCACTTCGGCTTCCCCGTGGACTGCCTCGTCCGTGATCACACGTATCTACGGAACGTCGCCGAGGCCTGTCCCTTCCCGGCCGGGGACCTGGAGCCGAAACAGCTCCACATCACGTATCTCTCCGAGCAGCCTGATCCCGCCCGGTACACGGAACTCGACCAGCCGGCCTTCCTGCCCGAGGAGTTCCGCCTCGGCGACCGCTGCGTCTACCTCTACGCACCCGATGGTCTGGGCCGTTCCAAGCTCGCCGAAATCCTGTCGCGGCCCCGGATGGCCAAGGGCATGATCGCGACCACACGCAACTGGAACACCGTCACCAAGCTTGTGGAGCTGACCCATGGCTGAGCAGACCCCCGCCGTCACCGCGGCCATCGAAGGCGAACTGCGGCTGCTCGACCCGGAGGTACGCCGGGACGCGAAGGCGGTGGGGGAGCTGCTGCACGAGGAGTTCACCGAGTTCGGTGCCTCCGGTCGCTTCTGGGACCGTGCGTCGATGATCGCGGCCCTGGAGGAGAGCGGCCTCGACGCGGGCTCACCGATCGTCGCGTCCCGGATGCGCGGCGTCCAGCTCGCCGACGATCTGGTCCAGCTCACCTTCGACACGGACAACGGCGGACGCTGCGCCCACCGCAGCTCGCTGTGGCGCCGCACCCCCGAGGGCTGGCGGCTCTGGTTCCACCAGGCCACGCGGTTCACGCCGGAGGCGTGAGAGGGGCGAACCACCTCTGAGGCGCGAGAGGGGCAGTCACCCCTGAGGCGTGAGCCCGTCCAGCCGCGCCAGCTCCTCGGCGGTCAGGCGCACGGCTCCCGCGTCCAGGTTCTCCTCCAGGTGCGCGAGCGAGCCCGTGCCCGGAGTCGGACACAGCACGGGGGAGTGGTGCAGCAGCCAGGCCAGCGCGATCTGACCGGGCGTCGCGTCATGGGCGCGCGCCACCGAGGCGCACACCGGATCCTCGGTCAACGCCCCGTTGCCCAGCGGGAACCACGGCAGGAACGCGATGCCGTGCTGCTCGCACAGCTTCAGGAGCGGGTCGGAGGTGCGGTCGAGGAGGTTGTAGAGGTTCTGGACCGAGGCGATCGGGACGATGTCCAGGTCGAGCGCCCGCGTCAGGTCCTCGGCCGTGATCGTGTCCAGGCCGACATGGCGCACCTTGCCCTCGGACCGCAGCTCCGCCAGCGTGCCGAGCTGGTCGGCGAGCGGGACCTGCGGGTCGAGCCGGTGCAGCTGGTAGAGGTCGATACGGTCGACCCGCAGCCGCCGCAGACTCGCCTCGCACATCGCGCGCAGGCTCGCGGGGCGGCCGTCGATGTGCCACGCGCTCGAACTGGTCCGCACCACACCACCCTTGGTGGCGATCACCAGGTGCGCGGGATACGGGTGGAGGGCCTCGGCGACCAGCTCCTCGGCGACCGACGGACCGTAGTTGTCCGCCGTGTCGATCAGCGTCACACCCCGCTCGACCGCCCGCCGCAGTACCGCCACCGCATCCGCGGCCGGACCGCGCGGGCCCCAGTAGCCGGGCTGCCCGGCCAGCTGGGCCGTGCCGTATCCGAGCCGCCGTATGTCCAGGTCACCGCCGAGCGAAAAATGATCGATCATATGCGGACGCTATCGGACCCCGTCCGGTGCGTGAGCAGCTGGGTCGTGCTGCCGTCGTCCTCGCGGACGTCCTTGGTGTGCACGAAGCCGATCTTCTTCAGGACCTTGAGCGAGCGCGCGTTCTCCGCGTTCACGGTCGCGTGCACCTCGGTGAGGTGGAGCGCGTCATGGCCGTACGCCGTGAGCGCGGCGGCCAGTTCGGTGCCGAAGCCATGGCCCCAGCTGTTCGCCGTGAGGCCGTAGACGATCTCGTGGCCGTTCAGCCAGGACTCGGGTGAGGGCTTGATCTCCGCGTGGCCGATGAAGCGGCCCTCATGGCGCACCGCCCACACGGGGAAGCGGTCCTCGGCGTAGATCATGCTGAAGATCCGGCCGAACAGGGCGCGGTCCTCGGCGGCGGGACGCCGTTCGGGCCCGTCCCAGAACCACTGGCCGGACGCCGCGTCCTGGAAGAGGCCCACGAAGTCCTCTTCGTCCGCCGGGACATACGGGGTCAGAACCAGGCGTTCGGTCCGCAGTTCAGGAGTCACCTGGCCGACGCTAGGCAAACCGTCGCGTCTCGGCAACCAGGTTCCGGACAAGAGCCGTCACGCGGTGAGCGCCGGCTGAAGGGGCAGGGCCATCCGGCACTCGTCGTACCGGGCGAGCAGCAGCCGCGCCACCTCGGGCGCCGGGCCGAGCACATCGGCCAGGACGTCCGCGCCCGCTTCCCGCGCACCCCGCGCGATCCGGTCCGGCAGAAAGCCCGGCGCGAGGACGTACGGAGCGACCGCGATGTTCCGTACGCCCTCGGCGCGCAGTTCCCGTACGGCGTCTTGTGTACGAGGCAGAGATGCGGAGGCGAACGCAGGCCGCACGGCACACCAACCGGTGCGCCGCCACTCCCGCGCGATTTCTGCGATCACTGCGATCGCCTCCGGGTCCGAAGAGCCCGCCGAGGCCAGGACGACCCCGGTCGAGCCGCGTTCACCGGGGCGCACCCCGGCTTCGTACAACCGCCGCTCAAGAGCGTTGATCAGCAGCGGCGACGGGCCGAGCACCGGCGCCTGCCGCACCCGGAGCCCCGGCAGCCTGACGGCCGCCTCGTGCAGCACGGCGGGTATGTCCGCCTTCGCGTGGAACGCGTGCGTGAGCAGCAGCGGAAGCGCCACGACCTCCCGTGCGCCCTCGGCGGCCAGGCGCTCCAACACCCGGGGAACAGCAGGGGCGTTGAAGTCCAGGAACCCCGTCTCCACCCGCAGCCCGGGCCGCTGCGCCCGCACCCGCCGCACCAGGGCGTGCACGGTGCGGGCATGGCGCGGGTCGCGGCTGCCGTGGGCGATGACGAGGAGGGTGGGGCCTGAAATGGCCGTCGGGCGCATGGCGGATCAGCTCTTGGTCAGCAGGCCGCGGCTGCGCAGGACGCGGCGCTCGATGGGGGCGAAGAGCAGCAGCTCGATGCCGATGCCCACGATCAGGATCAGCAGGATCGCGCTGAGCACCCAGGACATGTCCTGCAGTTCACGGCCCTGTTCGAGGAGCTGGCCGAGCCCGACGCCCAGATCGGCGGCGTTCACGATCAGTTCGGCCGCCATCAGGGAGCGCCAGGAGAAGGCCCAGCCCTGCTTGAGGCCCGCGATGTAGCCGGGCAGCGCGGCGGGAAGCAGGACATGGCGTACGCCGTTGAGCCCCGTCGCGCCGATCACCCGGCCCGCCCGCAGATACAGCGGCGGCACCTGGTCGACACCGGCCACCAGGCCGTTGGCGATCGACGGGACCGCGCCGAGCAGCACCACCGCGTAGATGGTGGCGTCGCTCAGGCCGAACCAGATGATCGCGGCCGGCACCCACGCCACCGACGGCAGCGACTGCAGACCGGACAGGATCGGCCCGATCGCGGCCCGTACGACCTTGACGCGGGCCACGATCAGACCCAGCGGCGTACCGATCGCGACCGAGATCAGGAAGCCGAGCGCACCACGCGACAGCGAGGTCCACACGTAGTCGAGCAGGGTGCCTTCGAGCCACTTCTCCTGAAGTGTGCGGCCCACGTCCGCGGGGCTCGGGAGCAGATAGTGCTCCTTGACCTTGAAGTGGTACGCGAGCTGCCACAGGGCGAGGACGAGCCCGATGGCCACCAGCGGAGGCAGTGCCTTGGAGAGGAACTTGCGGCCCCACGCGGTGCGCTGGGCGGTCTGCGTCTCCAGGGCGTCGAGGCCCGCCTCCAGACCGGCGAGGTCGGAGGAGTCCTTGCCGCTCTTCGTATCCGGCGTATCGGAAGTGGTCTCAGTGCTGGCCATGTCGGCGGATCTCCCCCCGCAGTTGTTCGGTGATCTCGATGGAGAGGTCGGCGACCGCGCTGTCCTCGATCCGGCGCGGCTGCGGGATCCCGACCTCCCACTCACGGGCGATGCGCCCGGGGCGCGAGGAGAGCAGCACGACGCGCTCGGCGAGCCGCACCGCCTCGCGCACGTTGTGCGTGACGAACAGGACGGAGAGCTGCGTCTCGCGCCAGATGCGGGTCAGCTCGTCGTGCAGCACATCACGCGTGATGGCGTCGAGCGCGGCGAACGGCTCGTCCATCAGGAGCAGTTGGCTGTCCTGCGCGATGGCACGGGCCAGCGCGACCCGCTGGCGCATACCGCCGGACAGCTCGTGCACCCGCTTGCCGTAGGCGCCCTTGAGGCGAACGATCTCGAGCAGCCGCTCGGCCTCGTCGCGCCGCTCGGTCTTGGCGAGACCGCGCATCTTCAGGGCGAGTTCGATGTTCTTGCCCGCGGTGAGCCACGGGAAAAGGGCGTGCTCCTGGAACATCAGGGCCGGACGTCCGCCCGGCACGTCGATCTCGCCGGCGCTCGGCTTGTCGAGGCCCGCGACCAGGTTGAGCAGCGTGGACTTACCGCAGCCCGAGGCCCCCAGGAGCGTGACGAACTCGCCCGGCGCGACATCGAGGGTGATGTCGTCGAGCACCAACTGCTGGGCGCCCGGCCGGCCGAAGGACTTGGAGACGTGCGAGAGCCGAGCGGCGTACGAGCCGTCAACAGACGTCGACTTGTCCACTGCGGCCTCGGTGAGCGTGGCTGCCATGACCGTCACCTCCTGGGGTCTCGTGAAAGGGACTGGCTTACAAGGACTGGGGCTACAGGGACTGGGCTTACTTGGCGCCGAGACCGGCGTCGTCGACCGAGGGCTTGCCCGCGGCGCTCAGGACCTTGTTGAGCGGACGCAGGTCGTAGATGCCGTCGAGCAGCGGGTCCTTGAGCAGTCCGGCCTTCACCGCGTGCTGGGCCTCGTCACGCAGGGTCGAGGCCAGCGGGTCGTCGAGGAACTCGACGTTCTTGAACGCCGGGTCGAGGATGTCGGCCGGCAACGGCTTGCCGGTCTCCTCCTTGAGCACCGCGTTGATAGCCTTCTTGGCCTCGTCCGGGTTCTTGCTGATCCACACGTTGGTGTTCACCGAGCCGCGCAGGACGGCCTCGACGACCTTCGGGTGCTTCTCCAGGAACTCCTGGCGGACGATGATGTTCGTGATCACGAACTTTCCGTCGTCCCACAGCTCCTTCTCGTCGAGCAGCACCTTGCCGCCTTCGGCGACCAGCTTGGACGCGGTCGGCTCGGGCACCCAGGCGCCGTCGATGTCGCCGCTCTTGAAGGCGATCGGCGTGACCTTGTTGTCCGTACGGGCGATGTTGACGTCGCCCTTGCCGCTGGTCGCGTCGACCTTGTGGCCCTTCTCGGCCAGGTAGTTGAGGAGCGCGACGTCCTGGGTGTTGCCCAGCTGCGGGGTCGCGATCGTCTTGCCCTTGAGGTCGTCGAGCGACTTGATCTTCTTCGGGTTCACCACGAGCGAGACACCGCCGGACGCGGAGCCCGAGACGATGCGCAGGCTCTTGCCCTGGGACTTGGTGTAGCCGTTGATGGCCGGCGAGGGGCCGATCCACCCGATGTCGATGGCGCCGGAGTTCAGCGCCTCGATCTCGGCGGGGCCCGCGTTGAAGACCTGGGACTTGACCTTGGTGCCGCCCAGCTCCTTCTGGATCAGGCCGTTCTCGCCGAGGCCGACCAGGGCGGTGCCGTGGGTGACGTTGGCGAAGTAGCCGATCTTGACTTCGGAGAGGCCGTCGATCGCCTTCCCCTGGGCGACGGGGGAGGCCTTGTCGCCGCCCTTGTCCTCGGCGTTGGAGCCGTATCCGCAGGCGGTGAGGGCGAGCATCGGCAGCGTGATCGCCGCGACGGCGAGGCGCTGGCGTGCGGTGTTACGGGTGGAACGGGATGAACTGATGGCAGGCACGGGAGGTGTTTCCTCTCGGAGGCCCGGTTCTTACGTCCCCCTGAAGTGCGGGTACGCGGCCGGGAGTTCGGCAGGTCTTCGATGTCGTCTTACGGCGAGGGCGTCGGCGCGCAGGGCGCTCGTGCGGGTCAGCGCACACATCGCGCGACACCCCCGGTACCGGAGCCCAGGGCGCCGCTGCCGACTCGGCCGCCCTCCTTCGCGAAGGTCGCGTACACGTCGATGGCCATCAGAAATCCCAACCCTCTTCGTCAGGGGCGGACTTGGTCTCGGAGCCGGGCTCGTCGGGCTGTGCGAACGCCTCGCCGGACATGCCGGCCGCGAGCGTCGTCCCGTCCGCCGGGTCGATCAGGAGGAAGGACCCGGTGCGCCGCGAATCGGCGTACGAGTCGAGAGCGAGAGGTTCGGCGGTGCGGACCTTCACACGGCCGATGTCGTTGGCGACCAGCTGCCCGGGCTCCGGGTGCTGGGAGAGGTCGTCGAGCGTGAGGCGCGACGGGATCTCCTTGACGATCGCCTTGACCGTACGGGTGGTGTGCTTGAGCAGCACGCGCTGGCCGACGGTCAGCGGCCGGTCGGCCACGTGGCAGACCGTGGCCTCGATGTCCTGGCTGGTGGCCGGGGCGTCATGGGCGGGCACGATCAGGTCGCCGCGCGAGATGTCGATGTCGTCCTCGAGCAGCAGCGTCACCGACTGCGGCGTCCAGGCCACATCCACACTCTTGCCGAGCAGGTCGATCCCGGAGATCTTCGAACTCCGCCCGGAGGGCAGGACCTTGACCTCCTCGCCGACCCGGAACGTACCGGCGGCGATCTGTCCCGCGTACCCGCGGTAGTCGGGGTGCTCGGCGGTCTGCGGCCGGATGACGACCTGGACCGGGAAGCGGGCGTGGCAGGTGGCGAGGTCGTGGCTGACCGGGACGGTCTCCAGGTGCTCCAGGAACGTGGGGCCCGGGTACCAGTCCATGTGCGCGGACGGCTCCACCACGTTGTCGCCGGCGAGCGCGGAGATCGGGATCGCGGTGATCTCCGGAACGCCCAACTCCTTTGCGTACGTGGTGAACTCGGTGGCGATCGCGGCGAAGACGGACTCCTCGTAGCCGACGAGGTCCATCTTGTTCACCGCGAGCACCACGTGCGGCACACGAAGGAGCGCGGCGATCGCGGCATGGCGGCGGGTCTGCTCGACGACCCCGTTGCGGGCGTCGACCAGGATCACCGTCAGCTCGGCGGTCGAGGCGCCGGTGACCATGTTCCGGGTGTACTGCACGTGCCCGGGAGTGTCCGCGAGGATGAAACGGCGCTGTGCGGTGGCGAAGTAGCGGTAGGCGACATCGATGGTGATGCCCTGCTCGCGCTCCGCGCGCAGCCCGTCGGTGAGCAGCGCCAGGTCGGGAGCGTCCTGGCCACGGCTCGCGGAGACCCGCTCGACGGCCTCCAGCTGGTCGGTGAGGATCGACTTGGAGTCGTGCAGGAGGCGCCCCACGAGGGTGGACTTGCCGTCGTCGACGCTCCCCGCCGTGGCGAACCGCAGCAGGGTCGTGGCCGAGAGACCTTCGATATCCGTCAACTGCTCGGTAGTGCTGGACATTTAGAAGTACCCCTCGCGCTTACGGTCTTCCATCGCGGCCTCGGACAGCTTGTCGTCGGCGCGGGTCGCCCCTCGTTCGGTGAGCCTCGACGCGGCGATCTCGGTGATCACGGCTTCGAGCGTGGTGGCGTCCGAGTCGACGGCGCCGGTGCAGGACATGTCGCCGACGGTGCGGTAGCGCACGAGGCGCGTGACGACCGGCTCGGTGTCCCTCGGGCCGCCCCACTCGCCGGCGGTCAGCCACATGCCGGAGCGGGAGAACACCTCACGCTCGTGCGCGAAGTAGATCTCCGGCAGCTCGATGCCCTCGCGGGCGATGTACTGCCACACGTCCAGCTCGGTCCAGTTGGACAGCGGGAAGACGCGCACGTGTTCGCCGGCCGCGTGCCGGCCGTTGTACAGGTTCCACAGCTCGGGGCGCTGGCGGCGCGGGTCCCACTGCGAGAACTCGTCGCGCAGCGAGAACACCCGCTCCTTCGCGCGCGCCTTCTCCTCGTCGCGGCGCCCGCCGCCGAAGACCGCGTCGAACTTCTCCGCCTGGATCTTCTCCGTGAGCGGCACGGTCTGGAGCGGATTACGCGTCCCGTCGGGGCGTTCGCGCAGCTTGCCCGCGTCGATGTACTCCTGCACGGAGGCGACATGCAGCCGCAGCCCATGCTCGGCCACCACGCGGTCGCGGTACTCGATGACCTCGGGGAAGTTGTGCCCCGTGTCCACGTGGAGCAGCGAGAACGGCACCGCGGCCGGCGCGAAGGCCTTCAGCGCCAGATGCAGCATGACGATCGAGTCCTTGCCGCCGGAGAACAGGATCACCGGCCGCTCGAACTCACCCGCCACCTCACGGAAGATGTGCACCGCCTCGGACTCGAGCGCGTCCAGATGCGACAGCGCGTACGGGCTGTCGGTCTCCTCGCTCACGGAAGCAACTGTCGTCACGCCAGGCCCCTTTCCCGCAGCAGCCCCAAAAGGGCCGCCGCCGACTCCGCCACCGACTGCTCATGCGCCTCGATCCGCAGATCGGGCGACTCCGGCTCCTCGTACGGGTCGTCGACGCCGGTCAGACCGGCGATCTCACCGGCCGCCTGCTTGGCGTAGAGCCCCTTCACATCGCGCTCCGAGCACACCTCGACGGGCGTGGCGACATGCACCTCGAGATACGCCGTGCCCTCCTTCTGGTGGCGCCGGCGCACCGCGTCACGGCTCTCCGCGTACGGGGCGATCACCGGGACGAGCACCAACACGCCCTGCGAGGCAAGCAGTTCGGCCACGAAGCCGATCCGCTGCACATTGGTGTCGCGGTCCTCGCGGCTGAAGCCGAGGCCCGCGGAGAGGAACTCGCGGATCTCGTCCCCGTCGAGCACCTCGACCCGGTGGCCCTCAGGGCGCAGCAGCCCGGCCAGCTCGTAGGCGAGCGTGGTCTTGCCGGCGCTCGGCAGACCGGTGAGCCAAACGGTGGCCCCTGTCACGTCGTTCACCTCTGAAGTCGTCATCCGTGCAGCCCGCATTCCGTCTTGTTCCGGCCGGCCCAGCGGCCCGAGCGCGCGTCTTCGCCCTCGGCGACCCGGAAGGTGCAGGGGGCGCAGCCGATCGACGGATAGCCGTCCATCAGAAGCGGATTGGTCAGTACGCCGTGCTCGGCGATGTACGCGTCCACATCGGCCTGGGTCCACCGGGCGATCGGCGAGATCTTGACCTTCTGCCGCTTGGCGTCCCAGCCGACGACCGGGGTGTTCGCCCGGGTCGGGGACTCGTCGCGGCGCAGTCCGGTCGCCCAGGCCTGGTACGAGGTCAGGCCCTGTTCGAGGGGCTTGACCTTGCGCAGCGCGCAGCACAGGTCGGGGTTGCGGTCGTGCAGCTTCGGCCCGTGCTCGGCGTCCTGCTCGGCCACGGTCTGTACCGGGGTGAGCGTGATGAGGTTGACGTCCATCACCGCGCCCACCGCGTCCGCGGTGCCGAGGGTCTCGGGGAAGTGGTAGCCGGTGTCCAGGAACACCACGTCCACACCGGGCATGGCGCGGGACGCGAGGTGCGCGACCACCGCGTCCTCCATGGACGAGGTGACGCAGAAGCGCGAACCGAAGGTGCCGGCCGCCCACTTGAGGATCTCCAGCGGGGTCGCGTCCTCCAGGTCGCGCCCCGCCTGCTCGGCGAGCTCCTTGAGCTCGTCGGTCGTCCGTTCCTTCTGAGCCGTGGTCATATCTCGTCCCCTCCACCGGAGTTGACTGCCTGGTCGGCGGGTCGCCGAACTCCTCGGGCGAGCAGCCCGAGGAACTTCAGCTGAAAGGCGCGGTTGCAGGACGCGCATTCCCAAGCACCGTGGCCGGTCTCGTTGGGACGCAGGTCCTCGTCGCCGCAGTACGGGCAGTGGAAGGGCGCCGCTCGCTCGCTCATGAGAGGTCCGCTTCCGAGGCACGGCCCGCCCAGGTGGCGAACCGCTCGCCGTCCTCGCGCTGCTCCTGGAAACGGGTCAGCACGCGCTCCACGTAGTCCGGCAGCTCCTGCGAAGTGACCTTCAGGCCACGGACCTTGCGGCCGAAGCCGGCCTCCAGGCCCAGCGCGCCACCGAGGTGCACCTGGTAGCCCTCGACCTGCTCGCCCTGGTCGTCGAGGACCAGCTGGCCCTTGAGACCGATGTCCGCGACCTGGATACGGGCGCAGGCGTTGGGGCAGCCGTTGATGTTGATGGTGATCGGCTCGTCGAACTCAGGGATGCGGCGCTCGAGTTCATCGATCAGGGAGGCGCCGCGCGCCTTGGTCTCGACGATCGCCAGCTTGCAGAACTCGATTCCGGTGCAGGCCATCGTGCCGCGCCGGAACGGCGAGGCGTTGACCTTCAGATCGAGCGCCTCCAGGGCCGACACCAGCGACGCGACCTGCGGCTCCTCGATGTCGAGCACGATCATCTTCTGCTCGGCGGTGGTCCGCAGACGCCCCGAGCCATGGGCCGCGGCGACCTCGGCGATCTTCGTCAGGGTGGTGCCGTCCACACGTCCGACGCGCGGTGCGAACCCCACGTAGAAGCGGCCGTCCTTCTGCTTGTGCACACCGAGGTGGTCACGCCAGGTGCCGGAGGGCTGCTCAGGGGCGGGCCCGTCGATCAGCTTCCGCTGCAGGTACTCGTTTTCCAGGATCTGGCGGAACTTCTCCGGACCCCAGTCGGCGAGCAGGAACTTCAGGCGGGCACGGGTGCGCAGGCGCCGGTAGCCGTAGTCACGGAAGATCCCGATGACACCGCCGTACACATCCGGCACCTCGTCGAGCGGCACCCAAGCGCCAAGGCGCTGGCCCAACTTGGGGTTGGTGGACAGACCGCCGCCGACCCAGAGGTCGAAGCCGGGTCCGTGCTCGGGGTGGTTCACGCCGACGAAGGCGATGTCGTTGATCTCGTGCGCGACATCGAGCTGGGGCGAGCCGGAGACCGCGGACTTGAACTTGCGCGGCAGGTTGGAGAAGTCCGGGTTGCCGATGAAGCGGCGCTGGATCTCGTCGATGGCCGGCGTGCCGTCGATGATCTCGTCGGCGGCGATCCCCGCGACGGGCGAACCGAGGATCACACGCGGGGTGTCACCGCAGGCCTCGGTGGTGGACAGACCGACCTCTTCGAGCCGGCGCCAGATCTCGGGCACGTCCTCGATCCGGATCCAGTGGTACTGGATGTTCTGCCGGTCCGTGATGTCGGCGGTGCCGCGCGCGAACTCCTGCGAGATCTCACCGATCACCCGCAGCTGCTCGGTGGTCAGCCGGCCGCCGTCGATCCGGACGCGCAGCATGAAGTACTTGTCGTCCAGCTCCTCCGGTTCGAGGATGGCCGTCTTTCCGCCATCGATCCCGGGCTTGCGCTGGGTGTACAGGCCCCACCAGCGCATCCGGCCGCGCAGGTCGTTGGGGTCGATCGAGTCGAAACCGGTCTTGGAGTAGATCGTCTCAATACGTGTCCGCACATTGAGACCGTCGTCGTCCTTCTTGAACTGCTCGTTCCCGTTGAGCGGTGTGAAGTGACCGACGGCCCACTGTCCCTCGCCGCGGTGGCGTCCCGGCCGGCGGCGAGGTGCTGGTGCGGGCTTCTCGGGGGTGGCGGCCATGGGTGTCGTCCTTCAGTACAGGGTGAGCGGCTCTGACCTGCGCAATCGCGGGCTTTCAGGCGTACGGAAGTACGCGCGCGTCATTGCGCCAGGTCATCAAGAAGAGGTGGAGCGTGGGGAATCGCGGCGTCGTGCTGAGAGCGTCAGCGCGCCGGACAGATGGCGCTGGACACGCGGCCGAGGTCGACGTGACGCCGACTCACCAAGGCAATTCCAGCTCGAGACATGACGGAAGCGTGGCACGGGACTTTGGACCCAGTCCAGCATCGTCCGCTATATGGACATGGTTGTCCTGGATGGTGAGACAGTGTGGCCCGGGTCACGCGCAGGGCATCTGCGCAGGTCACCCGGGCCACATCGGCGCAGATCACCACTCTTGCGACGGGCGCTCGGCCTCCTCGGCGACCTTCGTGTCGAACAGGCGGAAGCCGCGTCGCGTGTAGTTGTCCATGGCGTGCTCGCCGTCCAGGCTGCAGGTGTGCAGCCACACCCGCTTCGTGGGGGTGCGCTCCGGCCAGCGGTCCGCCAGGTCCCAGGCACGCGCGGTCCCGTACGACAGCAGATGGCCGCCGATGCGCCGGCCGCGGAAGGCCGGGAGCAGACCGAAGTAGACGATCTCCACGACCCCCTCGTCCTGCGGGTCGAGTTCCACGTAACCGGCCGGCGTCCCCTTCTCGTACACGACCCAGGTCTCGACCGCCGGCCGCTCCAGATACCGCTGCCACTCGGCGCGGTCGAGCCGCAGGCGGTCGGTCCATGCGATGTCGCCGCCGACCGAGGAGTAGAGGAACCGGCTGAACTCGGCGGACGGCACCTCGGCGCGCACGATCCGCACATCGCCCTCGGGCTCGTGCGCCGGGCGCAGATCGGCCGGGGAGGTCTGTTCCAGGGACCAGGTGGTCACAGTGATGCTCATGGCGCACAGCGAATCATGGGCCGGGTCGCCGTCCCAAAAGGAGGACGCCCGGTCCGCCAGGCGGACACTCAGTCCCCTTCTCCCCGGCGCGCCCGCACCACGGACTTCGCCGTCGACTGCGGCAGCAGATCCGCGGGGTCCTGCGGCAGGATCACGCGTACGTCGGTGCCTTCGCGGAAACGATACGGCCGCCCTTCCAGCAGCCCCGCCAGATAGCGCCGCACCCGTGACAGCTCGGCGCGCACGGTCACCGCGCGGCCCGGGTCGCCGAACAGTTCCCCGGCAAGGGCGGACGCCGTGCGCCCCTGCGGCGCCGCGGCGAGCAGATAGAGCAACTCGGCGTGGCGCGGGGTCAGTTCATGGGTCCAGCCACCTGTCTCACCGGTCACGGAGACCGTCCAGCGGCGCGGACTGCTCAGGTCGAGCACCACGACGGCGGACGCTTCGAAGGCCGTCCCGCCGGAGTCGTCCGGCCGCAGCAGCCAGCCGCCCGGCAGCGGCTCGACCCGGCACTCGCCCAGCGACGGCAGCCAGGCGCGGCCGGGCCCGAACGACTTGGGCAGGGCGAGGCGGTCCGTCGGGGCCATGCCCGTGACGGCGGCGGTCCAGCCGTTGGGGTCCACGACGACGGCCTGCCCCTTGATCCCGGCGAGCAGCGGCAGGGCGGTGGTGCGCAGCCGGTCGAGCGTGCTCAGGTGCCGCGTGCGCAGCTCGGCCTCGGCGAGCCGGGTCACCGAGTGGACCAGGGCGAGCGTCGCCGGGTGCATGGTGTCGAGCGGTCCGCTGACATCGACCACGCCGATGAGACGCCCGTCCCGGGGGTCGGTCACCGGGGAGCCCGCGCAGGTCCAGCTGTGGTGGGTACGGACGAAATGCTCGGCCGAGAAGACCTGGACAGGACGGCGCGCGACCAGCGGCGTACCGACGCCGTTGGTGCCGACGGTGGACTCCCGCCAGTCCGCACCCAGTTCGAAGCCATGGCCGTCCGCCATGCGCAGCACGGCCGACGCGCCCTCGCGCCACAGGATCCGGCCCTCCGTGTCCGCGACCACCATGATGTGCTGCGCCGCGTCCGCGATGGACACCAGAGCGCGCCGCAGCTCCGGCAGCACCTCGGCGAGCGCGGAGGAGCGGCGCCGCTCCTCCAGCTCCTCCAGGGTCAGCAGCCTCGCGCGCACATCGCGGTCCGGATCCAGACCACGGCGCAGCACCCGGCCCCAGGACGCCTCGATCACCGGCCGCGGCCCGACCGCGGGCCGCTGCCCCGTGAGCGCGGCGTCACGTACTCCCTTGAGCACCCGCGCCGCCTTGACGGAATCCATCGCCGCCAGTCCGACCAGGTCGATCGTTGCCTTCGTCACCGGAGCCTCCCACAACGCCAGTGCGCATCGTGCCTGGACCCATCGTCCTCCTGTTCCCCCCGAACGAGGGGAACAGAAGGAGGGCTACCGGGACGATGCAACCCCTTGCAACTCTCGCGAGCAAGCGCGCGGTTGACCGAAAATGAACTGGCCGCCGCTTCTGCGGCGTTCAGGCCCTCCTGACTTACGGGGCTATGAGGGCGGGGGTGGTGCCGTGTCGGCGCAGCACCACCCCCGTCAACTGAACGACCCGTACCAGGTCAGGGGCCCGGGCCGGTCCTAGGCGACAGGCCGCGCCCGCTCGACGACCGCCCGCAGATCCAGCGTGTGCGGCAAGGTCCCGAACGTCGATCCCCAGTCACCGCCGAGCCGCGACGCGCAGAACGCCTCCTCCACGTACGACGGCGCGAACCGGACGAGCAGCGAACCCTGGAGCACGACGGCCATCCGTTCCACGAGCCGGCGTGCCCGTGCCTCCATCCCGCTCAGATCGGCGAGTTCGGTGAGCAGCGCCTTGATCGCCGCGTCGAGCCGGTGATCGGCCCCGCGCGCAAGGCCGACCTCGCGCAGGAACGCGTCGAACGCCGCCGGTTCACGCTGCAACACCCGCAGCACGTCGAGCGCCTGGACATTGCCGGCGCCCTCCCAGATCGAGTTGAGCGGCGATTCCCGCAGCAGCCGGGGCATTCCGGACTCCTCGACGTACCCGTTGCCGCCCAGACACTCCAGCGCCTCGGCCACCAGGGGCGTACACCGCTTGGTCACCCAGTACTTGGCGACGGGCACCGCGATCCGCAGAAAGGCCCGCTCCCGCTCGCCGCCGTCGTCATAGGCCGCGGCGAGCCGCAGCGCGAGCGTGGTCGCCGCCTCCGACTCGACCGCGAGATCGGCGAGGACATTGCGCATCAACGGCTTCTCGATCAGCACCCCGCCGAACGCGCTGCGATACGAGGTGTGCTGCACCGCCTGCGCCACGGCCTGCCGCATCAGCGCCGCCGAGCCGGTCACACAGTCGAGCCGGGTCGCCGCGACCATCCCGATGATGGTCCGCACCCCGCGCCCCTCCTCACCGACCCTGCGCGCCCACGTCCCGGCGAATTCGACCTCGGCGGACGCATTGGCCCGATTGCCCAGCTTGTCCTTGAGCCGCTGGATCGCGAACGGATTGCGCGTGCCGTCCTCGAGCACCCGGGGCACCAGAAAGCACGTGAGCCCCCCGGGAGCCTGGGCAAGGACCAGAAAAGCGTCCGACATCGGCGCCGAGCAGAACCACTTGTGCCCGGTCAGCGCATACGTCCCGTCCTCCGCGAGCGCCTTTGCCCGGGTCGTGTTGGCGCGTACGTCGCTGCCGCCCTGCTTCTCCGTCATGCCCATCCCGACGAGCGCACCGGCCTTCTGCGCCACGGGCCTGAGCCCCTGGTCGTACACGAGCGAGGTGAGCTTCGGCTCCCACTCGGCCGCGAGCGCGGGGTCGGTGCGCAGCGCCGGAACGGCCGCGTGCGTCATCGACAGCGGACACCCGTGCCCCGGTTCGACCTGCGTCCACACCAGGAAACCGGCGGCCCGCCGCACGTGACCGTGCTCACGCGCCCAGGCCTCGGTCAGACCGGCCCCGACCCCTTTCGCCAGCAGCCGGTGCCAGGCCGGATGGAACTCCACCTCGTCGATCCGGTACCCGTAGCGGTCGTGCGTATGCAGTCGCGGCGGGTTCCGGTCGGCCTGAACGCCCCACTCCTGGGCCTGCGTCGAACCGGCCGCACGGCCGAGCTCGCTCAGCTCCTCCCGTACGGATGTGCGGAGCCCCTCGGGGAGGTGCCGTTCGACCCCCTCCGCCAGAGCGCGGTCGGCGGCGAACACGTCGTATCCGACCAGCGGCTCGGCCTGGTTGGTGACGGTGTGGATGGGTGCGTTCATGCGGATACGGTAAGGACGTGCACCAGGCAAAAGAAACACCTGAGCGGCCGTCGGGGCGGCTCCTCCACCGGGCCCGCGCCGTGTACCGGAACGTGTCCAAGCGCAGGACCGCCTGGCTGCTCCTGAAGGACACGGTCAACTCCTGTATCGAGTACCGCATTCTGGGCCTGGCCGCCGAGGCCGCGTTCTTCACGCTGCTCTCCGTGCCGCCGCTGCTGCTCAGCCTCGTCGGTCTGCTCGGTTACGTGGACGCCTGGACCGGCGCCGAGACCATCCAGTCGGTCCGCGACAACATTCTCGAAGCCGCCCGCACCGTGCTCTCCGACAAGGGCGTCACCGACATCGCCGAGCCGATCCTCGACGATGTGCTGCACGGCGGCCGGCCCGATGTGATCTCGCTCGGCTTCATCTTCGCGCTGTGGTCGGGCTCGCGGGCGGTGACCGTGTTCATCGACACCATCACCGTGATGTACGGCCTGGACGGTGTGCGCGGGATCGTGAAGACACGGCTGCTCGCGTTCCTGCTGTTCGTCGTGGCCCTGGTGATCGGTTCGGTGGCGCTGCCGTTGATGGTGGCGGGCCCCGACGCCATCCTGCAGATCCTGCCGATGCGCGACACCGTGGTGCAGGTCCTGTACTGGCCCGTGGTCATCGTGCTCGGCATCGTCTTCCTGACCACGCTCTACCACGTGTCGGTGCCGGTGCGTTCGCCCTGGATCGAGGACGTGCCCGGCGCCCTGGTGGCCCTCGGGATGTGGGTGCTCGGCAGCTTCCTGCTGCGGATCTACCTCACCAACACCGTGGAGGGGCCCACGATCTACGGCTCGCTCGCGGCCCCCGTCGCGGTGCTCCTGTGGATCGGTGTGTCCGCGTTCGCGGTCCTCGTCGGCGCCGCCGTCAACGCGGCGATCGACCGCGTCTGGCCGTCCATCGCGACCGCCGCGGCCCGCGAGGCCAATGAGCGCATAAGGGAGGCCAAGGCCGCCGAGATGGTGGCGCGGGCGGCCGCCGCGCGGGCCGCTCAGGAGGACGACGATCCGGACGATCCCGATATGCCCTCGGAATTCCCCGAGCGCTGGGCCCAGTTCCTGCCGCCGGACGATCTCTCCTCGCGGCTGCGCACCCACGCCAAACGGCACAACGAGCAGCGCTCCCCCAAGCAGCCGCCCGCGAAGGATTCCTCCACGAAGCAGCCGCCGGGGGAGCGCGGCCGGCCCTGAGCACTGCTGCGGTCAGGCCTGAGTTCTGCCGTGGTCAGGCCTTCCACGTCCCGGCCGCCGCGTGCTCCCGTACGAAGTCCTCGAAGGTGCGCGGCTCGCGTCCGAGCACCTGCCGGATCCCGTCGTTGGTCCCCGCGTTGTGCCCGTCGAGCATGGTGTCGAAGAGCTCCACCAGGAACGCCACCTCCGGTTCGGGCAGCCCCATCTCGACGAGGATCTCGCCGAAGGCGCGTCCCGGCACCGGGATGTACGGGATCTCCCGTCCCGTCGCCGCGTTGATCTCCGCCACGGCCGTACGGAACGAGTGCAGCCGCGGCCCGGTGACGTCGTACGCCTTGCCGATGTGCACGTCGTCGGTCAGGGCGGCCACCACCACATCGGCGATGTCCCGTACGTCGATGAACGGTTCGAGCGTCTCGCCCGCCGGGAAGGCCAGCTCCCCGGTCGCCTGCATGCCCTCGTACAGATCCCCCTCACTGAACATCTGCATGAACCACGCGGCCTGCACGATCGTCCAGTCCGCCGCCGACTCCCGCAGCGCCCGCTCGGCCGGCTCGGCCTGCGGCTCGCCGCGTGCGGAGAGCAGGACGATCCGTCGTACCCCCTTCTCGAGTGCCTTGTTCGTGATGGCCGCGATGTCCTCGGCCGTACCCGGTGCGCCGATGTCGACGTAGTGCGCGAGGTAGACGGCGTCCACGCCGTCGAGCGCCGCGTCCCAGGTCGAACGGTCCGCCCAGTCGAACGGAGTCGGCGCCGACCGCGATCCGCGCCGTACCTTCAGGCCCGCCTGCTCGGCGGCCTCCGCCACGACGCGTCCGGTCCTGCCGGTCGCCTGGGTCACCAAAACGGTCTGGTTACTGAGGTTCTTCTTCGTCTCTGTCATGACTCAAGTGAACGGCCGCGAGGGGGTGCCCGGCCATCGCCGAAAGCCTCAGCACCATAAGCAGGAGTCTCAACTCGCCTAGGTCGTGTCCGCAAAGTCAGGGGAGCCAGAGTTGTAGGCAGGCGATGGTGATCATGGCTTGGTAGTGGCGGGCGCGTTTGTCGTAGCGGGTGGCCAGGGCTTTGTTGTGCTTGAGCTTGTTGAAGCAGCGCTCGACGGTGTTGCGGCGCCGGTAGGCCGCCCGGTCGAGCCGGCAGAGGCTCTCGCCGCGTCGGATACGGCCGTTGATCTGGTCGATCCGTTCCGGGATGGCGGCTTTGATGCCTCGCCTGCGCAGGTAGGTGCGGATCTTGGCGGACGAGTACCCCTTGTCCGCGGCGACCAGGTCGGGGCGGCTGCGGGGTCGGCCGGGCCCGCATCGTTGGATGCGGATGCGGGCCATCACCGCCTCGAACTGGGTGCAGTCGTTGACGTTTCCAGCGGTCAGGGTGAAGGCCAGGGATCTGCCTGCGCCGTCGCAGGCAAGGTGGATCTTGGTGGTCAGTCCGCCGCGGGAGCGGCCGATTGCCTCGCCCGGCCAGAGCCCCCTTTTCGCGCCCCGGCAGCATGCTGGTGGGCCCGCACGGTTGTGGAGTCGACCGACACCACCGTCCAGTCGACCGCGCCGATGGCATCCGAGTGCTGCTGGACGTGGGCCAGCAGGCGGTCCCAGGTGCCGTCGGCTGACCAGCGGCGAAAGCGTTCATAGACCGTCTTCTACGGCCCATAGCGTTCGGGCAGGTCCCGCCAGGCGGCCCCGGTGGACAACTTCCACAGGATCCCGTTCAGCACCTGCCGCCGATCGCGAACAGGACGGCCCATCCGCGACGGAGCCAGCAACGGCTCGATGACCACCCACGCCTGATCAGTCAACTCATGACGACGCACCACGAACAAACCAACGCGCCAACCACTTTGCGGACACGGCCTAGCGCCTCTGCGCACGAGGAGCAGCACGAGGAGCAGCACTAGGAGCAGCACTAGGAGCACGCGAAGGGCGCCCGCCGGACATCGGTCCGGCAGGCGCCCTTCGTGGTGGTTGCTACCAGCCGAACTTCCGGTTCACCTCGTCGGCGAACTCCTCGAAGGACAGCACCGCGTCACCGTTCTTGTCCGCGGCGTCGAAGAGCGCCGAGGACGCCTCGGCGTCCTGGACTCCCCAGAACGGCAGATCCCCGCGGGCGGCGAGGGTGGGGCCCTTGTCCCGGAGCGCGGTGATCACCTCGAGCCGGGTCAGCTGACCGTCGCCGTTGAGGTCGAGTGCGTCAAAGAGTTTGCGAGCCTTCTCGCTCATCACACAGTCCCCGTTACGTCGTGACACTTCGGCCTCGCATCCTATGTGCGGCCCCGTGGGGCGGCCGTAAGGAGTCAGGGCTTCATCTCGTACGTGCCCGAGAGCGCCTCGACGCGCTGCCAGACGCGCCCCGAACGTGCCTCGTCGACCACCGGGCGGCGGACCGCGCCGAGCGCCCAGCGCTGCTGCTGCTCGGTGGCGGAGTCCTTGCCGTGGAGTTCGACGGCGTGCGCGGAGAAGTCGCGGACGAGGACGGCGAACAGCTCGTCGAGGACGTCCTCGTCGAGGCCGGTGAGGGCGGCCTGTTCGAGGACCAGCTGTCCGTGCACGACGAGCGCGAAGAGCTGGCCGACGGCGAGCAGCAGGTCGAGGTCGCGGCTCTGCCGTTCGTCGGGGGCGGCGGTGCGCACGAACTCGCAGAGGGCGTCGGCCTGTTCGCGGAAGCGGGCGACGTTGGGCAGGTGGGTGTACGCGTCGTAGGCGGGCCGCCAGTCGTGGAAGCGCACCGAGCCGAGGCCGCGGGCCGGTCCCTGCGCGAAGAGGAACGTGTCGTCGGCCGCGTCGAGGCGGGTCGGGACGGGCTCGTACGCGACCGGGTCGAGGAGGTGGTTGCGCATGAACTTGAGGATCAGGGCCAGGTTGACGTGGACCGTGCCCTCCAGCTTGGGCAGTCCGCGGATCTCCACGGCGGCCTGGGCGAAGTAGTTGTCCTTCTCGAAGCCCTTGGCGGCGATGACGTCCCACATCAGGTCGATGACCTTCTCGCCCTCCGTGGTCACCTTCATCTTCGTCATCGGGTTGAAGAGGAGGTAGCGGCGGTCGTCGGGGCCCGCGGTGCGGAAGTAGTCGACGGCGCGGTCGCTGAAGAGTTTCATGCCGACGAGCCGCACGTACGCGTCGGCCAACTCGCGCCGCACGTGCGGGAAGGCGGTGACGGGCCGGCCGTACAGGATGCGGTTCTGCGCGTGGGTGACGGCCTCGTACATCGCGTGCTCGCAGATGCCGATGGAGGCGGTGCACAGGTTGAACTTGCCGACGTTGACGGTGTTCAGGGCGGCGTCGAAGGCGGCGCGGCCGGTGTGCAGCACGTCCTGCGCGGTCACCGGATAGTCCTCGAGCCGGAACTCGCTGACGTACTTGGAGGAGTCGACGACGTTCTTGACCAGGTGGTAGTTCGCGTGGCTGCTGTCGGCGGCGAAGAAGACGTAGCCGTCGGGGCCCTCGACGTCGGTGCGGCGGCCGAAGACGGAGACGAGTCCGGCGGCGTTGCCGTTGCCGATGTAGTACTTGGAGCCCGTGGCGCGGAAGCCGCCCTGGCCGTCCGGCTCCAGGAGCATGTCGGTGGAGTAGATGTCGGCGCCGTGCGCCTTCTCGGAGAGGCCGAAGGCGAACACCTCGCCCTGGGCGAGGAGTTCGGCGGCGCGGGCGCGGGCGTCGGGGTTCTCGCTCTGCCAGACCGGGCCCAGGCCGAGGATGGTGACCTGCCAGGCGTACCAGTAGTCGAGGCCGTAGAAGCCGAGGATCTCGTTGAGGGCGGCGATGCGGGCCGTGTCCCAGCGCTTGTCGCCCACGCCTTCGCCCGTGCCTTCGGCCTCGGCGGCGGAGGTCGGGGTGAGGAAGGTCGCGAAGAGACCCTCCTCTGCGGCGAAGGCGAGGAAGTCGCCGAGCCAGGCCCGGCTGCGGTAGTCCTCGATGAGCCTGCGCTTGCCGCGCGCCTCGAACCAGTCGACGGTGGCGCGCAGCAGCCGGCGCGTCTCCGGGTCGAAGTGCGCGGGGTCGTAGGTGTGCGGGTTGAACAGCAGCGCGTCGGCCATGACGTCCGCCTTTCCGGATCGGATGGGGGTGGTGGGGCAGGAGGAAGAGATCGGTGGTGGGGCAGGAGGGCGAGATCGGTGCCGGGGCAGGAGGGAGCGATCGGCCTGCGCCAGGAGCAAGTGGTCGGTGGTGCGGCCGAGTTCAGCGCGCGGATTCAGCGCGCGGTCTCGAACCGGCCGAGGGTGGCGAGGACGTCGTCGAGCCAGACGATCATCATCCGCTCGTACGCGATGCCGCCCCGCAGCACGACGTGCTGGAGCTCCCGTTCGGCGTCGAGCGGCCCGTCTGCTGCCGAGGGCCCGCCCTCGGCCGGCGGCTCGCCGAAGTCGCGGGCCTCGCCGGCGAGATAGTGGGCCAGGCGGTCCGTGTGCACCTGCCGGTGCCGCTCGACCTCGCCGACCAGGGCCGCGGGATCGTCGAACGCGGCGCCCCGGATCTTCACGGCGAGATCGTGCCGTACGCTCTCGGGCTCGATCGGCGCGGCCAGCCACGCGGAGAGCGCGGCCCGCCCCGCGTCGGCCACGGAGTACTCCTTCTTGTCCGGGCGCCCGTGCTGCGGCACGTCGCGGACGTCGACCCAGCCGTCGCCCTCCATGCGCTTGAGTACGCGGTAGATCTGCTGGTGGGTGGCCGTCCAGAAGTATCCGATGGACCGCTCGAAGCGCCGGGCCAGTTCATAGCCGGACCCGGGCTTCTCGAGCAGGGACACGAGGATCGCGTGGTCGAGCGCCATGTCCTCGATCCTGCTATGCACCTCGTTGCATAGCAACCCCGGTACGCCTCGGTGAGACACGGCTCACCTCGGCCACGGGGCCCGGACATCGTCCCGCGCCGGTCACCACCGTCCACTCGGCGCTTTGCCGGAACGGCAACAAGCCGCGCCCTTCACGGTGACCGGGGGTGACACTCGGACGCAGACCCGACAGAAGGAGCCCCCTGATGAGCAGCGCGGACGCGGTGGGACGGGACCAGGCGGGAACGGCACGGAAGGCAACGGCCTCCCCGGCACGCCGCCGGCGCCGGCGTGACGCCCCGCCGCCGCGGACCGGGAACAGCGAGACCGAGGTGCTGCGCGGATTCCTCGACTATCTGCGCCACTCGGTCGCCGCGAAGGTGGAGGGCGCCCCCGAACCGGAGGTGCGCACCGCCGCCGTGCCCTCGGGCACGAACCTGCTCGGCCTGCTCCACCACCTCACGCATGTCGAGCGGGCGACGTTCCTCGGAGTCAAGGTCGCCGACTGGCCGGCCACATTCCACGCGCCCTCGGCGGACAGCGTCGCCGAGGTGGTGGCGCGCTACCGGGCCGCGGTGGCGGAGGCGGACGCGGTACTGGACGAGTGCGCCGACCTCGCCGCGCCGGTGCCGCGTCCCGAGCCGAACAGGTCTGCTCCCAGTGCGCGTTGGGCGCTGACCCACATGATCGAGGAGACCGGCCGCCATGCCGGGCACGCGGACATCGTCCGCGAACTGATCGACGGCGCGACGGGCCGCTGACGCGCCCTTTCCGCGCAGCGGTCAGCCGAGCTGGCGCGCCACCGTGAGCAGGATGACCGAGTCCTCCATGGCTTCCAGGCCGTGCACCGCGTCCGGGACGGGCAGCAGGTCGTACGGGCTGCCCTCCCACGACCGGTCCCCCGCCGTCAGGCGGATCCGGCCGCGGACGACGAGGACCGTCGCGTCGCCGGGGTTCTGGTGCTCGGCGAGGGCCGATCCCGCACGGAGGGCGATCAGGGTCTGGCCGAGCGCGCGTCCGTGGCCTCCGTAGACGGTTCTGGCGCTGCGGTCGCCCGTTGCCTCGGGCGCTGCGGCCAGGAGCTGGTCGGCGAGTGGGCCCAGGGAGACGATGTCCATGCCTTTCACCGTAGGTGTACGGGGCGGCGGTTGCACGTGCGGCCCGGGGCATGGGTCCCACCGCTGCCCGTCCGGGGACCGGTGGCGGCGCCCGTCGATCTGTGCGTTCCTTGATCGGAAACGGGAGGTTGGCGGGAAGGTCGCCGGTGCGCGTGCTGAGCGGGGTCGCAGGGCTCGTCGTGGTGCTTCTGACCTTCGTGTCGGTCACCCAGACCCTGGTCACCCCACGTGCGATGCGCACCCAACTGCCCCGCGCGGTACGGCGGCTGGTGCGTGAGCGAGAGCCACTCCAACTACCCGGTCCTGATCTCCTTCCGTTCCCCGAGCTGGGACCGCAACTGGCTGATCAGCCTGCTCGCCATCCTGGACGCCGCCGCCCTCCACCTCGCCCTGAACCCCTCCGTGCCCCAGTCGCAGATGCGCCTCACCCTGAGGGCCGGCTTCACCTGCCTGCGCGTGCTGGCCGACGAGGAGAAGATCCCGTACGACCCGGACCCGATGCCCGACGACCCGATCCATCTGACGTACGAGGAGTTCGTGGCGGCCGTCGCACGGCTGCGTGAGCGGGGTGTGCCGATGGAGCGGAGTCCCGAGCAGGCATGGCCGCACTTTCGCGGCTGGCGGGTCAACTACGAGTCGGTGGCCTACGCGCTCGCCTGCCGGATCGACGCCGTTCCCGCCCTGTGGTCGGGCCCGCGCCGCCGCGACCGCGGACCGATCGGCATCGTCACCCCGCGCGACCGCACGCCCGAGGAGCCCGGGGGTGGTCCCCGTTGATCGACGCGCATGCGCTGCTCGCCACGTTCGGCACGCTCGGTGTGTTCGCCGTGCTCTTCCTCGAGGCGGGCACGCTCCTCGGGGTGGTGCTGCCGGGCGGTGGTGTGCTGTTCACGGCCGGGGTCCTCTGTGCGGCCGGCGAACACGGCCTCAACCCGGTGTGGGTGCTCCTGTCCGGTGCGGGCGGCACCGTCCTGGGCATGGAGACGAGCTACTGGATCGGGCGCCGGACCGGGCCCGCGCTGATCGCCCGGCTGAAGGGGCCCCGGCTCGTCTCCGCGGTGGCCGGCGCCCGTGAGCTCCTCGACCGGCACGGCCCCGTGGTGGCGGTGGTCGTGGCACGCTTCGTGCCGGTCGTGCGGACGCTGTCCGGCCGGGTCGCCGGGGCGCTCGGGGTTCCGGCGGTGGTCTTCACTGTGGCACAGTCGGCCGCCGGCCTTGTCTGGGCTGCCGCGCTGACGCTGGGCGGGTACTTCCTCGGCGCGGTCCTGCCCGGCGGCGAAGCTCTTGTGGTGGCGCTGGGCGCGCTGCTCGTCCTGACGGCCGGTGTCTCGGCGTACCGGCGCAGAAAGGCAGCCAGGGGCTGACCAGGCGTGCCGGGGAGCTGCTGCGTAGATTTACGCGAAAGCACTGCTCGTCGTTTCCGCAGCTGCCGGCCCCAATGTTCCGTAGCTGCCGGCCCGTGGTTCCGTTGCTGCCGGCCCCGCGGACGACGAGCGCACATCGAGAGGCACCCGGCACAGGTGGATGACGTGGTCGATCTGAACGCATACAGCCAGCCCGTCGGCGAACCGGTCCCCGGCTGGACGCCCCGTCCCGCGCCCGCGAGGGTCGCTCTGGACGGCCTGTACTGCCGCCTCGAACCGCTTGACCCCGAGCGTCACGCGGACGAGCTGTACGCCGCGTACGCGAGCGCGCCCGACGGCCGGAACTGGACCTATCTACCCGACGAGCCCTTCGAGAGCGCCGACGCCTACCGCCGCTGGGCCACAGCCGCCGCCCGCAGCGCCGATCCGCTGCACTACACGGTGATCGACCGCGCGACCGGCAGAGCGGTCGGCACCTTGTCGCTGATGCGGCACGACCCGGAGAACGGTGTCGTCGAGGTGGGTTACGTGGTGTTCTCCCCGCTGTTGCAGCGCACTCCCATCTCGACGGAGGCGCAGTACCTGCTCATGACGTACGCCTTCGACCAGCTCGGCTACCGGCGCTACGAGTGGAAGTGCGACGCCCTCAACGCACCGTCCCGCAAGGCGGCCGAGCGCCTCGGGTTCACGTTCGAGGGTGTGTTCCGCCAGGCCCTGGTCTACAAGGGCCGCAACCGCGACACCGCCTGGTACGCGATCGTCGACGGTGAATGGCCCCTGGTCCGTGCGGCGTTCCGCGCCTGGCTCGCCCCGGAGAACTTCCACGAGGACGGCAAGCAGAAGCGTTCCCTGCACGAGCTGCGCGAGGCCCTGCGGGAGACCGGGTCGGAGCCTGCCGCCGGCTGACGCGGCTGGGTGGGCCACCGGTTTCAGGGGGCCGGCTGTTTCGGGTGGGCACGCTGTTTCGGGTGCGTCGGCGCCGGGCACCCGAGCCGGACCCGAAGGCCGGGCAGGCAGAGCGGACGTGCCGTACGTCCGGAAAGCCCTGCCGGGTACGTCGGGTGCCCCCAACGACTCCCGATTCCCGAGGTGGACCATGGCCCAGCACGGACGTGACAAGACAGGACCGCTGCGCGACGACGCGATCAAGAAGCGGATGCAGGGTGAGCTGAAGGGAGGGCACGCCACGCGGGCGCAGGAGGATTTCGATCTGCAGCCGTCCGGCGAGGACCAGCCCCGCGCGGACCGCACACCCAGTACGGACACCCGGGGTTCCACCCCGCCCGGCATGACGCCCGCGGATGTGGAACTGCGCACCGAACTCGCCCAGCACCTGGGACGCAGCCTCTTTCCCGCGGACCGCGGGAGGGTCCTGGACGTACTGCGTGAGACGCATGCGCCGGACCGGCTCATCGACGTGACGGCGGACCTGCCCGCCGGGCGGGAGTTCGGCAATGTGCGCGACATCCTCCAGGCCCTCGGCCGCGGCGGGGCTCAGACCTGACGTACGGAGGGGCTCAGACCTGACGTACGGCGATGCGCGGACCCGACGCACAGCCGGCCGCCCGAGGGGACGGAACGCCCCTCAAGCCGCGCGGGATTGGTTAGGGTGACAAGTCGGGAACCGACCCGACGCCCTTGGCCGACTCGCCCCGGCCGCAGGCACGTTCGGGGCTGCCGTTCCAGGGCGACGGGGGGCTCGTGTTGGACACCGCAGGTCGACCCTGCACGGAAGGCGGGCGCCGATCGGCGCCCGCACTGTTGCCCCCACCGCTGCGCCCGGCCCTCGGGCTGCTCGCGGTCCTCGCCGCGCTGACGGTGTTCGCCGTCGGGATCATGTACGCGGGTCACAGTGAGCCGGGCCGGGTGGACCGGTGGTTCGTCGACCCGACGGATGACAGCGTGCGGGCGCCCTGGCGCGGGCTCGCGCTGATCATCGACTTCTGGGGTGAGCCCGCCGGAGCGGCGCTCCTGGGCGTGGCCGCCGTCGCGGGCTGTCTGCTGCTGCGGCGCCCTCGCGCCGCGCTGCTCGTGGTGGCCGGAGCCGCCCTCGCGGTGGGGGCGACGACGGTGCTCAAGTCCGTGGTGGGGCGCACCATTCACGGCGAGTTCCTGTCCTACCCGAGTGGGCACACCGCCTACGTGACCGCGGTCGCGCTCGTCATGGCGCTGGTCGCGGCCGAGCGGACCGGACTCGGCCGGGCGGCCGGCAGCGCGCTCGTCCTGACCGTCGCGCTGGTGGTCGGGGCCACCATGGGCTGGGCGCAGGTGGGCCTCGGGGCGCACTATCCGACCGATGTCCTCGGCGGCTGGTGCACCGCGCTGGCGGTGGTCCTGTCGACCGCGTGGGTGATCGACCGGGTGGCGCGGCGGCAGGCCGGCGGCGGCCGCCCGGACCGCCGCTGACCCGCGAGCCGTCTCACCCGCACACGCCGGCGCCACACACTGGGAAGACCGGCTTCACACCAGGCGGCGGAAGACCGGCTTCACCGCCCGCCCGCCCATCCAGGGCGTGGGGTCGGCGGCGTCAAGTGCCTTGCGGTAGACGGCACATGCCTGGGCCACCACGTCCACGGTCCGGTCGATGTCGTCCTCGCCGAGCGCGCTGCTGACCACGAACGACGGGGCCAGCACCCCGCCCGCGAGGAGACGGCGCAGGAAAAGGGTGCGGTACTCCTGTGACGGCCGTCCGTTCTCGTCCAGGGTGGCGAAGACGAGGTTGCTGGCGCGGCCCCGTACGACCACGTGTTCGCCGACACCCATGCCGTCCGCGGCCGCGCGCACCCCGGCGGCCAACCGCTCCCCCAGAGCGTGCAGTCGCTCGGTGATGCCCTCCTCGACGTACGTGGTCTGTACGGCCATCGCGGCGGCCAGGGAGTGCGTCTCCGCGCCGTGCGTGGTGGACAGCAGGAACACCCGGTCACCGGAGTGCCGCAGTCCGCCCCGCTCCATCAGCTCACGGCGCCCGGCGAGCGCGGACACGGCGAACCCGTTGCCCAGTGCCTTGCCGAACGTGGACAGGTCGGGCACCACGCCGTACAGGCCCTGGGCGCCCGCCTCGGACCAGCGGAAGCCGGTGATCATCTCATCGAAGATCAGTACGCAGCCGTGCCGGTCGGCCAGTTCACGCAGGGCATGAAGGTAGCCGGGCGGGGGTTCGGCGTGGCCGGCGGGTTCGAGGATCAGGCAGGCGATCTCGCCCTCGTACCGCAGCAGCAGTTCCTCCGTGGCCGCCAGATCGCCGTACGGGAAGGACACGGTCAGCTCGGTGATGGCCGCCGGAATACCGGCCGACATCGGTGTGGTGCCGATGAACCAGTCGTCGACGGAGAAGAAGGGGTGGTCCCCGCACAGGGCCACCCGCGGACGCCCGGTGGCGGCGCGGGCGAGGCGTACGGCGGCGGTGGTGACATCGGAGCCGTTCTTCGCGAACTTCACCATCTCCGCGGTCGGCACGGTGGCCAGGAAACGCTCCGCGGCCTCGGCCTCCAGGAGGGAGGGCCGCACGAAGTTGCTGCCGCGGTCCAGTTCCCGCCGCGCCGCCTCGGTCACGCGCGGGTGGGCGTGACCGAGGCTGACCGAGCGCAGACCGGAGCCGTACTCGATGTACCGGTTGCCGTCGACGTCCCACACATGGGCGCCGCGGCCGTGGCTGATCACCGGCGCCAGGTCCTCGGGGTACTGGTCGTCGCCCTTGGCATAGGTGTGGGCGCCGCCGGGGATCAGGGCGTGCAGCCGTTCGTTGGCCTGCCGCGATCGGGGCAGCCGGATCTCTTCGCCTGAGTGGTCCACGACGGCCTCAACTCTCCTTGTGCTTCAGGACGTCGGCCAGGCTCGGCGCCTGCCGGTCCCGCGGGGACATCGATGTGACCGGCAGCGGCCAGGGGATGGCGAGGTCCGGATCGTCGAACGCGATCGTCACGTCCTCGGCCGGATCGTGCGCGCGGTCGATCCGGTACGAGACGTCGGCGATCCCGGTCAGCGCCTGGAAACCGTGCGCGCACCCCGCCGGGACGTACAGCGTCGTCTGCGCGTCGTCGGACAGCTCGAAGAAACCCTGGCCCAGATACGTGGGCGAGTCCGGCCGCAGGTCCACGACGACGTCGAAGATGCTGCCGTACGAGCAGCGCACCAGCTTGGCCTCGCCGGCGCCGGAGCGCAGATGCAGACCGCGCAGCACGCCACGGACCGAGCGGGACAGGCTGTCCTGGACGAACGCGTGCGGGTCGAGGCCCGCCGAGCGGATCGCGTCGGCGTCGAACGTACGGCTGAAGAAGCCGCGCTCGTCGGCGTGCGGCGTGGGTTCGAAGAGGAACGCGCCCGCGATCGCCGGTACTTCGGTCACCTTCATCGGGTCTCCTGGTGGGCGCGGCCGGCTGCCGGGAAGAGGGCGCTGTTCAACTCGCGGAACTGCTCGTCGAGTTGACCGGTGACGATCAGGTTCTGCTCGGCCAACGTCTGCCGCAGCTCCCCCGCCCGCTTCTCCAGCTCCCGGAACTGTTCGAGCAGCCGGTCCACGTCGACCTCGCGGGCCGGGTGGCAGTAGGCGCCCAGGCCCATCCGCTCCATGAGCGCGTCACTCTTGGCCGCGTAGCTGAGGGCCAGGGTCGGCGTGCCGGCCTTCAACGCGCAGACGAGGTTGTGATAGCGGGTCGCCACCACGGCGTCGGCGCCCGCCATCTCCTTCGTCAGGTCGGCCAGGGAGCTCGCTTCGGCGGCGGTGACCAGCGGTGAGTCCACCGCGTCGAGGATCGCGGCCACGACCGGCGAGTCGCAGGAGTCGCCGGTGAGCAGCCGGACCGGGCGGCCGTCCGCCACGAGAGCGCGGACGAAACGGGTCATGCCGTCGAGATACCGCCGGTGGATCTCCTCGGCCCGGGCGCGGTCGTCGTTGCCGCCATGGAAGTCCATGACGCCTACGCAGACCAGGCCGGTCGAGGCCGGACGCTCGCCTTCCGCGGGCGTCGGCAGGGCGAACGCGAGGTCCGGATAGACCCGGTCCCGCGCGGTGTCCACACCCATCGCGCGCATGGCGTCGCGGGAGAGGGTGTCGCGGTACGAGCGGTACGCGGCGAGCCGCGCCGACCGGCGCACCAGGGCCCGGGTGGGCCGCTCCCTGATCGCGTCCGCGCCGACGCCGACCAGCGCGACCCGGGTGCGGAAGAGCCGGCCGGTCGCGCAGAGCAGGAACAGCGCGTACGGGAAACCCCAGGGCCGCAGCGGCAGCGTGGCCTCCAGAACGCCCATGCCCGGCACGATCACCACGTCGTGGCGGCGCACCCAGGAGGCGGTGCGCACGATGTCGACGAGTTTGCCCAGGCCCTTGCCCGCGATCGCGCCCGCGCGGGACGCGGTGCGATACTCACCCCCGTACCAGTGCAGTCGCGTCGCCTCGATCCCGTAGCGGGCCTTGACGACCTCGGGACCGCCGCACAGTGCGTCCACGACGGCGTCCGGATGCTCGGTGCGCAGATAGCCGAGCACGGCCTCGAGCGATCCGTCGTTGCCGAGGTTCCCCGAGCCGAGCAGCCCGAACACCCCGACGCGGACGGCACTCACGCCTGCCTGCCCTCACGGCCGGCGACCAGGTCGTCGACGGAAACGGTGAGCAGGGCCGGGTCCACCGGGGTACGGTCCTCGACCCGCTCACCGGCTCCCGGCTTGGCCCTGCTGGCCAGCCAGGTCACCAAGTGCCGGTAGCAGGCGCGCCGTTCGGCCGACGACAGCGGCGCCCGCCGGATCGCCGAGGCGAAGCCCCACACGTACTCGGCGAGCAGCCGGGGCGTCGGGTGCAGCGGTCCGGCGCGGCGCGGGTCGAGGTTGACGCAGCGGGAGCGCTTGGAGGGGTTGGCGCGTTCGGCGCGGGTGGGGTGGTCACGGCGGAAGTAGAGCAGCTCCGGCACCTGGTGGAAGGCACCGCGCAGGGTGATCTCGGCGACGAAGGTGCGGTCCGCGTGGTGGTAGCTGTCGTGCGGCTTCACCCGGCGCAGCACATCGGCCCGCATCACTCCGTAGAAGTCGTCGCCACCGGCCTCGAACAGCATGCTGCGGAAGCGTTCGGGCGTGTGCGGCGAGTCGGTGGCGAGCGTGTACTCGTACGGAACCGTCACCTTGCCGTCGCCGTCGATGACCGCCTGGCCGGAGTGGGCGAGGACCACGTCGGGCCGCTCGTCGAGGGCCTCCACACAGCGCTGTAGCAGGTCACGGGCGTAAAGGTCGTCGTGCGAGGCCCACTTGAACAGCTCGCCGCGGCACTCGGTGAACACGTAGTTGTGGTTCGGCGCGGCACCTATGTTCCGAGGCAGCCGGATGTAGCGGATACGGGAGTCGCGCGCGGCGTACTTGTGGCAGATCTCCTGGGTCCGGTCGCTCGAGGCGTTGTCGGAGATGACGAGCTCGAAGTCCTCGTAGGTCTGGCCGAGCAGGGCGTCGAGCGCCTCGGGAAGGTACTGCTCTCCGTTGTACACGGGCAGCCCGATGCTGAGCCGGGGATGGTCGTTCATGGTGTCCTCACTTCATTGGGGGGTTGGTGGTACTCGTTCAGAGCGGAACGAAGTTGGAGCCACCAGACGGCCGAGCTGCCGACGGTCGCGGCGGCGACGCCCCAGGCCGAGCCGGCCGTGCCGCCGACGGCCGCTCCGCCGAGGCCGGCGCCGATGTAGCAGGCGGAGGCGAACAGTTGGCAGCGCAGGCTGCGCCGGGCCGCGCCGAGCGCGCGCAGGCCGGCCGCGGCTCCGGTGCCGAGACCGGAGCCCACGACGCCGAGCGTGACCGGCACGATGAGCTGCGAGGCGGCGGCCCAGACGTCACCGAGCACGAGCTCGCCGAGCCGGTCGGGCACCAGGAGCAGCGCACCGCCCCAGAGCAGCGCGGCGGCGGCCTGTCCGACGCTGAGCAGCAGACAGAATTTGGCGAGGCGGTGGGAGGCCTCCCGCAGCACCCGGGCCGCTTCCGCCACGGTGACCAGGGAGAGTCCCATCAGCAGGGCGAGGAACGGGCCGAGGAGCAGCTCCGCGCCCCGGATCACGCCCACCGCGCCGACCCCGACGATCACACCGAGTCCGTACGCCCGCAGTTGGACGGCGCCGCTGAGGGAGACGTTCTCGACCAGGAACCGGTAGCCGAGGTCGCGCTGTTCGCGCAGCCAGCCGCGTGCGCCGGTCAGGCGGGGCAGGATGCCGGACTGGAAGCAGCCGTAGACCGCGGCCACGGCGGCGGACGCGCCCCAGGCGAGCACGAACGCGGCGACGCTGCCGACGCGGGCCGCCACCACCATGCCCGGGATGAGGGCGAGGCCCCATACGAGGTCGTTGACGAACGCCTTGCGTCCCTTGCCCGCGGCGAAGAACGAGTAGCGCCAGGCGTCCTGGAGCAGCAGCGCCGGCAGCATGACGCCGAGGCAGGCGAACGGGGGTCCGACCCGGCCGCCGACGCACAGCCCGACGGTCAGACACAGCGCGCCGATCGCACCGCCGACGCAGAGCGCCGTACCCGAGGACCGGGCGACGGCCCCGCGCCAGGACGCGTCCGTGACGCCGCTGAAGCGGACCACGAGCGGGTCGGTGGCGAGTCCGCGGGAGACGTTGAGGACGACGCCGTACGTCACCCAGGCCAGGCCGAACACGCCGAAGGCGACGAGCCCGAGCGAACGGGCCACATAGATGCCCACCGCGAAGTTGGTCAGGCTGGAGGCCGCCTGGTCGGCCAGGCCCCAGGACAGCCTGCCGACGACGGCCCGCATGGCGGTGGGCCGGGCGTGCCGGGCCCGGACCACCGAGGTCGTCGCCTTCTCCCCCTCGGTGGTCATCGGCGTCATGCCTTGATCAGTCCGGCGCCGCGCAGGGCGTCGGCAGCGGCGGCGACGGTGTCGAAGGGCAGACCTGCCCGTTCGGCGACGTCGAGGAGACTGTGGTCGCCGTCGGAGAGGCTGAGCACCCAGAGCATGGCCATCTGGGCCTGCTTGGTGTCGCTGCGGCCGCCGAGCGCGTCGTACAGGCCGCGCCGGCCCAACTGCGGTTCTCCGTAGGGGCTGAGGTTGAGGTAGCTCCGGTTGCGGTCGAGCAGGGTGAAGGCCTCGCGGCAGGCGGCGAGGGTGTCGGCCATGGCCTCGGGTGAGACGAAGTCCAGGTTGTCGGCCGAGGTGTGGTACTCGGGGTATCCGGCGTACGGGGTCCGGCTGAGCGAACCCACGCCGAGGTTGAATCCGGGTGAGCAGTACTGGCGCTCGTCGTAGCCGTACGGGGTGAACTCGGTGATCTCATGTGGGCGTTCGGATGCGGCCAGGACGTGGCGCATCACCTGGTCGATCTCCGCGTCGCCGCGCCGGCTCTGTTTGTACGTGAGCCGGCCTGTGTCGCCGGCGCAGGCCAGGACCAGCCCGTGCGCGACCTGCTCGATGCGTTCGGCGTTGCGGGCGAGCCAGGTGATCGCGCCGATGGTGCCGGGGGCGTAGATGAACCGGTAGGTGTAGTACGGCGTCTGCTCGGCGAGGGCCCGGGCGAGGTAGGTGGCCACCGCGATGCCGGCGAGGTTGTCGTTGGCCAGGGACGGGTGGCAGACGTGGCAGGAGATGATCACCTCGTCGGGTACCTGGCCGGGGATCACGTGCTCGGCGTATGTGAGGTGGCCGTCGGCGAGGGTGGAGTCGATGCGTACCTCGTAGTCGCCGTCCGGCAGGGCGTCGAGGGTGTTCTGGGCCAGGCAGAATCCCCAGTCCGGTTTGTAGTAACTGGTGCGGTACGGAACCAAGTCGGGCTGGTCGGGCAGGGTGTACAGGTGTGGGCGGAGCTCGGCCAGGGGCATGGTGGCCGAGACGGGCACGCTGTAGCCGAGCACGTGCAGGCTGGACGCGGCGAAGTCGACGACCCGGCGGCCTGTGCTGTCGGCGATGTACGCGTCGCGGATGTTCCACTCCTGCGGCACCGTCCAGTCGAGCACCTGCGTCCCGGTCGGCACTTCGTGGATCTGGAGCGGGAGGTACTCGCCGACGATGTCCAGGGTGGCGCGCACGCCGTCCCCGGTGATGCTCCGGCAGAGCGGGTACAGCCGCTCCACCAGGGCGTACATCTGCCGGCCGGGGCCGGCCGGGGTCATGGACGGACCGCCGGCCGCGGTCGTCGACGGTGCGCCGGTCCTGGTCATCGACGGTGCGCCGGCTTCGGTCATCGGCGCCACCGCAGGGTGTCGTCGACGGTTCCGGCGTCGGAGGCCGCGCTCAGTACGGCCAGGCGGGTGAAGCGCCGGTCGAAGTCCTCGCGGGTCAGGCCGAACTGCCGGTAGGCGTCGGCGAGTTCGAGTGCGCCCTGCTTGACGGTCCACTCGCAGTCGAAGCCGGGGATCGCGGTGCGGAAGCGGGAGAAGTCCACGCGGTAGGAGCGCGGATCGGCGCCGTTCTCACCCGTGATCACCACCTTGGAGCCGGCCACCGCGGCGGCGACCTGCTCGGCGATCTCGGCGACCGTGACGTTGTTGATCTCGCTGCCGATGTTGAACGCCCGGTCGTGCACCGCTTCCCGTGGTGCGGTCAGCGCGGCGGTGAAGGCGCGTGCGATGTCGGCGGCGTGCACCAGCGGGCGCCAGGGGGTGCCGTCGGAGAGCACAAGCACCTCGCCGGAGAGGAAGGCGTGGCCCACGAGGTTGTTGAGCACGATGTCCGCGCGCAGCCGAGGCGAGTAGCCGAAGGCGGTGGCGTTGCGCAGGCAGACCGGGCTGAAGTCGGCGTCGGCCAAGGCGTGCAGGTCGTCCTCGACGCGCACCTTGGATTCCGCGTACGGGGTCACCGGGCGCAGCGGGGCGTCCTCTCCCACGAGGTCCTCGCCGCCGGCGGCGCCGTAGACGGAGCAGGTCGACGCGTACAGGAAGCGCCGCACTCCGGCGTCGCGGGCGAGGCGGGCCAGGCGTACGGACGCGTGATGGTTGATGTCGTAGGTGAGTTCGGGCGCGAGCGATCCCAGGGGGTCGTTGGAGAGCGCGGCCAGGTGGATCACGGCGTCCACCCCGGCCAGGTGCTCGGCCGTGACGTCGCGCAGGTCCACCCGGTGCCCCTGCGGGTCGGCGGGCGGCGGGCCGAGGACGCAGTCGGCGAACAGGCCGGCGTCGAGGCCGGTGACGTGGTGTCCGGCGGCGGTGAGCACCGGGGCCATCACGGTGCCCAGGTATCCCTGGTGTCCGGTCAGGAGTACGCGCAAGGTTCAGTCCCCCAGGGTGAGTGCGCTCGGAGTGAGATCGATCGGTGCGAATGCGTCCGGTGCCGAAACGCTCGGTGGCGAAACGCTCGGTGCCGAAACGCTCGGAGTGGGAGCGCTCGGCGTGAAGGCGCCCAGGTCGAGCGTGAGTTTGGTGACGGCGTACGCCTCGGCGTAGCGCGTATGGCATTCGATGCCGCGGATGCGGGCGAGCCCGAGGAACGCCTCGCGGTCGAACCAGGACCGGTGCCGCTGCGAGGGGTAGTGCTCGTGGAGGAGCCGCACCTTCTCCTCGGCGAGTTCAGGCGCCAGCGGCTGGTACGCCACGGGACGGCCGAGGTCGCCGTCCCATTTGGCGATCTCGTAGCCGAGGACGAGGTGGTCGCGGAATGCGGTGGTGACGAGCTGCGCCAGGCCGCGGTGGTCCTGGTGCGCGTCGTCGGTGCGCGGGGCGAGGACCACGTCTGGCTCGGTCTGCTCGCGCAGCTCCTCGACCGCGGCCTTGGCCTCCTCCCAGTGCGCGGGCACCCGGCCGTCCGGCAACTTGAGCACGGTCAGGCGCAGTTCGGCGCCCGGGCAGAACGCCAAGAGCGCGGCCCGCTCCTCCTGTTCGCGGTCGCTGCCACCGCCGGAGAGGACCAGCGCGTCGATGCGCAGGCCGGGCCGCGCGCTGCACAGCGTCAGGAGCGTGCCGCCGGCTCCGATGGCGATGTCGTCGCAGTGCGCGCCCACGGCGACGATACGGTCGAGGCGCCGCCCCACGCCGAGCCGGATCACGCGCCCACCCCGGCGTCTTCGCGTTCCCACAGCGCCCACGGCCGCTCGCCGCGCGCGTAGGCGGCGTCGAGCGCGGCGCGTTCCTTCACCGTATCGGTCGGCTTCCAGAACCCGCGGTGCTGGTGCGCCACGAGGCGTCCGCGCTTGGCCAGTTGGGCGCATCCGTCGGCGACGAGGTCGCCGCCTTCGGGTATGTGGTCGAAGACCTCCTGGCGGAGCACGAAGTAGCCGCCGTTCTCCCACAGCGGCAGTTCGCTGACCGCGGTGATGCCGCCCACCAGTCCGTCCTCGCCCAGATCGACGCAGTGGAAGGAGGACTGCGGCGGCACGACCATCATGGAGGCGCCGGCGTCGCGCCGGGTGAAGGAGTCGATCATCCGCGGCAGCGGGGCGTCGGTGAGGACGTCGGCGTAGTTGGCCAGGAACATGTCGTCGCCGTCCAGGTGGTGACGCACCCGCCGCAGCCGCTCCCCGATCGGTGACTCCACGCCGGTCTGCGCGAACGTGATGGTCCAGTCGGCGATGTCGGTGGACAGGAGCTCGGTCCGTCCGCCGCGCAGCACGAAGTCGTTGGACGTGGTCTCCTCGTAGTGCAGGAAGAAGTCCTTGATGTGGTGCGCTCCGTAGCCGAGGCAGAGGATGAACTCCGTGTGGCCGAAGTGCGCGTAGTAGCGCATGACGTGCCAGATCAGCGGCCGGGGGCCGACCATCGCCATGGGCTTGGGGATGTCGTCGGCGGCTCCGCTGCGCATCCGCATCCCGTAACCGCCGCAGAACAGGACGACCTTCATGGCGTGACCTCGACAATGCTCAGTTCCGGGATGGGAAAGACAAGGCGGCCGCCCCATTCATGGACGAAGGACAGCTGCTCGATGAGCTCGGCCCGCAGGTTCCACGGCAGGACGAGGACGTAGTCGGGCCGGTCGGCGGCGATCTGCTCGGGCGGCAGGATCGGGATCCGCGTGCCGGGTGTGAACTTGCCGTGTTTGTACGGGTTGCGGTCGACCGTGTACGCGAGCAGGTCGGGCCGGATGCCGCAGTGGTTGAGCAGGGTGTTGCCCTTGCCGGGGGCGCCGTAGCCGACGACGGTCTCGCCGCGTTCGGCCGCCTCGATGAGGAACTTGAGGAGGTCACGGCGGACCTTCGCGACCCGGGCGGAGAACTCCGCGTACCCGGACAACTCCTGTAGCCCCGCGGCTTTTTCGCGGGCCAGTACGTCGGCCACGCGCGCGCTCGGTTCACCGGCCGCCCCGGCCGGCCTGGCCCACAGCCGGATGGAGCCGCCGTGCGTGGGCAGCAACTCGACGTCCACGAGGGCGAGTCCGCCGCTCGCGAGGGCCCGGATCGCGGAGGCGACCGTGTAGTACTGGAAGTGCTCGTGGTAGATCGTGTCGTACTGGTTCTCCTCGATCAGGGTCAGCAGATGCTGCACCTCGATGGAGACCCAGCCGTCGTCCGCGACCAAGGCGCGCAGCCCCTCGGTGAACCCGACGACGTCCGGGATGTGCGCGTACACGTTGTTGGCCACGACCAGGTCGGCCGGTCCGTGCTCGGCGCGGACGGCGGAGCCCACGGCCGGGCTCAGGAACTCCGTGAGGGTCGGCACCCCCGCCTCGCGCGCCGCCGCGCCGACGTTGACGGAGGGTTCGATGCCGAGGCAGCGGATCCCCCGGTCCACCACGTGACGCAGCAAGTACCCGTCGTTGCTGGCGACTTCGACGACGAACGCGTCCTGCCGGAGCCCCGCCCGTCCGGCGGCGTCGGTGACGAAGGTGCGCGCGTGCTCCACCCATGAGGTCGAGTACGAGGAGAAGTACGCGTACTCCTTGAACGTCTCCTCGGGTGTGATCAGCGGTGGGATCTGTGCCAGCCAGCAGTCCGTGCAGACCCGCAGGTGCAGCGGGAACGCGGGCTCCGGCAGGTCGAGTCGGTCCGCTGCGAGAAAGCTCTCGCACGGCGGAGTAGCCCCCAGATCGACGACGCTCGCCAGCGCCGCCGAGCCGCAGAGTCGGCATCGTGTCATCTACTGCCCCCCATTTATGACAGTGCGGTACTTGTTCACTTGTTGCGGTGCGCACTTGTCCAGTTGGTGCCGTGCGCCACCTGTTCAGTTGTCGCCGTGCGGTCCTCTTCCGTCTGCCGCGGTGCGGTACTCGTCCACCAGGCGTTCGAGCCCGACGGCCGGGCTGAAGTCCTTCTCGTAGCGGTGCCGGGCCGCTTGGCCCATCTCCCCGTTCCGCGCCGGGTCGGCCGTGATCCGGCGCAGGCAGGAGGCGAGCGAGGCGGGATCGCCAGGCCGGTGCAGCAGCCCGGTCACGCCGTCCTCGACGAGTTCGGCGAAGGCCCCGTGTCCGGCGGCGACGGCCGGCACCCCCGCCGCCATCGCCTCCACCACCACCAGGCCGAACGCCTCGAGCCAGGTCGACGGCGCGACCACGGCGACCGCCCGGGCGAGGGCCTGGCGGCACTGGTCCGTGTCGTACAGGCCGACGTAACGCACGTCGTCCCGGCCGGCCGCCCATGCGGTCACCTCGCGCTCCAGCGGTCCCGTGCCCGCGATCACCAGCGGCACGCCCACCCCGCCGACCTCCGCGACCTCGTCCCAGGCCGCCATGAGCAGCCGTACGCCCTTGGCCTCGGCGAGCCGCCCGAGATAGAGCAGATGCTCACCGTCGCCGGTGCGGACGACCCCGGGGTCGGGCACGAAGTTGTGCTTCACCGAAGCGAGTTCGGAGGGCAGACCGGCCCGTACGAGAACGTCGCGCTGCGCCTCGGAGATGCACAGGAAGCGCACCACGCCGGACCACCACCTGCGCCGGTTGGCCGACATGCCGACCGCGAGCGGCACCGTCGCGAGCCGGGAGCCGCGGTAGCAGCCGTGCCGGACGGCGGGCAGCGGCGAGGAGCCGACGCACTCGGTGCACGGTCGGCCGTCCCGCTGCAGCGTGCCGGGCGCGCAGACCTGCGTGTAGTTGTGCAGCGTCGCGACAGCCGGCACACCGGCGTCGGCGCAGGCGGCGAGGACCGCGGGCGACAGGAGCGGAAAGACGTTGTGGATATGGACGACGTCCGGCCGGTCGCTGCGGAGCCGTGCGGTCAACTCCCGTCGGACCGCCGGGTTCCAGGGCACCTGGAGCGGCACGGCGACCTTCCCGAGCAGCGACCGGGCGGCGATGTCGTCGCTGCGGCGCTCGAACAGCTCGACCCGGTGGCCTGCCTCCCGCAGCAGCGCCATCTCCTGGTCGACGACCTTGTTCTCGCCACTCGGCTGCGCCGACGCGTAGCGGTTGTGCACCACGAGGACATGCATGCTCAGCTCACCTCCGATCCACGGGCCCAGCGCGGTACGCGCCGTCGAGGGGCGTACGGCAGGGGGGACGGCGCGGCGGGCGCCGGCACGGCGGGTGCCGCCAACAGCGAGGCGGCCAGCGCCAGATGGAGCAGATAGGGCGAGGCGTCGCCGAGCCCCGCCTCGGTGTACGACGCGATCGCGCAGTAGCTGATCAGGAAGAGCGCGCACGCCCTGGACAGGGACGGTTGCCGAAGGAGCGCGACGCCGCCGAGGACGGCGATGAACGCCGAGACGAGGACGATGCCGGTCAGTCCCTGCTCGTGGTAGACGGCCAGCCAGCTGTTGTCGATCGGGAGGCCGCCGTACGACTTGTCGCCGAGCCCCACGCCGAACAGCTGCTCCGAGGCCGTCCGCGGCGCCGCGAGCAGGGCGTCCCAGACCTTGGCCCGGCCGGTGAGGCTGGTGAAGTACTCCTGGGTCTGGCCGCGCAGGAACCACGCCTGGAGCAGGGAGCCGAACGCCACCGCGGCCACCGCGGCCACCAGGACCGCCCAGGCGAAGAACCGGCGGGCCGCCGCGCTGGTCATGACCAGCGAACCGATCGCCACGAGCAGGCCGATGAGCAGACCGAGTGTCGCGGTCCGTGTGTGGGTCAGCGCGAGCAGGAACAGGGACGGCACGATGATCACCGCCGCGCTCGCCCGGTCGGTGCGGCGGCCCAGGAGGAGCAGCACCGTGAGCCCGATGATCACCGCGGCGTACTGGCCGATCTGCGGCGGGGTGAGCGGCCACAGCGCGCCGACGAGCCGACCGCCGTAGAGGTCCGGCATGGCGGCGCCCGGCGAGAGGAGCAGTCCGGCGGCCACCGACCCGAGCACCGCGAAGTACATCCGGATATGGCTGCGGACGAACGTCAGGTCCCCGTTCCACCAGCGGCTGAGCAGCCACAGCGTGGCGACGAAGAGAGCGAAGCGCCCGCAGCGGAACAGCGCACCGAACCCGGCCTCCAGGTTCGCGCTGGCGATCACGCTCGGCACCAGGAGCAGCGTCAGCAGAAGCAGCAGCGCGCTGGGCCTCAAGCGCAGCCGGGGATTGACCGCGACGGCCACCACGAACGCCGCGACCAGCGAGCCCATGGTCACCATCTGGATGAGGGAGCGGGGCAGCGGAATGATGGTCTGCGCCCCGGCGGAGCCGAGGGTGTTGAGGATCAGCAGCCCCCAGGCCACCCCCACGAGCTTCGGTGTGTGCTCCCCGGCCGTCTCGGCAGGCATCTCAACCACCTGCCCGTGGCCGGAACGTGCTGCCCGCGTCCTGCCCGTACTTGGCGCCCTGCCACTGCTTGACGTCGAGCGTCCCGCTCGGATCGTGCGCGACGAAGCTCCAGGGGCCGCGGTAGACGTTGTCGTACCAGCGGTTGTCCTGTGCGCGCGTGACCGCTTCGGCCACCTTGTCGCCCTTGTACGGCGACCAGTCGGGGTACGTTCCGTAGTTGGCGAGGACCGCCATGCGGCCGCATTCCGCCTTCTTGCACTTGACGACCGCCAGGTCGAGGACGAACTCGTTGTCGTGGATGTCCACCCGCTGGGTCTTCCAGCGGCAGTCTGCGTGGAGCGGCGGCTTGGCGATCGCCGGCTGTGCACAGCGGTCGGCGTCGCGCACCAGCAAGGTGCAGCTGCCGGTCGAGGTGTTGGCCGGGCTGTTGCAGAACCGGTCGGCGTTCTCCCACAGGGTGATCCCCGACCAGTTGTTCTCCATGACGTTGCGGGAGATCTCGATCTTGTCCGTACGGGCCTTGACCCGTGGTTCGCCGCCGGACTCGGACACGTAGACGGTCGCGAACGGGAAGCTGTCGCCCCGGTCGGCGCCTCTGCGCCCCTCGATCCAGTTGTTGCGCCGGATCGTGTTGTTCGTGATCACCGCGTTGTAGCTGGTCTCGTAGATCAGCGCGGCGCCGTCGTTGGCTTCGATCACATTGCCTTCGATACGGAAGTCGTTGTTGTTGGTGTCCGCCCACAGACCGGTTCCGCGATTGTCGTGCACCCAGTTGCCGCGGATGTCGGCGCCGTTGACGGCCCAGAACTTGATGCCTCCGGTGCAGCCGCAGCCCGGCTTCTTGCGCTCCCAGTCGCCGGTGTTGTTGCCGGTGATCTCGTTGCCCTCGACGACGAGGCCGGTGATGGAGTCGCCGGCCTTGTAGGCGTTGAGGCCGTACTGGCCGTTGTCGCGCAGGCAGTTGGCGCGTACTTTCTGGCGTGCTCCGGCCATCAGAGCGGCGCCGGAGTTCTCCTTGACGGTGTTGTGCTCGATCACCCAGCCGTCGGCCGAGTCGTGGTTGACCACGCCCTGGTCGTGCGGCGCCACGAAGCCCTGCACGGTCAGATGGCGCAGCGTGACGTCGGGCGCGCTGCCGCTGAACGCGTACTGGTTGGTCCCGCTGCCGTCGAGTACCGCGCCCGGCGCACCGAGGTAGGTGTTCCCCTTCTTGGGCAGCACCTGGGCGTAGCGGTCCGCCTCGAGCGTGTGGGTGCCCGGCCGCAGCCAGAAGGTGGTGTTCGGCGGGCTGTTCTTGGTCTTCGCGGCGAGGTCGTTCACCACCGCGGGGTCGACGGTGACCGCACCCTTCGGCGCCTTCGCCGGTCCTTCCGCGGGCTTCGCGCACACCCGCGCGACGGCCGGGGACGGCTTCCCCGACCCTGCCGTCGACGGTGCCCGGTCGCCCGGTTTCGCCGGTGCGTCCGGGCTGCCCGTGCATCCGGTCACGGCCAGCAGAGCCAGCGCGAGCGGTGCCGCCGTCGCGTACGTCCGAAGCCGCCACTTGATCCCCACGCGCCCTCCCCCCTAGCCCTGGAACCTGAGTACGGTGACGAACTCCGCCTCGCCGTCGGCGGCTCCTGTGCCGACGAGCGTGGTGGCGGGTTCCTTGCGGCCGAAGCCGGCGGAGTACCAGCCGAGCGGCGGGTTGCTCTCGCCTCGGTGCGCCTGCCAGGACAGCCGGGCGGGCAGGTCGAGCACGGCGGAGCGCTGCTCGCCGTCACGGGTCCAGGTGAGCTCGGCCCGGCTGCCCGTCAGCCGCGCGGAGACCTCCGGGCCGAGGTGGAATGCCAGGTGCACGTCACGTCGTGAGCCGTCGACCTCGTCGACCATCGTCAACTCACGGCCGGCTGCGGCAAGTTCGACCCGGCGGCGGTGCACGGAGGGCTGGTAGCCGTCGTGTTCGGCGGACCAGCGGGCCACATCCCCGTCCGCCGTGTCCACGGCCAGGACGCGGCTCGTCGCGTGCCGGGTCCACAGGAACGGGCCGCCGGAGACGGACTGGTCGGCGCCGTCAAGGCGCAAGGTGTTGTGGGCGAGGGTCGAGCGGAAGTACGCGCGCCACTCGGGCTGCCCGTGATAGCAGTACGTCCCCGGGTCCGCGAGGATGTCGACGCCGTCCTGCCGCACCTCGACGGAGAGCGCGTCCGCGTGGGCGTGCGCGGCGATGGACAGGAACCCGTGCGGACCCCCGTCGCAGCGGCACCAGATCTCCCCGGGACCGCGCAGGATGGTGAGCCCGGCGTCGGCGAAGTGCGCGGGCCGCTCGTCCGGCCGGGGCACGGACGGTGCGGTGGGCTCGATCAGCGCGGCGAGCAGCGGCGTGCGTACATCGGTGCCGGTCACCCGGGGCCACCAGTCGAGCCGTCCGAACACGGCCTCCCCGGTGGCGAGCAGCGAGCCCCAGCGGTCGGTGCCCGTGCCGTCGACGATCAGGCCGTGTCCGTCGTCCGCGTCGCCCTGGCGCGGTGGCCGCAGCCGGTTGTCCACGACGGCCGCGAGCGCGTCGGTCATCCGCAGCAGCACCAGGCGCACCGTAGCGGGGACCGGGACACGGGCGCGGTCCGCCTCGGCCAGGGCGGCCAGGCCGAGTTCGAGGACCAGGCCGTGGTACTCGCTGGCCAGTTCGCGGTTGAGACCGGAGAGGAAGGTGTTGGCGCGCAGGTGCCGGTCGAGGGACCGTAAGGAGTCGGCTCTCCAGCGCGCCGAGTGCGGGAACCAGTCGAACGCGCAGGACGCGGCGAACTGCCCGGCGGTCTCGGCGATGATGTGGTTGTTCGCCGAGGATCCGCGGCTCGGGAACGCGGCGAGCCAGCGCTGGTGGTGCCAGATCTGGTGCCGTGCCACCGGGTTGTCCTCGAACAGCCCGGCCGCGCCCGGCCAGCCGTCGAGCAGCCGGCGGATCCACACCCAGGACAGGAGCCGGATCCCCAGCTCGATCCCGCTGATCCAGTGCACTCCGCGCAACGGCGCGTTCGCCGCCCACCAGGACCGCAGGTGCGTGGCGACGCGCTCGGCGTACCGCTCGTCCCCGGTGAGCGCGTAGGCGGCGGCGAGGACGGTGAGGTACTGGTGCCGGGACAGCTCCCAGATCTGCTTGATGTCGCCGACCGCGTCCTCGTTGCGGTACGGCAGCCCGAACGCATAGCCCCACGGCGCCCGGCGGCCGGTCTTCGGGTCGTACCACCAGTCCGGATCGGTCAGGTCGTCGCGTACCACTCCGAAGTACTCGATATGCCCGGCCATCAGCCGGTCCGCCTCCGCGACGAGGCGTTTGGCGGCGTCCGGCGGGACCGCGGCGAGCGCGCCCTCGGGCAGCACCGCGGTGAACCGGGCGCCGGCGACGTCCGGACAGTCGGGCGGTGTCGAGCGCCAGCGCCGTCTGCGGACCGTGTCGCCGATCCGGCCGCCGATCTCCCGCGGCGCCATCCGGGACAGGCGCCGCAGGTACCAGCCCGGGCCCATGCTCATCGCGCACCCGCCAGCGTCACGGGCGCACCGGCCGCCACGGCGGTCTGCACGGCGAGGGTGGCCGCCGTGGTCGCGACCAGGGACTCCAGCGGTACGGGCATCGGCCCGCCGGTCCGTACGGCCCTGATGAACGCCGCCAGTTGGGCGTTCTGGCCCTTGTCACGGGCCTTGGGCAAGCGGGAACTCACCCACCGCTTGCGGCTGTGGACCGAGGCGCGCACGAAGTCGTCGAGCCGCAGCACCTTGCCGTCCGCGACCAGGTCGAGGGTTTCCTTGGGGTAGCCGGACGCGCCGGTGGTGACGTAGCTGAGGGTGGCGGTGGACCCGTCCGGGTAGCGGAGCACGACCTGCAGGTCCTCGTTGCCCGAGGTGCCGACCGCGTACACCGAGACCGGGTCGGCGCCGAGCAGCCAGCTCGCGGTGTCGATGAAGTGCCCGCCCTCGCCTGCGAACCGGGTGCCCTCGGTGCTTTGCCGCAGGTACCAGCTGCCGTGGTCGAGGCGGCCCGCGTTGATGAGATAGCGCAGGTTCGCCGGCCCTGTCCGGACGCCGAACTGCTTCTTCGCTTCCTGGAGCAGGGGCGCGAAGCGGCGGTTGAAGCCCACCTGGAGCCGGTCGTTGCCGGACTCGTCCACCGCCGCGAGCACGCCCGACAGGTCGTCCTCGGTGAGGGCCAGGGGCTTCTCCACGAACACGGACTTGCCGGCCAGGAGTGCCTGCCGGGTCAGTTCGGCGTGCGAGCTGTGCCGGGTGACCACGAACACGGCGTCGACGGACTTGTCGCCGAGCACCGCGTCGAGATCGGTGCTGGCCTGCGCGAAGCCGAACTTCTTCTGGGCGTTGGCCCCGGACAGTGCCGTCGTGGTGACGACGGTCGCCAGCTCCACCCCCTCACGCCCGGCCAGGTGCGGAAGGAGCATCGAGGTCGCGTAGTTGCCCGCGCCGACGAAGGCGAGCCGCACCGGCGTCCTGACCGCACGGGCCGGACGCGGCCGAGCGGTGACCGCGGGCACGGTCACCGCAGGCGTCTCCGCTTCCCTCTTCTGCCCGGGGTAGCGGAACAGGACGGCCACGGCCTTCAGACCGCCGTCCTTCAGGTTCTGATACGTCTCGACGGCTTCGTCGAAATCGGCGATGTGGGAGACCAGCGGCTCCACATCGACCCGGCCTCGGGCGACGAGATCGAGGAAGCAGGCGAGGTTGCGGCGCTCGGTCCAGCGGACATAGCCGATCGGATAGTCCCGGCCTTCGAGTTCGTACTCGGGGTCGTAGCGCCCCGGGCCGTACGAGCGCGAGAAGCGGACGTCGAGCTCCTTCTCGTAGTACGCGTTCCACGGCAGGTCGAGGCTGCACTTGCCGATGTCGACCACCCGGCCGCGGTCGCGGCTCAACCGGGCCGCCAGCTCGACCGGTTGATTGCTGGCGCCGCCCGCGGCCAGATACACCTGGTCCACGCCGTGGCCTTCGGTGAGCTCGGCGACGGCGCTCTCCACGGCCGCGGATCCGGGATCGCCGCAGGCCACCGCGCCCAGCTGCTCGGCGAGCGCACAGCGCACCGGGTCGGGGTCGGCGCCGACGACCCGTACACCCGACGCGGTGAGCAGCTGCACCACCAGCTGTCCGATCAGCCCGAGCCCGATGACCAGGGCCACCTCGCCGAGTTGCGGCTCGCCGCGGCGCACACCCTGCAGCGCGATCGACCCGACAGTGCCGAAGGCCGCGTGCTGGGGTGCGAGTTGGTCCGGCACCTTGGCGTAGAGGTTCTTCGGTACCCAGTTCACCTCGGCGTGCAGGGCGTGCTCGTTGCCTGCGCAGGCCACCACGTCGCCGACGGCCACATCGTCGATCCCGGCGCCGACCTGCTCGACCACTCCGCACAGCGAATAGCCCAGCGGCGTGTACGAGTCGAGCTTGCCCATCACCTTGCGGTACGTGGCGGGCACCCCGTTGGTGGCCACGCTCTGCAGAACCTTGGCCACCTGGTCCGGGCGCGAACGCGCCTTGCCCACCATGGACATACCGGCCTCGGAGACCTTCATGAGCTCGGTACCGGTGGAGATCAGCGAGTACGCGGTCCTGACCAGGACCCCGCCCGGCTTGCATCCCGGTGCCGGTACGTCGAGCAGCGCCAGTTCGCCGCTCTTGTAGTTCTGCACTACCTGCTTCACTTGTGATCCTCTGCATTCCTCTGAAGTCCCATGACGTCCTGTGCCGTTGACCGAGTGCTCTCACCGGACCCAGAGGTCGCGCCGCGATACCAGTACTCGAGGGTCAGTACGTGCCACAGATGCTTGGAGAAGTCCCGCTGCCCCGAGGCGTCCTCGGCGACCATCCGCCGCAGCGCGTCACGGCGCAGGAAACCGGAGTTGACGAGCTCGCCGTCGTTGATCACCTCGCGCACCAGGGGCGCCAGGTCCCGGCTCATCCAGGCCCGCAGCGGAGCGCTGAACAGCCCCTTGGGCCGGTGGACGATCTCCCTGGGCAGGATCGAGGAAGCCGCCTCCTTGAGGACGGCCTTCCCCTGCCGGCCCGCGATCTTGCGGTTGCCGGGGAAGGCGAACGCCGCCTTCACGACCTCGACGTCCACGTACGGCACCCGTACCTCGGTCGACGCGGCCATGCTGGAGCGGTCCGTGTAGGCGAGGTTCAGGCCCGGCAGGAACATCCGGGCGTCGCCCAGGCACATACGGTTGACGAAGTCGTCCAGCTCGTTGTCCTGGTAGATGTCGGCGTGCTCGGTGAGCACGTCGTCGACCGTGCCGGCCAGGTCCGGGTCGATCAGGGCGAGCAGTTCGTCCTGGTCGTACATGGTGTAGCTGCGCCGGAACGCGGTCTCCTCGGGCAGCTCGGCGAAGGACAGGAACCGCTTCGCGAACCGCACGGAACGGTAGCCGCGGCGGGCCGTGGCCACCGGCAGCCGGTCCACGACCGCGTGCACACCGCGCCGCAGCGGCCGCGGGACGCGCTGGTAGCGCAGGGCAAGCACATTGGCGAGGTGCTTGCGGTACCCGGCGAAGAGCTCGTCGGCACCCATCCCCGAGAGCAGCACCTTGACCCCGGCCTCGCGGGCCGCCGAGCAGATCAGATACGTGTTGATCGCGGCGGGGTCGCCGATCGGCTCGTCCAGGTGGTAGGTCATCTGCGGCAAAAGGTCGAGGACGTTCGGGGCGATCTCGATCTCGTGCAGATCGACGCCGAACCGCGCGGCCACCTGCCGGGCGTAGCGCAGGTCGTCGGGCATCGCCTCGAACTTGGCGTCATCGGCGCGGAAGCCGATGGTGTACGCGGAGATGCCGGGCTGGTGGCGGGCCGCGAGCGCGGTCAGATAGCTGGAGTCGAGACCGCCGGAGAGGAAGGTCGCGACGGGGACGTCGGAGAGCAGGTGCTGCCGGGTCGACTCCTCGACGACGGCGGCGAGGTCCGGCTGCTCGCCGTGGCGCGCCTCGGCGGCGATGTCCTTCAGATTCCAGTAACGGCCGCGCTCCACCTGGCCGTCGGGCCGGCAGCGCAGCCAGCTCCCGGGCGGGAGCTTCTCCGCCTCGCGCAGCGCGCAGCGCGAGTCGGGCACCCAGTAGTACAGGAGGGACGCCACCAGGGCCGCGTGGTCCACCTCCAGCTTGGCGCCGGAGACCGCGGCGAGCGCCTTGAGTTCGGAGGCGAACACCAGGCCGTCGCCGCGCCGGAGCAGGAAGAGCGGCTTGATGCCCAACTGGTCGCGGGCAAGGGTCAGTTCACCTGTGCGCTCGTCGAAGATCCCGAAGGCGAACATGCCGCGCAGCCGCGGCAGACAGTCCGTACCCCAGCGCCGCCAGGCCTCCAGGAGCACCTCGGTATCGGAGGTGCCGCGAAAGCGCACTCCCGCGCTCTCCAGCTCGGCGCGCAGCTGGGGCGCGTTGTACAACTCGCCGTTGTACGTGAGGACGAGGCCGTCCTTGGCCATCGGCTGGGCGCCTGTCTCGGACAGGTCGATGATGGCCAACCGGCGGTGGCCCAGCTGTACTTCGCCGTCGCCGACGGGGTGGCTGTAGCGGCCGGCGCCGTCCGGACCGCGGTGCGCGAGGATCTCGGTGAGCCGGTCGGTCACGGCTTTGCCGTCGGGCCATCTGTACGTGCCTGCTATGCCGCACATGAGCTAGCGCACCTCCTGGTCGCTGTCGGGGACCCGCGGGGCCGGCACCGGCAGCGATTCCTTGCGCAGCCGGCCCGTGCCGTTCTGCAGGGCGAGGCGCTCGCTCTGGCCGCGTAACGCGGCCGCCGGACCGTCCCACAGCGTGCCGTCGGTACGGTCGCGCGGGTCGGGGTCGATCAGGACCACACCGAGCACGGCGATCCGCTGGTCCGCGAGCTGTCGCGCCACGGTGTGCAGCCAGGCGGCGCTGCCGTGCCCGGCGCGCACCACGAGCACGGTCCGGGTGCCGAGGTACTGGAGGTCGGTCCATGCGGTGCCGGGCGCCACCGAGCCGACACCGAACCGCAGCTCCTGAGGCGATACGGCCGGGACCTCGGCGTCGCCGACCACGGTGAAGGCGCCCGACTTGGGGCGGCGTTTGACGAGTTGCAGACGCGGCAGGCCGTCGACGACGACCACCGGCCGTTCCCCCGCGAGCACCTCGGCGAGATCGAAGGCGATCCTGCTCGTGCTGCGCACGGAGCCCAGTTCCAGCAGGGAGAACGGTTCCGTGGAGCCCCGTACTGTGCGGGCCAGGGACGCCGCGAGCCGTTCGCGCGCGGCCCGGTCCCTGCGCCGGCGCCACAACAGGGCCTGGCGGCGGGGCAGTTCCGCGAGGACGGACGCGCCGAGGTTCGCCGCGATCACCCGGCGCAGCACCGGACGGTCCGCCACCACGGAGCCGACCGCGGCCAGCGCGAGCCCGAGAACGAGCCCGAGGACGAGCCCGATCCCCGCGTTGGTGGCGGCGGCCTTGGGCACGGAATGCTCGACCGCGCGCGCGGCGTCCACGATCTGCGTACCCGCGACGAGGCGGGGCGCGCCCATCCGGGCCTCTTCGGCGCGCTGGTCGAAGTCGGCGATACGGGAGGTGAGTTCGGCCCGGCGGGCGAAGAGCGACTCCAGGTTCGCGGCCGCCCCGGGGTCGGTCTCCGGGTCGACCTCGGGCTGCCCGTCGCCGATCTCCTCGTTGACCTTGTCCAGTTCGTCGCGCATCTGGTCGCGCTGGCCCAGGAGGGCTTTGGCTTCGGCCTCCGCCGCTTCCTTCAGGCGCCGCACATGGTCCGCGACGAAGGCCTCGGACAGCGCTCTGGCCCGCGCGACCGCGTCCGCGTCACTGTCACCCGCCACCGTGATCTGCAGCAGGTTGTTGGTCAGCCCGGTGCCCTGGTAGTCCTCCATGAAGTCTTCCGGGCGTTCGGCGGAGTCGAGGGACTCAAGGGCCTCGCCCGCGATCCGCGTGGTCTTCAAAAGGGCGGCGTCGGTACGGATGAGCGTGCCGGGGTCGTTGGGCTGATCGGCCTCGTGCGCGACAAGGACCGTGCTCACCGCGGTGGGCGGGGGCGGCATGAGGACCGCCACCGCCACTCCGGCCAGCAGGCCGAGGAGCGCCACGCAGCACCAGAAGCGCCGTCGCCTGCGGACCGCCACCACGAGCGCCTGCAGGTCGAGGAGCGGGGTGGCGGCCGGCGATGCGGACGTCGTACTCGTCGTCACGCCGCACCTCCCCGCGTGTCGATGCCGCCGGCCATCGCGGGCACGGGGCCGCCCGGGGTGTGGCCGGCCGGTCCTGTCGTACGGGCCCGGACCGTGCCGGCGACGACGACGCCGACGACCTCGTGCCCGGCGTCCGTACAGGCCTCGGCGAGGCCTGCGAGTTCCCCGGCGGTCCTGCTGCCCGCACTGAGCACGACCAGAGCGCCGGACTCGGTGTCGTGATCGGGGACGAGCGGGCGCGCCGCCGAGACCTCCGCAAGCCGCAGCTGCGGATCGCTTCCCGCCTCGGCGGCGAGACGCTCGGCGGCCCGGCGGGCGATGTCGTCACCGTTCGGGACGATCACCAGCAACTTTGCACGGGGCAGCGGCAGTTGGTCGCCGAGGCGGGCCAGCACCCGCCGGTAGCGGATCTGCCTGCTGCTCTCGCCGCCGGACGCCTGCAGGGCCGGTGTGTCCCACCGGGTGTCGAGGCCGAGGAACCTGACGATCCGGGTCCGCGGGCTGCCGCCCTGCCGGGGCTGCCGCGCGGCCCGTTCGCCGGGTACGTCCACGGAACCGAGGTGCCTGGCGCCCAGCGCCGCGGCGATCTCCTGTTCGCCGCGCAGCCTCCGGCTCATCCGTGCGGCGGCGAGATGCCCGATGACCGCGCACAGCAGAAACAACAGCGCGCCACCGACGACGAGTTGGAGCCGGGACGGTGGGGCTTCGCCGGCCGGCCGGGTCGCCGGGCCCATGACGACCATGTTGGCCTTGTTGAGCGAGGGGTCGACCTCGTCCAGCTTCTCCACCGCCTCCTGCAGCGCGGTGCGCAGCTTCTCCAGTTCGGTACGGCCCTGCACGCTCTCCACGCTCTTTCCCGGATCGGCCGCCTTGGCCAGCTCGGTGATACGGCGGCTGGTCTGCGCCACCAGCTTCTTGAGCGCCTCGGGCCGCGTCGCCACGTCCGAGTCGGTGGTGTCGCCCGACAGGCGGGCGGCGAAGGCCACGTATTCCTGGGCCACTTGGTCGGCGATCCGCTGCGCGCCTTGTGGGGTGTCGGCCGTGCCCGAGACGCTGATGATGTTCCCCTCGGTCGCCTTGGCGCTCACCCGGTCCCGCAGCCCGCTGTCGCCGAGCTTGGCTGCCACCTTGTCGATCACGACCGAACTGGTCGCGATCTCCGCCTGGGTGAGCAGCTCGCGCTCCTCCCACTGACCGGAAAGCAGCACCGACGCCGAGGTCGTGTAGCGGGGCGGGAAGACCACCGAGACACCGAAGCCGACGAGCGCGCCCACCACGGCGAGGACGGTCAGCAGACGCCACCGCCGTTGGATCACTCGCCCGATCGTGGCCAGGCGGATCGTGTCGTCGCTCAACGGAGCGGCCTCCTCCGTGTTCGTGCCGGGCCGCGTGCCGCCACCGGGGTGTGGTCGCGGCAGGCGGCTTCGTACGCGGCGAGCAGCGAGGCCTGCGAGTGGCGCCAGGCCAGCTCCCCGCCGATGCGCTCCTGGCCGGTCTTGCCCATCCGGGCCCGCAGGTCCGGATCGTCGAGCAGCAGGGCGATGCCCTTGGCGAACTCGGCCTCGTCATTGGCGGGCGCGTAGACCGCCGCGTCACCGGCGGAGACGCGCGCTTCCCTCAGGTCGAAGGAGACGATCGGCCGTCCCATCACCATGTATTCGAGGACCTTGTTCATGGTCGACACGTCGTTGAGCGGATTGTGCGGGTCGGGAGACAGGCATACGTCCGCGGTGGACAGGTAGCGCGCCAGGTCGGCGTCCGGGATGCGGCCGGTGAACTGGACCTGCTCGGCGAGCCCGAGCCGGCGGGACAGCCGCACCATCGCGTCGAAGGTGTCGCCGCCGCCGATGAACACCGCATGCCAGTCGGTCCGTCCGAGCTCGTCGCGCAGCTTCGCAAGGGCGCGCAGGGCGTAGTCCACGCCGTCCTGCGGGCCCATCACACCGAGGTAGCACAGCAGATGCGGCTTGCCGCGCTTCAACTCCGGTTCGGCCGGGACGGGTTGGAAGCGGCCGACATCGGGTGCGCTGCGCACCACGAAGACGTCCTCGGGCCGCTGCCCGCCGCGGCTGAGCGCGACGTCGCGGTAGCTCTCGTTCGTGGAGAGCACGATGTCCGCGGCCCGGTAGGTCCGCCGCTCGAGGGCGCAGACGCCGCGGTAGAGCAGATCCTTGCCGCGGTCGAAGCGGGAGAGGTACAGCTCGGGTACGAGGTCGTGCTGGTCGAACACGAACCGTGCGCCTTGCCGCTTCAGCCACAGCGCGGGCAGGAACAGCAGATCGGGTGGATTGCAGGCGTGGACCACGTCGACCGGCCCGATCTTGCGGGCAAGGCGGACCGTGTGCCACAGGGCGGAGCCGTACTCCCGCAGATAGCCGGCCGGTCCTCCGGTGGCCGCGCGTAACGGGTAGCGGTGGATCCGCACGCCGTCGATCAACGCCTCCGGCTCGGTGTCCCGCTTCTCGCCCCGGGGGCAGATCACATGGACGTCCCAGCCGGCCTCGCGCAGCGTCGTGCACTCCTGCCACACCCGCCGGTCGAACGGCACCGACAGGTTCTCCACCAGGATCAGCGCGCGCCGGGCCGGCCCGGCGCCGCCGGATATCTCACCAGACAAGGCCCACGTACCCCGTTTCGGTCCTGCGCGTCTCGGCGTCGGGTAGGCGGACGAGGTCGATCAGCACGGGGCCTTCGCCATGGGGCAGCGCCGCGAGCACCGCCGGGTCCTTGGTGCCGACCAGACACACCTCGGCGTGCTCCATCACCTCGTCGACGGAGTCCACCAGGAGCTGCGCGATATGCGGCAGGCGGGTTTCGATGTACGCGCGGTTCGCGCCGAGCAGCCGGGAGAGGTTGACGTTGGCGTCGTAGATCTTCAGGTCGTACCCCTTGCCGATGAGCCGCTCCGCCAGTTCGACGAGCGGGCTCTCGCGCAGATCGTCGGTGCCGGGTTTGAAGGACAGGCCGAACAGGCCCGCGCGCCGTTTGCCGGTGCGCTCGACCAGCTGCACCGCGCGCTGCAGATGGTCGGAGTTGGAGGGCAGTACGTGGGACAGGATCGGCACCGAGACATCCGCCCGCCGGGCCGCGTGGACCAGACTGCGCAGGTCCTTGGGCAGGCAGGAGCCGCCGAAGGCGAAGCCGGGGCGCAGATACGCGGGGCTGATGTTCAGCTTGCGGTCGGCGAGGAACACATCGATCACCTGGTGCGAGTCCACCCCGAGTGCCTGGCATATCGCGCCCAGTTCGTTCGCGAAGCCGATCTTGAGACCGTGGAACGCGTTGTCCGCGTACTTGATCGCCTCGGCCGTCGGTACGGGGACCCGGAACACCTCGCCCGGCAGACCCTCGTACAGCGCCGCGACCACCTCGCCGCTCGCCGGGTCGAGTTCGCCGATGACCGTCTTCGGCGGGTCGAAGAAGTCCCGCACGCTGGTGCCCTCGCGCAGGAACTCCGGGTTGACCGCGACCCCGAAGTCCACGCCCGCCGTGCCGCCGACGTACTTCTCGAGGATCGGCACCAGCAGGTTCATACACGTGCCGGGAAGCATGGTGCTGCGGAACACGACCGTGTGCCGCCCGCCCTTCTCGGCGAGCGCCGCACCGATCTGCTCGGTGACCCGCTCCAAGTAGGTCGTGCACAGGCTGCCGTTGGGCTCCGACGGTGTGCCCACGCAGACCAGGGACACCTCGCTGCCCATGATCGCCTCGCGGACGTCGTCGGTGGCGCGCAAGGCACCGGTCCGTACGACCTCGGCGGTGAGCTCGCCGATCCGCTCCTCGACCACCGGGGCCTTGCCCGCGTTGACCAGGTCGACCTTCGCCTGGTTGACGTCGACGCCGATGACCTCGCGGCCTCGGCCGGCCAGGCACGCGGCCGATACACAGCCCACATAGCCGAGCCCTAAGACGCTGACCCTCATCTCGAGTTCCTCCCCCTGGCGGGCCCTTGGGCCCGCAGTCCGTGGCACAGGTGACGCGCTCCCCGCGCGTCAGTAGGCCCCCTGCCCCTGGACCACCGCACGCAGCGTCTTCCACAAGATCTCCGCGTCCAGGGCGAGCGACCAGTCCTCCACGTAGCGCAGGTCGAGGCGGACCGCCTCCGCCCACGGCAGATCACTGCGTCCGCTGATCTGCCACAGGCCGGTGAGCCCGGGCTTGACGAGCAGCCGCCGCCGGATGTCCGGGCCGTACTCGGCGGACTCCTCCGGCAACGGGGGCCTCGGTCCGACCAGCGACATCGAACCCGTCAACACGTTGAACAGCTGCGGGAGTTCATCGACGGAGTACCGGCGCAGCACCGCCCCCACCCGCGTCACCCGCGGATCCCGGCGCACCTTGAACAGGAGCCCGGCCCCCTCGTCGACGTCGGCCAGCGTGGCCCGCGCCCGGTGGGCTCCGTGCACCATGGTGCGGAACTTGAAGATGGTGAACTCACGGCCGCCCTTGCCGACCCTGCGCTGGCGGTAGACCACCCCGCCGCGGCTGTCCACCAGGACGATCACTCCGACGAGCACCATCAACGGGGCGAACAGCAGCAGCAAAGCCGCCGCTCCCAGCCGGTCGACGACCTCTTTGACAACCCGGCGGCCACCGGTGAAGGCCGGCATGCTGACCCGCAGGAGCGGTATCCCGAGTACGGCGTCGACATGCAGCCGCGGTCCCGCCACTTCCATCAGTACGGGAGCCACCACCATTTCGGCGTCGCTGCCTTCGAGGTTCCAGGCCAGGCGCTGCAGTCGGTCCGGCGACCAGTACGGGTCGGGGGTGACCGCCACGACCCGGTAGCCGTCGCCGTGCACATGCTTGGCGACGTCGGTCAGCTGGCCCACGACCGGGACGCCGTCCACCTTGTCACCGTCGACCCCGCGCCCGTCCGCCGTGCACACCGCGTCCACCCGCCAGCCGAGGTGCGGGAACTTGCGGGCCCGTGAGATCAGGTCGCGTACGGTGTCCGGGCTCCCGGCGGCGAGCACCGGTCGCAGACATCGTCCTTCCGTACGCCTGCGGTGCAGCCACCGCCGCAGCAGATACCGCTCGGTGACGGTGACGAGGGCGATCGCCGGTATGGCGACGAAGATCCAGAGTTTGATGTTGCGCGAACTGACGGCGATCCCGCCGAGCGAGAGGACGACGGCCGCCGTGCACAGGGCGCGTCCGAGCCGGCGGAACTCCTCGGCTCCCTGGCCGAGTACGAGAGGGGCCCAGGCCCGGCTCGCCATCAGGGCGCCCAGGACGAGCAGTTCGGTGCCGAAGGCGAGAATGGTCCACTTCTCGTGCCAGTTGGCCGCGTCACGTACGCCGAAGAAGCCGCCGATCGCGGCGATCACAAAGGCCGTGGCCGCGGTGTCGCCGGTGATCACGGCACGGCGGTACCGCTGCTCCCATTCGATTTCGGGCTGACTTGTCGCCCCGTCCACCGACCGCCCGTGCACCGGTGGAAACGGGCTGACTAACTCTTCCTGCCGCACAGTCCCGCCGAGGTCGCCAGCGGGTTCGACGTGTTCACCCAACACGGTTCCTCCCCCCGG
>NZ_JAAKZW010000079.1 GCF_011044995.1 Streptomyces mesophilus | reverse complement strand
GCCTGCCGGACGGCAGGCGGCCCACCCCGTACCGATCAGGCCGCCGTACGCGACCGGGCTCGGCCGACCGCCCCGGCCACCGCGTCCACCAGCAGGAACGCGAGCAGGCTCAGCCCGAACAGCGGGACGTACCAGCCGATGACCGCCGTCACGGCGAGCAGCGGCAGCAGGACGGGCAGCGGCACCTTGCGCCAGGTGCCGCGCGGCATCGGGCGGCCCATGCCCAGGGCGCCCGACTTGGTCGGGCGGCGCAGCCACCACATGCGGTAGCCCCAGAAGATCAGCAGCATCGTGCCCAGCATCAGCGCCGCGAGCAGCAACTGGTTGGCCAGGCCGAAGAGCACGCCCATGTGCAGGTTGATGCCGAGGCTCGTGAGCTTCGCGAGCAGCGGGTAGTCGGAGAAGCTGACCTTGTCGAGGACCTTGCCGTCCGCGGGATCGATCGCCACCGAGTCCAGGTGGTACGGCCACGTGGTGTCGTTCTGCTTGACCACATAGCCCTGGCCCTCGCTCGGGACCGTCACCGTGGTCCTGCCGTCGATGCCCTCACCGCGGGCGATCTCCAGGATGCGGTCGAGTCCGACGTCCGCACCCTTGTGTTCGGCGTGGTCCCCGCCCCCGCCGTGGTCGCCGTGACCGGAGTCTCCGCCGGCGGCCGGTGTGGTGGCCGCGTCGACCGCGGGAGTCGCGCCGCCGAGTTTGTCCTGGAGTTCACCGATGCTCACGCCCGCGTACTTCGACCAGGTGAGTCCGGTCGCGGACAGGAAGAGCAGTCCGAGCGCGGCCCACAGACCGATCGAACCGTGCCACGAGAGGGTGCGGGCGCGGCCCTTCTTCTGTCCCCGCGCGGGCTTGACCAGCTCTCGGCGGCGGGCCCGGCGCCGGGCGAACCAGAGCAGCAGTCCGCCGAGCACCACCACCCACAGCCAGCTCGCGGCGAGTTCGCTGTAGTGGCGGCCGGGTTCGCCCAGGTGGAGATGGCGGTGCAGCTCGGAGGTCCAGGCGCGCACCGGCAGGGCGCCTGAGCCGCCGTAGGACGGGAGTTCACCGCGGATCTCGCCGTTGTACGGGTCCACGAACACCGCGAGCGTCTTGCCCTCGTCGACCTCCGGGCTGTCGAAGAGGACCCGGGTCGTCATGCCGTCCTCGGACGAGGGCCAGACGGCGGTGACGGTGCCCTCGGGGTGCGCTTGCTCGGCGGCCTCGACCTGCTGGGTGAGCGGGAGGGCCGAATCGCCCACCGGTACCTCGAGTTCATGGCTGTACACGATCTTCTCGGCCTGGAACGAGAGCGCGTACAGCAGGCCGCTCGCGGCGGCGACGAACAGGAACGGGGCGATCAGGATGCCCGCGTAGAAGTGCAGCCGCAGGAGCAGGGGGCGCAGCGCCGACCAGGCGCCGGGCTTGGCGGCGGGGTCGGTGGCCGGGGTGGTGCCGGCGGGTGCGGTGGGCTCTGAGGGGTCGGATTGTTCCGGCTTGGGCCGGTCGTCGATCGCCATGGTGTCCTCGTGCATTCGCGTGGGCGCGCGGCAGCGCATACGGATGCGATGCGGATACGGTGCCGGCGCGCGGAAGGGCAGGGGGCAGCACGCCCACCGCCTGCGCGGATACGCGAGGAGGAGCCGTCCGGCCGGGAAGCGGCGCGAACGGTCAGACAGCGGCGGGCGCTTGATACGGGAGGAGCGCCCACGCGGGCGGCCCGCGCCGGATCACGGCATGGGCGAGTACGGCGGTACGGGGGCAGGCCCGTGTCCGTCGCGGCCGACGGCGCCGCACGGGGCGGGGCGCGTCCGGGAGCCGTACGGAAGTCAGCAGCAGCCGCAGCGGAGTGAACGCGAAGGCGGCCAGGGCCTCGACGAGCTGGAAGAAGGCCGCTTCGCCGCGGGCGATCCACAGCGCGCAGAGCAGCCCGGCCACCAAGTGGGCGGCGAGCATGCCCAGGGAGCCGTGGGTCAGGGTGTCGAGCAGGGTCGTTTCCGCTGCCATGCCCGGCATGCCTGCGTGCTGCAGATGCTCGGCGTGCGGGGACTGCGCGGCGGCGGAGTGTGCGCCGGTGAGGGCGAAGATGCCGTGCAGCAGGGTCTGGACGGCGAGCATGCCGGCGCCGATGGTTCCGACTCCGCGGCGGCGGCCGCTCGCGCACCATGCGGTGGCAGTGAGTGCGACAAAGGCCAGCAGAAGGGGGCTGAGCGGAAGTTCATGGTCGGACATGGACGAATGCCCCACGCCTGCCAGCGTGACGGCCACTGCCGCGAAGAGTGCGGCTCGCAGGGCGCGCATCGGCGACCGGGCATCCGTCATCGCGCACATCGTGCCAGGTTCTTTGTGGGGCGCAAGAGGCGGTCCGGGTGGGTGGGGGTGGTTTGGGTCTTCGCCCCTTGCCCCCGCATCCGAACTTCGTTCGGATCTGCTCAATCGCCGCAGGGGCTGAGTTGATCTGCCCTCGGCAGAAGGCCGTTCCCCCAGCGCCCCCAGGTCAGGCACGATCCCCGTATGCGACTTCTTCTTCTTGGTGGAACCGAGTTCGCCGGACGTGCCGTGGCCGAGCGGGCGCTCGCGCGTGGGTGGGAGCTCACCGTTTTCAATCGGGGGAACAACCCGGTGCCCGAGGGTGCGACCGCGCTGACCGGCGACCGCACCGCGCCCGGCGGGCTCGACGCGCTTGCCGAAGGCGAGTGGGACGCGGTGGTCGACACCTGGTCCCATGCGCCCCGCGCCGTCCAGGACGCGGCGCGGCTGCTCGAGGACCGCGTGGGTCGCTATGTCTACATCTCCAGCTGCTCCGTCTACACCTGGGCCCCGCCCGCCGGCTACGACGAGAGCGCTCCGGTCGTCGAGGGCGAGCCGGGCGCGGACGCCACCGACTACGCCGCCGACAAGCGGGGCGGCGAACTCGCCGCGCTCGAATCCTTCGGCCCCGACCGCTCCCTGCTCGTACGCGCCGGCCTGCTGCTCGGCCCGTACGAGAACGTCGGCCGGCTGCCCTGGTGGCTGAGCCGTATCGCGCGCGGCGGCCCCACGCTCGCCCCGGGACCTCGTGAACTGCCGCTGCAGTACGTCGACGTGCGGGACATGGCCGACTGGATCCTGGACGGCATCGAGGCGGGCCTCAGCGGCCCGTACAACATGATGAGCCCGCAGGGGCACGCGACCATGGGCGAGCTGCTCGAGGCGGTCGTGGACGTGGTCGGCTCCGATGCCGAGCTGCGGTGGACCGCACCGCAGGTGATCCTCGACGCGGGGATCGAGCCGTGGACGCAGCTGCCCGTATGGGTGCCGCCGGCGACCGATATGCATGACGCCCTGCACGCCGCCGATGTGTCACGGGCCGTGGCCACCGGCCTGCGCTGCCGCCCCGTACGCGAGACGGTCGCCGACACCTGGGACTGGCTGCGGTCCATCGGCGGCGAGGCACCGCAGCGCCCGGACCGGCCGAGGAAGGGCGTCGACCCCGAGGTGGAGGCGAAGGTCCTGGGGCTCTGAGGCTCCGCGCCCCGAAGACCCGGCCGGGGTGGTGCCAGCTACACCCCCGGCCGGGGGCGGAACCCCGTGACCTGGGCGTCCGTGCCCGCCACACTGGATGACGTACACGCCGCACCGGCGTACGCACAGATCCAGGAGGACGGTCGCCATGGGCGTGGACAGGACTGCGACGAAGAGGGTGCGCGGCTCGCTGCTCGCCGCGGCACAGGGCCTCGCGCTCGCGCTGCTCGCGCTGACGGCCTCGATCGTCCTGTTCGTCCTGACGGTGGTGTCGCTCGCGCTGATCCCGATCGGCGTCGGCGTCCTGACCACGCCGTACCTCCTCGACCTGGTGCGCGCCCATGCCACCTCCCGGCGCCGCCTCGCGGCCGAGTGGGCGGGCATGGAGATCCCCGTGCCGTACCGCCGCCTGCCCGCCGATGCGCGCACGGGGTTCGTCGGTCACGTGGAGCGGCTCAACCTCATGCTCAAGGACCCCGCGACCTGGCGGGACCTGCGGTGGCTGCTCACCGACATGACGGCCGGCGCGGTCACCGCGGTGCTCGCGCCGGGGCTGCTCGTCGAAGGGCTCTTCGGCATCCTGCTGTTCGCGGGCCTGTGGACGGTGCTCGGGGACTGGTGGTACGCGTTCATCCCGGTACAGGGCTGGGGTTCGGCCTTCCTGGCCTCTCTGCTCGGCCTGGTCTGGATCGCGGTCGGGCTGCTGTTCAACCCGTATCTCGTACGCGCCCACTTCGCCGTCGCCCGCGCCTCCCTCGCTCCCACCGGCAAGGCCCGCCTGGACGCCCGGATCGACCAGCTCACCGAGTCACGGCATGACGCGGTGGACGCCTCGGCGGCCGAACTGCGCCGTATCGAGCGGGACTTGCACGACGGAGCGCAGGCCAGGCTCGTCGCCATGGGCATGGACCTCGGCACGATCGAGGCGCTGGTCGAGAAGGACCCGGCGAAGGCGAAGCAGCTGCTCGCCCAGGCCCGGCAGAACTCGGCGGACGCCCTGACCGAGCTGCGCGATCTGGTCCGCGGCATTCACCCGCCGGTGCTCGCCGAGCGCGGGCTCGGGGACGCGGTCAAGGCGCTCGCGCTGCGGCTTCCGGTCCCGACGGACGTGGACGTCACGCTGCCGGGACGCCTCGGGGAACCGGTGGAGTCCGCCGCGTACTTCGCGGTGAGCGAGGTGCTCACCAACGCGGTCAAGCACGCGGGCGCCGAGCGGATCTGGGTGGATGTGCACCACGCCGACGGCCATCTGCGCATCTCCGTCACCGACAACGGACAGGGGGGCGCGAGGATCGGCGCGGGCAGCGGACTCGCCGGTGTGGAACGCCGGCTCGGTACATTCGACGGTGTCCTGGCCGTCAGCTCTCCCGCGGGCGGTCCCACCATGGTGACCATGGAGATCCCTTGCGCGTACTCCTAGCCGAAGATCTGTTCCTGCTGCGCGACGGCCTGGTGCGGATGCTGGAGGCGTACGACTTCGAGGTCGTCGCGGCCGTGGAGTCGGGGCCCGAACTGACCAAGGCCTTCGCCGAGTTGACGCCCGACGTGGCGATCTGCGACGTACGCCTGCCGCCCTCGCACACCGACGAGGGCCTGCAGTGCGCGCTGGCCGCCCGCAAGGTGCGGCCCGGGCTGCCCGTGCTGATCCTGTCGCAGCACGTGGAGCAGCTGTACGCGCGGGAGCTGCTCGCGGACGGCAACGGCGGGATCGGGTATCTGCTCAAGGACCGGGTCTTCGACGCCGAGCAGTTCATCGACGCGGTACGCCGGGTCGCGGCGGGCGGCACCGCGATGGACCCGCAGGTGATCCAGCAGCTGCTCGCGCGGCGGCAGTCGGACCGTCCGCTCGGCGGGCTCACCCCGCGGGAGCTCGAAGTGCTCGAGCTCATGGCGCAGGGGCGGTCCAACGCGGCGATCGCGGGCCAGCTGTTCATCACGGAACGGGCGATCGCCAAGCACACCTCCAATATCTTCGCGAAACTCGATCTCCCGGTGTCGGACGACGACAACCGGCGGGTGCTCGCGGTGATCGCCTATCTGGACCAAGGGCGCTGAGAACGCGACGGGGAACGAAGGGCGTTGAGATTGGCCCCTGTTGAGGGTGTTGTGCCGGAATTGAACCCGGAGAATTCTACGAACTTCTGGGGCCGCTGAAACAAGCGGAGATCGTCCGCGTACACAGCCCCATGGGACGCACATCACGCAAACGTTCAAAGCTGGCCCGCCGGGCGGTCGCCGCCTCGGCGGCATTGGTCCTGGGCGCCGGCGGAGTGACGCTCGTCAATGTCTACGCCTCCGCGGGCGAAGGCGGCGACCAGCCTCCTGCCGCGACCCAGGACGCGCAGTCCGGGCCGCGCATGTCGACCATCGACTGCCCGGATGTCGCCACGTCGCTGCAGGACGTGCCACAAGGGGCACGCGAGGCCGTGGACCGTGAACTCGCGGCCCTGGACACGCAGATCACCGAGGCGTACCGGAAGTTCGCCGAGGATCCCGGTGCGGCCCAGGAAACGGTCCTCGGCCCGCTGGAGGAGCAGCGCCGCGGCACGCTCGCCGCGATCTCCGGCGCGATACAGCAGGCGGGAGGCCAACCGCCCGAGGGCTTGGACTCCAACGCGCCTTGTACGTTACGGGCCGACGAGCAGCCCCCTGACCAGGGCGGGACCGCGAGCCCGAGCGAGGACCCCGGGCAGGGCGAGGACGGCGGCCAGGACGGCGGGCAGGGTGAGGAGCCGGGCGAGGAGCCGGGCAACGGCGGGCAGGCCGGCAACGGACCCTCCCCCGACGACTTCGTCCCGATCGAGGACGTCGAGCCCAATGTGAACAAGGTGCGCAATCAACGCGGCGCGTCCCGCGGGCAGTTCGAGACCAAGTGCGGAACGAACGCGAACGGCAAGTTCAACCCGGACAATGTCATTGTCGCTCCGGGTGTGAGCAATGGCGCCCACCATATGCACGATTACGTCGGAAACCAGGCGACGGACGCTTTCTCCAGCGACGAGGATCTCGCCAACGGGCGGACCACCTGCCGCAATCAGCGGGACAAGTCCACGTACTACTGGCCGGTCCTCAGGATTCAGAACGGCCAGGAAGAAGAAGACGCCCAGGCCGACGGCGGCGGAAACGACCAGAACGTGGGAGAGATCCAGACCCCCGACCAGGTCACGCTGAAGTTCGTGGGCAATCCCACCGCCAAGGTCGTCGCCATGCCGCGTTTTCTGCGGATCATCACCGGTGACGCCAAGGCGTTCACCAACGGCAATGCGAATGCCAATGCCTCATGGAGCTGCACCGGATTCGAGAACCGGCAGCTGAAGGACAAATACCCGCTGTGCCCCGAGGGTTCCAAGGTGGTGCGCACCTTCAAGTTCCAGAGCTGCTGGGACGGCGCGAACATCGACAGCGCCAACCACCGTACGCACGTGGCCTTCGCCGGCGCCGACGGGCGCTGCCCGGGGGGCTTCCGGGCCATCCCGCAGCTGGTGCAGCGGATCGTGTACGACGTGCCGCCGGAGCCGAACTTCGCGGTCGACTCCTTCCCCGAGCAGCTGCACAAGCCGGTCACCGACCACGGAGACTTCATCAACGTGTTCGCCGACCGGGAGATGCGGCGCCTGGTGAGCTGCATCAACCGCGGTGACCGCTGCCGCTGACCCGGCCGCGGACCGCTGCCCCTGACCCCGGCCGCGTACCGCTGTTCACCGACCATGGGCCCCGTCCCCCACGCGGGGCCCATGCCCCCGGCCTGCGCGGCCGGCTCAGTGCCCGTGGCCCCCTGTGTGCCCGCTCCCCCCAGCACCGCTACTCCCCGAGTGGTGCCCGGCACGCTCCACGGTCCCGCCGAGCCGGCCGCGCAGAGACATGACCACCTTCTCCTCGCCGCTGGCGACCCACTTGCGGCCGACGAGATACGTACCGCCGTAGTCATTGGCCTCGTTGATCCACTCGCGCTGGCCGCGGTCCGTGGCGAACGTGGTGAGGATGAACCGGCCTTCTCCGTTACGGCAGTTGGCCTGGCGCAGTTCGGCCGCGTCCGTCTGGACGTTCGGCTCGCAGTCCGCCTTCTCGGCGATCTCCTCGAGGGTTCCGGTGACCGTCTTCGGCTCCGGCTTCTGCTCACCGCTGCAACCGAGCACCAGGGCGAACACGGCGGCTGCACACGCTAGTCGGGCTATGTGGGGGCGTAAGCGCATGGGCCCATCGTGCACCTGCGGCGCATGCGCCCGTGTACTTTCCCCGGGTTCGGAACCACAGGAGCCCCGAGGCGACTGGTGACCCTCGTGGCGTCCGCCGGACCAGGCGGCCATACTGACGCCCGGTGTCTCTACGGGGGAGCACCGGTGTCTCTACGGGGGAGCAAGCGACAGATGACGTACGGGGTGGAACTGCCGGGCCGCATCGGCCCCTACACCGTCGAGCGCGAGCTGGGCGCGGGCGGCATGGGGATGGTGTACCAGGCGCGCTCACGCGGCGGGCGAACGGTCGCGGTCAAGGTGGCGCGCCCCGAGCTGGCCGCCGATCCGCACTTCCGCGCACGGTTCCGTGCCGAGGTCGAGGCCGCCCGCAAGGTCGGCGGCTTCCATACGGCGCAGGTCGTCGACGCCGACCCGGACGCGGACACTCCCTGGCTGGCGACGGCGTACGTGGCGGGGCCGACGCTGGCCGGCCTCATCGACCGGCAGGGCCCGATGAACGAAACCCGACTGCGCTCCCTGGGCGCGGCGTTGGCGGAAGCTCTGCAAGCCATCCACAACTGCGGACTGATCCATCGCGATCTCAAGCCGGGCAACATCATCATGGCCGAGGACGGCCCGCGCGTCCTCGACTTCGGGATCGCACGGGCCGTCGAGTCCACCCGCCTGACCTCCACGGGAGCCGCCTTCGGTACGCCCGGGTTCCTTGCGCCCGAACAGGCGCAGGGGCTCGAAGTGGGCCCCGCGGCCGATGTGTTCGCGCTGGGCGCGGTGCTCGTCGCCGCTGCCGGCGGCAGCGCGTTCGGCGCGGGGACGCCGATGGGGCTGATGTACCGCTCGGTACACGAGACGCCGGACCTCTCGTCCGTACCGGAAGGGATGCGCCGCATAGTCACCGACTGTCTGGCGAAGGACCCGGCCGCACGGCCGACTCCGGAGCGTCTGCTCGACCTGTTCGCCCCGCAGCCCTCCGCACAGCCGCAGCCGCCCACGCATCCGCCGACCGTGGCGGTCTCCCCTGCGCAGCCGACACCGGTGGCCGCTCCGTCCCCGGCCGTCTCGCCCCACGCCGTCTCGCCCCGCGCCGCCTCATCCCCTGGCACCCCGGCTCCTTCCGCGCCGACCGCAGGTCGCGGCGGCGAGGATGCCGCCACCGCCGGCGGCCTCCACCACCTCGCCACTCGGCCCGCCCCGGCGGGGGGCTCGCCCTCGTCCACCCCGTCGCGCACCGCACGGAACTGGCGCATCGCGATCGCGGCTTGCGTGTTCGTGGCCGGCGGTTTCCTCGCCACCAAGTTGGCCGGTGGCACCCCCGACACCGGCGGAGACGGCGAAGGGGGCGGCGATCAGACGTTCCCCGCAGCCGCTTACGAGATCACCCGGCCCACGCAACTCCTCGACGGTGCTTACAAACTGCAGACCGCCGTCCTCCAGATCGGCCCGGACAAGCTGCAGGACGACGCCACACGGCAGGACGCGTTCGAGCTCACGGCCGACTACAAGGGGACCAGGGAGTCCAGCTTCGACACTGTCGTGATCTCCGCCGAGTACGGAAGCTTCAAGAAGCCCGGCGACCGGATGCTGAGGATGATCGCGAACCTGGACGACACCGACGAGTTGACGGAGTCCGAGGAACCGCTCGAGAAAGTCCGCGTCCCCGGATCGAAGACGGAGTTCAGCTGCCGGGAGTTCTCGTCCCGCGCAGGGGTGATGTGCGCCTGGGCCGACCAGAACACCATCGCCGTCCTTCAGTTCGAGGGCTACGACGCCCTGAAGTTGGCGGCGGAGGAGGCCGCCGGGATCCGCGAGGACATCCGCCGGCCGGTCAACAAGCCCGGCTCCTGAACCCAACGGCGCCGCCAGGCACCCGAGTTCGAGTGACCATCCCACGATTCGCTCGTTTTGCTGAACGTGAGTTCTCCGGATGTCGCCACCCGCCGCCCCGCCCAGGACCCCGCACCGGCCGCTCCCGCCGTCGCTGTCGAGCAGGCCGAAGCGGCCATCGTCGAGCACTACCCGCGGCTCGTCCGTCTCGGGTATCTCGTGCTGCCGCCGAGCCTCGGCCGCAACCGCCGCGTCCTGACCGCGCATTCCCTCGCGCAGCGCGCCCTGCCCAAGGGCCGCACCCCCGGCGACGCCCCCGCCTTCCCCGAGCAGCGCGGCGGCAGCGGTCAGGGGCGACTCGGCGACCCTGGATACGCGTACGTACGGCTGAGGGTTCTCAAGAGCGCCCTGGAAGCCGGGCTGCCGCTCAAGCGCAAGGCCTGGCCCAGGCGGGCGCAGTTCCCGCCGCTGCTGCCGCAGGTGTGGGGGCTGCGGCTCTTCCCGCGTTCGGGCGGCGCCGATGAACTCGCCCTGGACCAGCGGCTCTCCGCGCTCTCCGGACCGGCCCGCGCCGCCTATGTGCTGCGCGGCCTCGAAGGGCTCCCGGACACCGAGGTACGCAAGATCCTGGACGCGGCGGGCGTCGAGGACGCGCATGCGGCGCTCGCGGAGGCGGACGGCGTGGAAGCGCTGTACGCCCTGCTCGACTCCCCCGAGTTCGACCCGTGCTCGCTCCAGGCACGGCCCACGGATCTGATGCGCCGCCGCCAGCACACCAAGGCCGCCCTGGTCGCCACCGCCGCCGTGGTGGTCTGCGGTGCGCTGCTCGGGCTGCCCGGGGACGGGTGGGGGCCCGACGGCGCCGCGGCACCCTCGTACGCGAAGAATCCGGCGGCCGAAGCCGCCCTTGATCCGGACCAGTTGACGGCCGCGGCAGCCGACGCATGGAAGCGCTCGGCACGTACCGACTTCTCCGTCTGGCCCGCGCGCGGTTCGCTCACCGGCGACAAGGAGCTGCTGCGCCGAGCGCTCGCCGTGTGGGCGCGGCCCGGTGAGGCCGTGCAGGTCTCGGCGACCCCCGGCACGCCGGCGGGCGCGCCGCCGGGACCGGCCCAGCTCCTTTACGCGGGCGAGGTCGACCAGGCCCGGGTCGTACTCCTCTACGACGGGCTGCGGATCGCGCGCTATGCCGAGCCCAAGGAGGGCACGAGCGGCGCCGCCCTGGACTTCGCGCGCGTGGACGGCGCGGGAGCGCCCACCGCGAGCGCCCTCGTCGTGGGCCGCACGGACGGCAACGTCCGCTATCTGACCGCCCCTTGGGTACAAGGCGTTGCGGTCCGCGACCTCCTCGATCCGGCCGCGGAGGCGCGCGCGCTCGGCCGCAGCGACGACGGCGTGACGGACCCGGTCACCAGCCCCGCCGAGGCCCGCGACTGCACGTCCTGGAACGCCCTGGAGGTGAGCGACACCGCCACCACCCGCACCGTCACCGACCTCGGCGAGCTCACTCCGGCCCACCTCACCTCGGGCCGCCCCGAGGCGCCGCGCGAGGTCTCCGGCAGCGCCGCCCGCGAGAGCTGGGCCCGCACCGCCTGTCTGCTGCCCGCCGTACGCGCGCACGGCGTCCGGGCCGTCAACTCCTGGGCGTACGCCTCCCAGCCCCTGCCCGAGAACAACGGCACCGCGCACTGGGTCTGCACCCGCGCCGAGACCTGGCGCGGCGCGGGCAGCCGTACGCTCGCCCAGTTCCAGGCACCGGGCAAGCCCGTCGGCGCCATCGCCGCCAAGGCCGAGGACGCACCGGCCTGCGGCCCGCGCGACCCGAAGGTGCTCGCCGGAGTCATGTGGAAGTCCCGCGCCGGCAGCTGGTATCTGCTCGCCGGCGGCAGCCGCCAGGTCGACTCCATCGCCACCTCGGGCGGTGTCACGGCCTCCGCGCGCGGCAACACCCTCTCCGTGCGCGCCAAGGAGGGCGCCCGCGCAGAGCTCGACGGGCGGCTCGAGAACGGCGACAAGGTGAGCGCCCTGCGCTGACCCCCGCCAACTCCTGCCCGCACAAGGGTGTTGCGCATTCCTTACCCGCCAGTACATTGACGCCATGTCTAATACGCAGGCCCGGCTGCCGAAACCCGTCACGTCGGAACACATTGCGCTCAAGGCACGCAAGGTCTCCTTCGCCTGGGAGGAGACGCCGCTGCACTGGATACCCGGCGACCCGTTCACCACGCACACGATCAATGTGCTGCATCTGCTGCTTCCCGCGGGTGAGCGCTGGTTCGTGCATGTCTACAAGCAGGTCCTGCCGTACATCGAGGACGACCGACTGCGCGAGGACGTGATCGGGTTCATCGGCCAGGAGGCGATGCACGCCCAGGCCCATGACGAGGTGCTTCCGCATCTCAAGGAACTGGGCCTCGACCCGGCGCCGTATCTCGCCCAGGTCGACTGGCTCTTCGAGAAGCTGCTCGGCGACCGGACGCTGCCGCCGGGCCGGGCCCGCAAATGGTGGCTGTACGAGCGGGTCGCGCTGATCGCCGCGATCGAGCACTACACCGCGTTCCTCGGCGACTGGGTGCTCAACGCCGACAGCCTGGACCGCAAGGGCGCCGACCCGACGATGCTGGACCTCCTTCGCTGGCACGGCGCCGAAGAGGTCGAGCACCGCTCGGTGGCCTTCGAGCTCTTCCTGCACGTGGACGGCTCCTACAGCCGCCGGGTACGCACCTGGGCCACCGCGTTCTCCGCCCTTGTCTTCCTGTGGCAGCGCGGCGCCCGCTTCTTCATGGCCAACGATCCGACCCTGGAGGACGGGCGGGCGAGCTGGCGGGAGTTCCTCGCGAAAGGGCGGCAGGGGATGCTGCCGACGGCGGGGGCGATGGCGCGCTCCATCCCGCGCTATCTCGACCGCGGCTACCACCCCTCCCAGGAGGGCTCCACTGAGCAGGCGGTCGCGTATCTGGCCTCGTCACCGGCGGCGCTCGCGGCCCTCGCGGCGGAAGCCCGCGCGACGAGCCCCCTCCCGAAGGGCGCCGCCTGAGATGCCCCGTCTGCATACCGTCGCCGCACTGGCCGGCGCCGCCCTGCTGACCCGCCGCGCCCTGCGCCGCCGGATCGAGCACTCCCCGCTGTGGCCGCTGCCCGCCCTGCCGGTGCCGACCTCGGGCCGGCCGCGCGCCCGGGCCCTGACGCTGACGCTGGCCCGGCGCGAGGAGATCGCCGACGGCGTCGTACAACTGAGCCTGACCGGACGGGAGTTGCCCGCCTGGGAGCCCGGAGCACATCTGGAGCTGACGCTGCCGTCGGGCCTGGTGCGGCAGTACTCGCTGTGCGGCGACCCGGCCGACACCTCCGCGTACACCCTCGCGACCCGTCTCGTCCCGGCGGACAGCGGCGGCCGGGGCGGTTCGCGCGAGGTGCACGAGGAGCTGCGGGAGGGGATGCGGCTGCGGGTGCGCGGGCCGCGGAACCGTTTCGCGCTGAAGTCCTCGCACGCGTACGTCTTCGTCGCGGGCGGTATCGGGATCACGCCGATCCTGCCGATGCTGCGGGCCGCCGAAGCCTCCGGCGCGGACTGGCGGGTGCTGTACTGCGGGCGCGGCAAGGCCTCGATGCCCTTCCTGGACGAGGTCGAGAAGATCGCCGGACCCGGGCGGCTCACCGTGGTGGCCGAGGACGAGGCCGGACTGCCGGATCTGGGGGCCCTGTTCGCGGACGTCCCGCAGGCGGCGGCCGTCTACTGCTGCGGGCCCGAGCCCCTGATGGACGCGGTGGCCGAGGTGCTGCCGGCCGGCTGCACGCTGCATCTGGAGCGGTTCACGGCGGCCGCACCCGCCGAAGGCGAGGAGGTCTTCGAGGTCGAACTGCGGCGCAGCGGACGGACGGTGACCGTGGCCGCCGACGAGAGCGTCCTGGCCGCCGTACGCAAGGAGCTGCCCGACACCGCGTACTCCTGCGAGCAGGGCTTCTGCGGAACCTGTCAACAGCGGGTCCTGGCCGGGGAGATCGACCACCGCGACGAGCTGCTCACCGACGGTGAGCGCGACGGCTCGATGCTGATCTGCGTCTCGCGGGCCAGGGGCGGGCGGCTGGTGCTCGACCTCTGAAGGGGCGGACCCACATGCCCGTTAGAGTGTTCGTATGACGACCGGGGTGCGCCGCAGGATGGCTGTCGAGGAGCGGCGGCAGCAACTCATCGGCGTGGCCCTCGAGCTGTTCAGCCACCGCTCCCCCGACGAGGTCTCCATCGACGAGATAGCGGCGGCCGCGGGGATCTCACGGCCGCTCGTCTACCACTATTTCCCCGGCAAGCTCAGCCTCTACGAGGCGGCTCTGAAGCGGGCCGCCGAGGATCTGGCGACCCGGTTCGTCGAACCGCGCGAAGGGCCGCTCGGTGCGCGGCTGCTGCGGGTGATGGGCCGTTTCTTCGACTTCGTGGACGAGCACGGGCCCGGGTTCTCGGCGCTGATGCGCGGCGGTCCCGCCGTCTCCGGCACGCTCGGCGGTGAGGCCGCCTCCGCGGCCAACGCCCTGATCGATTCGGTGCGCCAGGCCGCGTACGAGCAGATCGTGTGGCACCTGGGGATCACCGCGCCGCCCGCGCGGCTCGAACTCGTCATCCGCTCCTGGGTCTCGCTCGCCGAGTCGACGGCGCTGATCTGGCTGGACGGGCGGCGGATCCCGCGCGCCGAGCTGGAGCTTCAGCTGGTGCACGACTTCGCGGCGCTCACCGCGGTGAGCGCCGCGTACGACGCGGAGATGGCGGCGATCCTGACGCGCATCCTGGCCGACGAGCCGGCGGACGGACCGTTCGGCGAGCTGGTCGGCCGGCTGGTGGCGCTGGCGCCCCGCCAGTAGTCAGGCCTTCGAGTAGGACGCGTCCAGGTCCCGTACCTCGACGGACACATGGCCCGCGACGGGTGTGCCCACCGCGTACTTGCCCGCGAGCTCGGCGACCGCCGTCGCCAGCTGCTTCTTGACCTCGTCGGTGCGGCCGGCGAGCAGGGCGATCTCGATGGCCAGGATGCCGGGGCCGTCCGTCTCGTCGCCGATCACGTTGTCCTCGGTGGTGCGGAAGCGGGTCTTGCAGGCGGGGAGCTTGGCACCCGCGATCTCCACGACGACCGGGTGCAGCGCGAGCGCGAAGCCGCGCCGGTCGAAGGAGGCGGAGAAGTGGGCGGGGTGGTCGACGGTGATCTGGGGCATGGGCGCGCTCCGGGTTCGCTCGCGGGTGCTGGCCCCTCGAGCCTACGACCGCCCGCTTCGGTGTCACGGAGCCGTCTGCATACTGAGCACATGATCACGCCCCACCTGGAGTTCCGCCAGGCCACCGATGACCCCGCCGATCCCGCCACCCTCGTCGGCCTGTACGACGGCGCCGCCCGCTGGATGCAGGAGAGCGGGATCGACCAGTGGAAGCCGGGCGAGAAGAGCGAGGACCACTTCCGGCTGCGGATCAAGGAGGGCGAGGTCTGGATCGCGTACGCGCGGGGCGAGGTGGCCGGCGCGTACGAACTGTGGTGGGAGGACGAACCGGCCTGGGGCGAGCAGCCGCCGGTCGCCGGGTACGTCCACCGTCTGATGACGGAACGTGGCGCCCCGGCCGGTACCGGTCGCGCACTGCTCACCCACGCCGAGCAGCGGGTCGCCGCGCAGGGCCGTGCTCTGTGCCGCCTGGACTGTGTGTCCTCGAACCCGCGGCTGCGGACGTATTACGAGCGCGCCGGGTACACGGTCGTGGGCGAGCAGCCGTTCAAGGAGGGCGCGGGCGGCAGCAAGTACGGGGTGACGCTCATGGAGCGGCGGCTTTCCTAGGGCCTGCCTTGTGGATCATGCCGGGCTCCCCGGCTCTTCCGTCAGCCGCAGCGCCAGCAGCGCGATGTCGTCCGCCCTTTCGTGCCCGAAGCAGCTGAGCAGGGTGTCGCACAGCGCCCCGAGGTCGGCGGACGCTTCGGCGGTGACCTGGCGGAGGTGCTCCATGGAGACGCCGAGGTCGATGCCGCGGGTCTCGATCAGACCGTCCGTCACCATCAACAGCCGCTCGTCCTTGGTGATTTTGAGCTCGGTGGGCTCCGGGTGGTCGAGCCCGACCCCGAGCAGCGGCCCGCTCGCCCCGCAGTAGCGGGCGTCACCGTCCCCGATGATCAGGGGCGGGATATGGCCGGCGTTGGCGATCCGGGTGCGGCCGGTGGCGGGTTCGATCAGGGCGAGGCAGACCGTGGCCGTGGCCTGCGGGTGGTAGCGCTGCAGCATCCGGTCGAGCCGTTCGACGAGCACCCGGGGGTCGCTCTCGTCGACGCAGTAGGCCCGCAGCGCATGGCGGATCTCGACCATCACGGTGGCCGCGTCGAGGGAGTGCCCGACGACATCGCCCACCCCGACGAGGACCCCGTCGGGGGTCGCGATCGCCGCATAGAAGTCACCGCCGATCTCGGTGTGCCGTGAGGCCGGTACGTAGCGCACCATCACATCGGTGCCCGGCATCTCGGGCAGCCGTTTCGGCAGGAAGCTGTGCTGGAGGGTGAGCGCGATATTCCGCTCGACCTCGTACATGAGCAGCGGTTCGGCGGCGAGCGCGGCCGCGTGCACGAGGCGGCCGAGCAGCCGACCGCTCTCGTCGCCCGCACCGCCGGCCCCGACCGCGTAGGTCGGCACGGCCACGCACACCGGTGGGCGGGTGTCGCTGCCGCAGGCCACCATCAGACGGGCCGACTCGGACTGGCCCGCGCGGAAGTAGCCGGGCGGCCACATCGGGCTGGGCACGACGGTGGACTGCACCCCCGAACGGCCCGCCATCAGCCGCTCGCTGAGCCGCACCACTTCTTCCGCGGCGCTCGTGTCGGGCAGCGCGGTGGAGGCCCGCCGGCGTGAGGTGCCGACCATCAGTTCGCCGTCAGGTCCCGATACGAAAGCCACCGCGGGACCTCCGCTGATCCGGGCCGCCCCGGCCGCCGCGGCGGTGGCCAGTTCCTGCGGGCAGCGCGCGGCCTGTACGGCGAGCACGGCCTCGGCGAGCAGCGAGAGCCGGCCGGCCTTGGCCTCGGCGGTGGTACGGAACCGTGCGCCGCGCACGGCGGCCCGTACGACGGCCTGGATCTCCTCCGGTTCGGCGGGCACCGTGAAGTAGGCGTCGGCGCCCGCGTCCAGGCCCCGGGTGCGGTCCCCGGGTCCCACGGGTTTGGCCGAGAAGTGCACCACCGGGATACCGGCGGTGAGGGGGACTTCTTTGATACGGCGGCACAGGTCGTATCCGCTCATGTCCGGCAACCCGATGTCGACGAGGGCCACGTCCGGCAGGGCGCCCGCGCGCTGCCGCGTGTCCAGCTCGATCAGTGCCTCGCCGGCGCTGGCCGCGGGCACCACTTGGTGGCCGGCCCTGCGCAGGACGGCTCCTATGGCGTACCGGCTGGCCGGTGCGTCGTCGACGACGAGGACGGTCGTGTCCTCTGCGGGTTCCGGGCTGCCTTCCGTCTGGTTCATGCATCCCCCTTCCGGGGGTGGGGGCGCGGGCCGGCGTCGGTGGGTGGCCCGCGCCCCCAAGTTAGCGCTCCTCTCAATCCCCGGGGGCGAAGACGGCCACCGTCCGCCCCGGAACGGCGAACGTCCCCGAACTCGCCTCGTAAGCAGCCGACTTGACGGTATGATCACTTCCCTTGGCTTGAATCCGATGCAGCGCGTACCGGGCGCCCGCGACCTCGTCGACCTGCTGCTTCTGCCGCTCGGGTGTGGCGTTGAAGATCACCACGAGTTCGCCGAGCCGCATGGTGACGACCCCGGGGGTCTCTCGCTCACCTGACAGGGGGAACGACAGTTCGCGCTGGACCTCGTCGAGACCGCCGAGCGCGAATGCGCTCTCTGTCGTACGGATTCTCAGCAGGTCCCGGTAGGCCGCCGACGCACCGTCGATCTGCGGGCACTTCACGGCGGGTACGGACGTCAACAGGGATTTGGCGTAAGGCCACTTGTCCTTGTTGTCGGCGGCCATGGGCAGCCCGCGCCCGAAGCCGTTGCCGGCCCGGCAGTCCCAGTGGATGGCGTTGAACCAGTCCCCGCTGTCGTACGAATTGCGGTCGAGGGACTTCGAACGCAGCAGATCAGTACCTGCCTGGGAGAGCGAAGAACCCTGGGACAGGGCCGCCGTCGCCATCGAGAGCACCTGCATACGGGCCCGGTCGTCGGCGCTCACCGACGGGGGCAGCTTGTAGGCGAGGGCGTCGAACAGGGTCTCGTTGTCGTGGGCGTCGACATAGGCGAGCGCGTCGGCGGGGGTGGCCGCGTAGCCGGCGGGCGCGCCGTTGTAGTCGACCTCGGAGCCCTTGACCTTGCGGCCACTGCTGTCGGTGAAGGTGTAGCCGGCGAGGTTGCCGGTGAGGCCGACCTTCAGCAGGTCCTGGTAGTGCAGGAGCCGCTCCTTCTGCTCGGCGGGAGTGCCGTTCGCGGACGAGGAGTTGGGCTCGGTGTACAGGCCCGAGCCGAAGCCCTGGACCCGCGGGTCCTCGTCGAAGGGTCCGCCGCCACGTACGGCGTCACGGGCCCGGTCGGAGAAGGTGGCGATGCCCGTGCCGGCCATGTTCTGCTGCGTGGCCTGCTCGAAGCGGGCGTCGTCGGCGATCTCGCCGAAGTTCCAGCCCTCTCCGTACAGCAGGATGCTCTTGCCGTCGACGCCGTCCTTCTCGACGGTGAGGGCGTCGAGCGCCTTGCGTACGGCGAGGATGTTGGCCTTCGGGTGGTGGCCCATGAGGTCGAAGCGGAAGCCGTCGACCTTGTACTCGCGCGCCCACGTCACGATCGAGTCGACGACGAGCTTGCCCATCATGGCGTTCTCGGGCGCCGTGTTGGCACAGCAGGTGGAGGTGGCCACCGAGCCGTCGTCGAGGAGGCGGTGGTAGTAGCCGGGCACGATCTTGTCGAGGACGGAGGTCTTCGCCTGACCGCTGGTGGTGGTGTGGTTGTAGACGACGTCCATGACGACCCGGAGGCCGTCCTCGTTCAGCGCCTTGACCATCTCGCGGAACTCGACGGTGCGCCGGGTGCCGTCCGGGTCGGTGGCGTAGGAGCCCTCGGGGACGGTGAAGTGGTACGGGTCGTAGCCCCAGTTGTACGCGTCCTTCGCTGCGGCCTTCGCCACGCACTCCTGCTGCTTTTCGGAGTCGGGGGCGTACGAGGCCAGGTCGCAGTCGACGGTCGCCTGGTCGCGCTCGGGGATCGTGGCGATGTCGAAGGCGGGCAGGAGGTGCACATAGTTCGTGCCGGCGTCGGCGAGCTCGCGCAGGTGGCGTGAGCCCTTGCTGTTCTTCTCGGTGAACGCCTTGTACTTGCCCTGGTGGCGGGCCGTGGTGTCCGCGACGGAGAAGTCGCGGACGTGCAGCTCCTGGATGTGCGCCTGGCCCGGCGCGACGGCCTCGGGCTTCTTCAGGCTCGACCAGCCCTGCGGGGCAAGGGACTTGGCGCGCAGGTCGACGACGAGGGAGCGCTCGGAGTCGGCGGTCAGGGCGAGCGAGTACGGGTCGGTGACCTCGTTGGTGACGACCTTCTGGACGGTGGGCGCCCAGACCTTCACGACGTACCGGTACGGACGGCCCGTCCAGGACTTCGCACCCTTGACGGACCACACACCGGTGGCGTCGTCGCGGCGCATCGGGACCGGGCGCCCGTCGAGGTCGAGGGCGACGGACTGTGCGGTGGGTGCCCATACGCTCAGCGTGGGCGTTCCCTTGGCGTCGAAGACCGGACCGAGGTCGGCTTTCGTGGCGTCGTACAAGTCGTCAAGGACGCCTGCCAGTTGGACTCCCGACCCGGCGACGATCGCACCGTTCGACGCCCGCTGGGTGGCGACCACCCGCCCGCGCAGCGCCTCGCGCACCCGGTCGCGGTCGCGCGCGTCGACCGACCAGGCCTGCTTGGCGGCCAGATGAGGGAACTTGCTCTTCTGCGCCTCGGTCAGCTCCGTCTTGCCGAGGCGCAGCCACTTCGCGTCGTCGTCCAGCTCACCGTCCCGCGCGTACAACAGCTGTGCGGAAGCAGGCGACTTGGCGCCGTTCCACACCACCGTGTCCCGGTCGATCCAGACGGCCTCGGCCTTGGTGTAGTCGACCTTGGCGGCCTTCGGCTGCGGCAGCAGGTACTTCTCCTTGCCGCCCATCATCCAGACCTCATGACCGTTGGCCGCGAGGTCGAGGGACTGGTCGGACGGCAGGTCCTTCTCGTCGCCCTTGTGCAGGATGTAGCTGAGCGACGTGGCCCCGTCCGCGAGCGGTACCTCATAGACCGCACCATAGGAATCCATCCGGGCGGGCAGAAGAGGCTTGGACCAGTCGGTCGGGTCCTTGGCGCCGGTCCAGGTGTGCAGTCCCCAGCCGTCGTAGTTCCCGTCGGCCCGCTGGTAGTGCAGCACGGCCTTCGTCTTGTCCTGCGGCGGATACGCACCCTCGGGCGCGGTCGTCGCCTGCCCGTCCTTGCCCTGCTCCATCCACACTTCGCCGGTGGTGGCGAGCGGGACGGTGCGCTGCGGGCCGTCGGCGGCCCCGTCCTTCTCGACGGTGTACGAGACCTCCGCGGCCCCCTCGTCGAGCTTCAGCCAGGCGAAAGCGCCGTACGCGTCACGGCCGGTGAACTGGGCTTGCTGCTCACCGGACTTGAGGGTCCAGCCCTCGTAATCGGCATCGGCCCGCTTGTAATGGACCACCGCGTACTCCCGCTCGACCGCGCTCGGTGGCTGCTCGACCACCGGGGCGCCGGAGACGGTCTCGGCGAGGTCGCTCGCCGGGCGCCCACGGGAGTCGACCACAACGGCCTTGTAGCGCACGGGGGTTCCGGCGCGCTCGGCGTCGATGCGGTGGGTGACCTTGTACGGGGCGTGGTCGGCGGAGCCGAGCGTCCGCCACTTGCCGTTGCCGGTCTGGGCGGCGAAGACGACCCGGTTCAGGCCGCCGCCACGTACGTCGGCGGTGAGCTCGACGCGGCCCGTCGCACCGGCGGGCGGGGCCTTCAGCTCCACGGACGGCTTGGCGTCCGGGGTGGCGAGGGCCTTGTCGGCCTTCAGGACCACCGACGAAAGTCCGGGGATCTCGACCTTGATCTTCCGGTCGTCACCGCTGCGGACCGAGGCCTCACTCCCGTACACCGCGCGGAAGTTGACGTTCTGCGAGCCGGTCGGGATCTCGACCGTGCGCGCCTCCTGCGCGTTGTTCGCGGCCACGACGTACTCGGTGCGGCTCTTCGCGTCCGTACGGGAGAAGGCGTAGACGGAACCTTCCGCGTACCGCTCCTCCTGGATGCCGTCCGCGAGCGCCGGATGCGCCTTGCGCAGGGCGGACAGCTCGGCGATCTGCCGGTACAGGGGGTGGCCGGTGTCGTACGCGTCCTTCGCGTGGGTGCGGTCGGTGCCGAGCTGGTCGTCGTCGAGATAGTCGGCGGTCTTCGACGCGAACAGGGTCTGGCGTGCGTCCTTGTCGCCGCCGGCGCCGGTGAAGCCCTGCTCGTCGCCGTAGTAGACGACCGGGTTGCCGCGGCCGAGGAACATCAGCTCGTTCGCCAGCTCGTAGCGGTCGAGGAGTTCGGCGTCCGATGCGTCCGGCCGGTCCTGCTTCAGGAAGGTGCCGAAGCGGCCCATGTCGTGGTTGCCGAGGAACGAGACCTGCTCGTACGCGTTGGCCTTGTCGGTCGTGTACTTGTAGTCGTCGCCGAAGACCTTGCCGAGCCGCTCGGCCGAGCCGCCCTGCGCCGCGTAGGCGCGGGCCGCGTCCTGGAACGGGAAGTCGAGCGTCGAGTCGAGGCGGCCCTCGGTGACGTACGGCGAAGTGATGTCCGTATCGGCGGAATAGACCTCACCGAACATGAAGAAGTCCTCGCGGCCCCGCTTGGCGGCGTACGCGTCGAGCGCGGTCGCCCACTGGGTCCAGAACTCGGTGTTGACGTGCTTGACCGTGTCGATACGGAAGCCGTCGATGCCGAAGTCGCGGACCCACTTCTCGTAGATCTTCTCCATGCCCCGCACGACCTCGGGACGCTCGGTCCACAGGTCGTCGAGGCCGGAGAAGTCGCCGTACGTGGAGGACTCGCCGGCGAAGGTCGAGTCGCCGCGGTTGTGGTACATCAGCGGGTCGTTGAGCCAGGAGGGGACCTTCAGGTCCTTCTCGGCCGCCGACACGACGGGTGTACGGGGGAAGGAACTCCTGTTGACCGACGGGAACTTGGAGGCCCCGTCCGCGTAGTCCGCGTCATCGAAGGGCTTCCCGTCCTTCGTCAGATACGGGAAGGCGCCCTTGGAGAGGTAGCCGTAGGACTTCTCCTCGTAACTGACGACATCGGCGGTGTGGTTGGTGATGACGTCGAAGAAGACCTTGATGCCCTTGGCGTGCGCCTTGTCGATCAGCCGCTCCAGGTCCGCGTTGGTGCCGAAGTGCGGGTCGACCTGGGTGAAGTCGGTGATCCAGTAGCCGTGGTAGCCGGCCGAGGCGTCCTTGCCCGTGCCCTGGACCGGCTTGTTCTTGAAGATCGGCGCCATCCACAGGGCCGTGGTGCCCAGGCCCTTGATGTAGTCGAGCCGGTCGGTGAGGCCCTTGAGGTCGCCGCCCTGGTAGAAGCCCTTGTCGGCGGGGTCGAAGCCGGTCTGAAGGCGCGAGCCGGTCAGACCGCCCTTGTCGTTGCCCTTATCGCCGTTGGCGAACCGGTCGGGCAGGACGAAGTAGAACTGCTCCCGGGTCAGATCGTGCCGGGCCGGTTCCGCGGCCAGCTTCGCGTCCGACGGGGGTGGCGGCGGGGGCGCGGCCGCCGCGGGGACGGCGGGCACGAGCGCCGCGAGCAGGGCGGCCGTGAGCACCGCGGCCGTTCTTCGCGTACGGGGCACGACGAGGTCTCCTTCGATCCGAAAGCAGTACGGGAAGGTGGTGCCACGGACGTGGCGGATGGGTGCCGCGGAAGTGGCGGTGAGGTGCCGCCCTGCGCGGCCGCGGGGCAGGATGGGCTGGGCGCAGGGCGGCGGTAAGGGGAGACGGGTCAGCAGCTGCGGGCGTTGATGTGCAGTGCGAGGGCCGTCTGTGCGGGGAGCGTGGCCGTGAACTGGCCTGACCCGTTCACGCTGACCGTCCGGTCGCTCTGCACATCGCAGTAGTCACCGGCCGGCAGCGAGGTCTGGAAGGTGCGCGTGAGCCCGGCGGACTCGTGGTTGATCGCCACGTACGCCTTGGTGCCACGGCCGAACGCGATCCGGTCGCCGCCGTCGTCCCACCAGTTGGTGACGGACTGGCCGCGTGCGGTGTTGCGCAGGGCGACCATCGACTCGATCTCAGGCCAGGCGTGCTGGCACTTCCAGCCGTCCTGCCAACAGGCGTTCACCGTCCCGCCGTTGGGCGGCCCGGCATCCCGGTCGGTGTACTCGTAGCCGGAGTGGACGTCCGGGGAGCCGTAGGGCCAGGCGAGCATGAAGATGTTGGCGAGGGTGTAGTCGGCGCCGTTCCTGTAGCTGAGGGTGTCGCCGCCGCGCTCGGTGTCGTGGTTGTCGACGAAGACGGCGGACTTGCCGGACTCCATGTAGCCCCAGCCCTCGCCGTAGTTCTTCAGGTAGGCGAGGTTCTCGTTCTGGAAGACCCGCTTGAGGTCGCGGGCGTACCGGAACTCCTGGACGTCGCCGTTGCCGAGGTACTCGCTCGGCGAGACCGCCTCACCGGCGCCGTGGATCGCTTCCTGCTTCCAGTACACACCGGGGTTGCTGAGCCGCGACTTGATGTTCGCGAGGTCACCGGCCGGCATGTGCTTGGCCGCGTCGACACGGAAGCCGTCGACGCCGAGCGAGAGCAGGTCGTTGAGATACGCGGCGATCCGGCCGCGCACGTACTCCTCGCCGGTGTCCAGATCGGCGAGGCCGACGAGCTCGCAGTTCTGGACGTTGCCGCGGTCGCCGTAGTTGTTGATGTGCGAGCGGCAGTCGTCCATGTCGGCGCCCGAATAGAGCTCCGGGTAGGCGTACTTGGTGTAGCTCGTGCCGCCCGTGCCCGTGCCGTCACCGGCCGCCATGTGGTTGATCACCGCGTCGGCGACGACCTTGACGCCCGCCGCGTGGCAGGTGTCGACCATGTTCTTGAAGGCGGCCCGGTCGCCGAGCCGTCCGGCGATCTTGTAGCTGACGGGCTGGTACGAGGTCCACCACTGGCCGCCCTGGATGTGCTCCTGCGGCGGGGAGACCTGGACGTATCCGTATCCGGCGGGTCCGAGCCTGTCCGTGCACTCACGGGCGACGGAGCCGAAGCGCCACTCGAAGAGGACGGCGGTGACGTCCTTGTCGCCGGGCGGCGCGGCCTGGGCGGTCGGCATGAAGAGTGACGCGCCCACGAGTGACGCGCCCACGACAAGTGTGGCGATGAGGGATCTGCTGCGGGTCATGGGTCCTCCGGCTCTGAGGGGGTGGATCCGGTGACTGTGCTGGCCTTGCAGAACGCCGTACGGGGGCGGCTCACCCACGTACGGCGGTGGGGGGAACGGTCTTTCTCAACGCCGCACTTGGGCCGTGGACCCTCGTACGACGAGCTCGGGCTGGAACACGAACTCGGTGCGCTGTACGGGATTTCCGTGGATCTCCTCGATCAGCGCACCCACCGCCGCCGTGGCCATGGCCTGCACGGGCTGGCGCACGGTCGTCAGCGGCGGGTCGGTGAAGGCGATCAGGGGCGAGTCGTCGTAGCCGACGACGGAGACGTCCCGGGGCACGTCGAGGCCGCGCTGCCGGGCCGCGCGCACCGCGCCGAGCGCCATCAGGTCGCTGGCGCAGACGATGCCGGTGCAGCCCTGATCGAGCAGCATCCCGGCGGCGGCCTGGCCGCCTTCGACGGTGAACAGGGTGGACTGGACAGCGAGTTCGGCCTCCGCGCGCGGTACGCCGAGGATCGCGTGCATCGCGGCGAGGAAGCCCTCGGTCTTACGTCCGGCCGGCACATAGCGGGTCGGTCCGACCGCGAGCCCGATGCGCTCATGGCCGAGGTCCGCGAGATGCCGTACGGCCATCCGCGCCGCCGCGTGGTCGTCGGGTGAGACGAACGGGGCGTGGATACGGGGGTGGTAGCCGTTGACGAGCACGAACGGCACTCCGCGCCCGGTGAGTTCGGCATAGCGCGCCGGGTCGGCGGTGGTGTCGGCGTGCAGCCCGGACAGGAACACGATGCCGTTGACCCCGCGCTGCTCCAGCTGCTCGACCAGCTCGTCCTCGGTCGCGCCGCCCGGGGTCTGGGTGCACAGGACCGGGGTGTAGCCGTGCCCGGCCAGGGTCTGCTCGATGACCTGGGCGAAGGCCGGGAAGATCGGGTTGGACAGCTCGGGGATCACCAGGCCGATGAGCCCCGCGCTGCGCTGCTTCAGCCGTACGGGCCGCTCATAGCCGAGCACGTCCAGGGCCGCGAGCACACGGCGCCTGGTCGAACTCGCCACGCCCGGCTTGCCGTTGAGCACCCGGCTCGCGGTGGCCTCGCTGACGGAGGCCTGGGCGGCTATGTCGGCCAGCCGCGGGGTGCCGTTCCCCCCGGATACGGCACCCCGCGACGCGGGGATCGTCACGTCTGCCACCAGACGGTGGTGTCCGCGGGCAGTTCGGCGAACTCGTCGCCGTACAGGACCGTGCCGCTGGACAGGAGCGCCTGCCCGGGCGTGGGGATCCGTACCGGCTCTCCGGTCGTGTTCGCCGTGCAGACGAAGCCGCCCTCGCGTGCGAAGGCCAGCACGCCCTCGGGCGCCGCACGCCACTCGACCGACTCCCCCGCACCAAGCCCCGGGTGGGAGCGCCGCAGCGCCAGCGCGCCCCGGTACAGCTCGAGCGTCGACCCCTGATCACCGCTCTGCGCCTCGACGCTCAACTCCGCCCACTGAGAAGGCTGCGGCAGCCAGCTCCCACCGCCCCCGAAGCCGTACGAACTCCCGTCCCGCGTCCACGGGATGGGCACCCGGCAGCCGTCCCGGAAGCCGTCCTGGCCGGCCGCGCGGAAGAACGACGGGTCCTGACGGGCCTCGTCCGGCAGGTCGGTGACGTCGGGAAGCCCGAGCTCCTCGCCCTGGTAGACGTACGCGGATCCGGGCAGCGCCAGCATCAGGAGCGTGGCCGCGTGCGCACGGCGCAGCCCGAGCTCGCGGTCGCCCGGCGTGCGCAGCTGGGTGCCGAGGCCCGCCGGGTTGGCGAACCGGGTGGCATGCCGGGTGACGTCGTGGTTCGACAGGACCCAGGTCGCGGGCGCGCCGACCGGCCGCATCGCCTCCAGGGAGGTGTCGATGACCTCGCGCAGCGCGGTGGCGTCCCAATAGGTCGCCAGATACTGGAAGTTGAACGCCTGGTGCAGTTCGTCCGGGCGGACGTACAGCGCCGTACGGTCCACGGTCGGCGTCCACGCCTCGGCGACCGCGATCCGCTCGCCCGGGTACTCGTCGAGGACACGGCGCCACGAGCGGTAGATCTCGTGCACCCCGTCCTGGTCGAAGAACGGCATCGCGGCGTTGCCGAGCAGCTTGAGCTGGTCGCGGCCGCCGATGTCGGGCAGTCCGTCCGCCTTCACCAGGCCGTGCGCCACGTCGACGCGGAAGCCGTCGACCCCGAGATCCAGCCAGAACCTCAGGATCGAGCGGAACTCGTCGGCGACCGCCGGGTGATCCCAATTGAAGTCGGGCTGCTCGGGCGCGAACAAGTGCAGATACCACTCGCCCGGGCTGCCGTCCGGGTTCGTCGTACGCGTCCAGGCGGGCCCGCCGAAGATGGACTCCCAGTCGTTGGGCGGCAGTTCGCCGTCCGCGCCCCGCCCGGCCCTGAAGTGGTAGCGCCCGCGCAGCGGCGAGTCCGGCCCCTCCTTCACCGCACGCTTGAACCACTCGTGCTGGTCCGAGGAGTGGTTCGGTACGACGTCCACGATGACGCGCAGATCCAGCTCGTGCGCGTCGCGGATCAGCGCCTCGGCGTGCTCGACCGTGCCGAACATCGGGTCCACGGCGCGGTAGTCGGCCACGTCGTAGCCGGCGTCGGCCTGCGGCGACGCGTAGAACGGGGAGAGCCAGACCGCGTCGACGCCGAGTTCGCGCAGATACGGCAGCCGGCTCCGTACCCCCTCCAGATCGCCCATGCCGTCCCCGTTGGCATCGGCGAAACTGCGCGGATAGACCTGGTAGATCACGGCATCGCGCCACCAGTCAGCGGTGTGCTGAGTCATGTCATCCCTGAAAGTGAGTGGTTCAACGTACAAAGTGCGGGCAACTGCGGACGAACAGCTCTATCAGGACTTGGTCGCCCCGGCGGTCAGACCGGCCACCAGATGACGCTGCGCGAAGCCGAAGATCACCGCTGCGGGTACGGCGACGATGACGGCGGCCGCGGTCAGCGAACCCCAGTCGCTCGTGTACTGGTTGACGAAGGTCTGCAGTCCGCCCGCGAGGGTGAGGTTCTCCTCGCCGGTCATGAACGCGGAGGCGTACGCGACTTCGGCCCAGCCGGTGATGAAGGCGTAGAAGCCGGTGACCGCGAGCCCGGGCTTCGCGAGCGGCAGGATGAGCCGCCAGAACGTACCGAAGGGGTTGAGCCCGTCGACCCGTCCGGCCTCGTCGATCTCCACCGGGATGGTGTCGAAGTAGCCCTTCATCATCCAGGCGCAGAACGGGATCGCGATCGTCAGATACGTGATCACCAGACCCACCGGCTGGTTCAGCAGACCCAGCGTGGCGAGCAGGTTGTACAGCGGCACGATCAGGACGGCGACCGGGAACATCTGCGTGATGAGCAGCAGCCACATCAGCGGCCGCATCCCGGGGAACTTGAAGCGGCTCACCGCGTATCCGGTGGTGGCGGAGATGAACACACCGATGACGGTGGTCAGACCCACCACCATCAGCGAGTTCCCGAGCCAGGTGAGGAACTCGGTCTCGCCGAGCACGTGTGCGTAGTTGGAGAACGTGAAGTCCTTGACCAGATCGGTCGTGAACGCCTCGTCCTTCGGCTTGAGCGAGGTGACGAGCAGCCACAGCGGCGGGAAGACGGCGATGAGGGACGCCACGACGAGGGTGACGTGCAGCCCGACGGAGGCGAGCGGCCCCCTCTCGCCGCGCGCGCGAGGCTTCTTTGTTGCGGTGCTGGTGCTCACCAGACATCTCCCTGCTTGCGGAGCGCACGGCGGTAGACCACCGCGAAGAGCGAGAGCAGCACGAGGATGAGCACACCCCAGGCCGCGGAGCCCGCGAAGTCGCGGGGGCTGACGACGAAGGAGAGCCGGTAGGCGTACGTCACGAGGATCTCCGTCGCGTCACCGGGACCGCCCCGGGTGAGCAGGAAGATCACCGGGAACATGTTGAAGGTCCAGATGCCGCTGATCAGGACGACGGTGGAGCTGACCGGCTTGAGCCCCGGCAGGGTGATGTGCCTGAAGCGCTGCCAGGCGTTCGCGCCGTCCATCTCGGCGGCCTCGTACAGATCGGCCGGGATCGACTGCAGACCGCCGAGCATGGCGATCAGCATGAACGGCACACCGAGCCACACATTGACCGCGATCACCGAAAGCTTCGCCCAGGTCGGGTCGTTGAGCCACGGGATGGCGTCGATGCCGCCGCCGGCGAGCAGCGAGTTGAACAGTCCGTTCTTCTCGTTGAAGAGCAGCCGCCAGGTGAACACCGAGACGAAGGCGGGCACCGCCCACGGCAGGATGAGGGCCATCCGGTAGAAGGTGCGGCCCTTCAGCTTCCGGTTGAGCATCACGGCGAGCGCGAGCCCGAGCGTGAACGAGAGCGTCACGCAGGACACCGTCCACACCAGGGTCCAGATCAGTCGGTCCCAGAAGACACCGTCCGACAGGATCGTCGTGTAGTTCTCCAGGCCCACGGACTCGTACGTCGCCGGGATGTGGTTGACGCCGATCGTGCGCTCGACGTTCGCCTCATTGGCGTTCGTCGTCGACAGGTAGACGCCGCGGATCAGCGGCCAGCCGATGATCACGCCGATCACCGCGACGACCGGGGCGACCATGGCCCACGCGTACCAGTGCGTGGACAGCGCGCGTCGTATACGGCCCTGGGGCCGGCCGGCCGCCTTCGTCACTTCTTCGGCGGCCGGCGCCTTCTTCTCGGTGAGCACCGTCACGGCTACTTGTAGTCCTTCAGGAGCTTCTTGTACGCCTCACCGACACCCTTGGCACCCGCCTCGGGCGAGGACTTGCCGCTGAGCACCTGCTGCATCTGCAGCCGGATCGGCTCGAACAGGGCGTTGGCCTCGGCGATCCAGGGCCGCTGCACGGACTTGTCGACGGCCGGCTTGAAGAACTGGACCATCTGGTTGTCCTTGACGGACTGGACCTCGTACACCGACTTGCGGGTCGGCAGCAGGCTCAGCTTCTCGGTGGTCTGCTGCTGCACCTTCGCGGAGCTCATGTACTTCACGAACTCGTAGGAGGCGTCCAGGCTCTTGGAGCCGGCGTACACCGAGAGGTTCCAGCCGCCCTGCGGGGAGGCCGCACGGGCCGAGCCCGCCGGGACCGGCGCGACACCGAGGTTGTCCTTGGCGTCCTTGAACTGCTTGCCGGCCAGGGCGCCTTCGATCGACCAGGGGCCGTCGATCGCCATGGCGACCTCGCCGTCCTTGAAGGCGTTCAGCTGGTTGTTGTAGCCGTCGGACGCGTCGGTGATCGCGGCCTTGGAGTCGACCAGGTCCTTCATCACGGCGAAGGCCTTCGCGCCCGGCTCGTCGTCGGCGGTGATCTCCTTCTTCGACGTGTCGAGGAGGTCACCGCCCTCTCCGTAGAGGTACGGGAGGTAGAAGTACGGGTCGTCGCCGCGCAGGTAGAGACCGGTCTTGCCGCTCTTGTCCTTGATCTTCTCGGCGGCGGCCTTGACCTCGTCGACGGAGGTGGGGACCTCGACGCCGGCGTCCTTGAGCATCTTCTTGTTGTAGAAGAGCGCGAGGGTGTCGATGGTCTGCGGCGCCGCGTAGGTCTTGTCGTTGAACTTCGTGGAGGCGGCGGCCTGTTCGAGGTAGTCGCCCTCGTTGTCCAGCGCCGCGGTGCCGTCGAGCGGGGCGAGGTAGCCGAGGTTGGCGAAGTCCGCGACCCAGGCGACCTCGGTGCGCATCACGTCCGGGGCACCGGAGTTGCCGCCCGCGGCGTTCTTGAACTTGGCGTTGGCCTCGCCGAACGGCACCGTGACGACCTTGACGTCGACCTTCGGGTGCAGCTTCTCGAAGCCCTCGGCGAGCTCCTTGTACGTGGCCTTCTCGGCGTCGTTGGACGTGTCCCAGAAGGTCACGGTGCCGGTGAGTTCCCCGCCGGCGCTCTTGCCGCCCTTGTCCCCGCCGTCGTCCCCGCCGCACGCCGTCGCCGCCAGTGCGATGGCCGCGACCAGAGCGGTGGTGGATATGCCACGCCGCATGAGTACTCCTTCAAGTGCCCCATCCCCGACCGCCCCTGCGCGGCCCTGGGTTCGGGCAGGAACGTAACAAGCCTGAAAGCTTCTGGAAAGACCTTGCCGAAACTTTCTGCAAGAGATGCGGATCGTTACCTTCACGTTTCCTTGCATAGCTGCACAGGCCCTGTGCGCCTTGGGTGCACGGACTTGCAAGGGACGTTCCGTACGCCTGCAAGACCTTGCAAGAGCGCATGCCCGGCAGGGCGACCATTCTCCGCAGCCGGGTCCACCCACTCGGTGGGCAATCAGGGCCCTGAACGGTAAGGTCCGTGCCGTGACCGCACGGCTTGCCGACATCGCAGCCCAGGCGGGGGTCAGCGAAGCCACAGTCAGCCGCGTGCTCAACGGCAAGCCCGGTGTGGCCGCGACCACCCGTGAGTCCGTCCTTGCCGCGCTCGACGTGCTCGGCTACGAGCGGCCCGTGCGCCTCAAGCAGCGCAGTGAAGGCCTCGTCGGCCTGATCATCCCGGAGCTGGACAACCCGATCTTCCCGGCCTTCGCGCAGGTCATCGGGCAGGCCCTGACGCGTCAGGGCTACACCCCGGTGCTCGCCACGCAGACGCCGGGCGGCTCCACCGAGGACGAGCTGACCGAGATGCTCGTGGCCCGCGGGGTCAGCGGCATCATCTTCGTCTCGGGTCTGCACGCGGACACCACGGCCGATACGCAGCGTTACGACCAGCTGCGCGCCAAAGGCGTCCCGCACGTCCTGATCAACGGTTTCTCCCCGCACGTGAAGGCCCCGTTCGTCTCCCCCGACGACCGGGCCGCGATGGATCTCGCCGTCACGCACCTGTGCGCACTCGGCCACCGCCGGATCGGGCTCGCGCTCGGCCCGAAGCGCTTCGTGCCCGTACAGCGGAAGATAGAGGGCTTCATCGGCGCGATGCGCGAGCGCCTGGGCCTGAGCGAGGACGAGGCGCAGCTGTACGTACAGCACTCGCTCTACACCCTCGAAGGCGGCCAGGCGGCGGCCGCCGCGCTCCTGGACCGCGACTGCACGGCCATCGTCTGCGCGAGCGACATGATGGCGCTCGGCGCGATCCGCACCGCGCGGCACCGGGGCCTGAGCGTGCCGCGCCAGGTCTCCGTCGTGGGCTTCGACGACTCCCCGCTGATCGCCTTCACGGACCCGCCGCTGACCACCATCCGGCAGCCCGTGCCCGCGATGGGGCAGGCGGCCGTGCGCGCCCTGCTCGAGGAGATCGACGGGACACCGGCACCGCACAGCGAGTTCGTGTTCATGCCTGAGCTGGTGGTTCGCGGTTCAACGGCTTCGGCGCCGCGCTGACCATGTTCTCTGCGTCTGCCGCAGTAGACGCGCCGGGCTCTCAGGGGAACCGCCCCAGGTCCCCTAGGCGTCGGGTCCTCCACAGGATGGATTGGATGCGTACAAGACCCGACCAAGGGATGATCAGGTGGGTGTGGGTATCTGGCAGACTCTTCTCCCATGGGTGACACGACTGTGAGGACACGGAACGGCCCGGAGGCCGCCGCGGCGCCACCCAAGGGGGATGAATCGGGTCGACAGACCGCCACAGAGCGGACGTTGTGGCAGCGGCTTCGTCGGCCGCGGCGCCCGCGTATCTGGATCGAGCTCGCACTGATCGGTGTGAGCTACTGGCTCTACTCGCTGGTACGCAATGCCGTGCCCGAGCAGAAGTCGGAAGCGATGCGCAATGCCGACTGGATCTGGCGCGCCGAGCACGCGATCGGTCTCGGTTTCGAAGAGGCCTTCAACCGTGCCGTGAACTCGGTGACATGGCTGATCGTCGGCATGAACTACTACTACGCGACGCTGCACTTCATCGTGACGATCGGCGTCCTGATCTGGCTGTACCGCCGGCACCCGGGCCGCTACGCGGCGACGCGCACGGTCCTCTTCCTCACCACGGGTGTCGCCCTGGTCGGCTTCTACCTGTTCCCGCTCGCCCCGCCGCGCCTGATGGACGGCCACAACTTCATCGACACGGTCCTGGTGCACCACACCTGGGGTTCGATGGCGTCGGGCGACCTGAAGCACATGACCAACCAGTACGCGGCGATGCCCTCGATGCACATCGGCTGGTCGACCTGGTGCGGCCTGACCATCTTCGCGCTGGCCAAGGCGCCTTGGGCGAAGATCCTCGGCGCGCTCTACCCGGTGGCCACACTCGTCGTGATCATCGCAACGGCCAACCACTTCTGGCTGGACGCGGTGGGCGGCATCCTGTGCCTGGCCTTCGGGTTCGTGGTGGTGTGGGCTTGGTACGGGGCGCTTCCGTATCAGCTGCCGCGGGTGGTTTCTCCAGCCCGGCCGGCATCTCTCAGCCCCTCCGGCGTTTGAGGAGATCCGAACGAAGTTCGGATGCAGGGGGTC